>JBPPMB010000108.1:0-2382 GCA_051305855.1 Desulfuromonadales bacterium
CCAAGTGGCCTTTGGTAGGGGCCACCACTGGAAAGGATCTCGCCATGCCAGTTATCACTCTCCCCGACGCCAGTGAGCGTCGTTTTGATCGCCCGGTTTCGGTCATTGATGTTGCCCGTAGCATAGGCCCAGGCCTCGCCAAGGCGGCACTCGCCGGCAAAATCGATGGAACTCTGGTCGATACGTCTTTTTTGATCAGCGCCGACGCGCAGCTCGCGATCATTACTGACCGCGAGCCGGAAGCACTGGAAGTGATTCGCCATTCCTGCGCGCACTTGCTGGCACAGGCGGTCAAAGAACTGTTCCCCTCGGCTCAGGTCACCATTGGCCCCGTCATCGAAGACGGCTTCTATTACGATTTTGCTTTCGAGCGACCATTTACGCCGGAAGATCTGGTGGCAATTGAGCGCAGGATGACCGAGCTTACCGAACGGGATTACACGGTTACCCGTGAGCTGATGGCGCGCGATACAGCGGTGGATTTTTTCCGCAATCTGGGCGAGGCCTACAAGGCGGAAATCATCGCCTCGATCCCCACAGACGAGGCATTGTCGCTGTATCGCCAAGGCGATTTCATCGATCTGTGTCGCGGCCCCCACGTGCCGAGCACGGGCAGAATCAAGGCGTTCAAGTTGACCAAGCTGGCCGGTGCCTATTGGCGAGGCGATAGCAACAACGCGATGCTACAGCGCATCTACGGCACGGCCTGGACCAGCAGCAAGGAGCTGAAAGCCTATCTGTTTCGCATTGAGGAGGCCGAAAAGCGGGATCATCGCAAGATTGGCAAGAAGCTCGATCTGTTTCATCTGCAGGATGAGGCGCCGGGCATGGTGTTCTGGCATCCCCGCGGTTGGACGATCTATATTGCCATCGAGCAGTACATGAGGGCTCGCCAGGGTGACGGTGGTTACCGGGAAATAAAAACACCCCAGGTCGTGGACTTCAGCCTGTGGGAACGATCCGGGCATGCGGATAAATTTGCCGCCGGCATGTTTGCGCTGACCATCGACGACCGCGCGTTTGCGATCAAGCCGATGAATTGCCCGTGTCACAGTCAAGTCTTCAATCAGGGGCTCAAGAGCTATCGCGAGCTGCCCTTGCGCCTCGCGGAATTCGGTTCGTGCCACCGCAACGAGCCGTCCGGATCCCTGCACGGCTTGATGCGCGTGCGCGGCTTCACCCAGGACGATGCCCATATTTTTTGCACCGAGGCACAGATTCAGCCGGAAGTGGCGCGGTTCATCGATTTTCTCCACAGTGTCTACGCGGACTTCGGGTTTGACGAGGTGATTTATCGATTATCGACGCGTCCGGAAAACCGGGTCGGTAGCGACGCCGATTGGGACAGGGCGGAGCAAGCCTTGGCGGAGGCGCTGGACAGCAAGGGCTTGCGCTGGGAGTTGCTGCCGGGAGAGGGCGCTTTCTATGGGCCGAAAATCGAATTCTCGCTGAAAGACAGTATTGGCAGGGTCTGGCAGTTGGGCACCATACAGGTCGACTTTTCGATGCCTGGACGGCTCTCCGCTCAATACGTGGCCGATGATGGGTCGCGCAAGGTTCCGGTGATGCTTCACCGCGCGGCCCTGGGTTCGTTCGAGCGTTTCATCGGCATTCTTATCGAGCATTATGAAGGCGCGTTCCCGGTTTGGTTGGCGCCTGAGCAGGCGGTGGTGTTGAACATCACCGATAATCAGGCCGACTATGCGGTTCAAGTGACACAAGCTTTGAAAAACAAGGGCTTCCGGGTCGTAAACGACTTGAGAAACGAGAAGATCGGCTTTAAAATCCGTGAACACACAATTCAGAAGGTTCCCTATCTGCTGATTGTCGGCGATAGGGAGGTCGAAACACAGACCCTCGCAGTACGCACCCGTGATGGCGAAGACTTGGGCAGCATGCCTGCCGAGGCGTTTGCCGGTCACCTCGAAACGGTGGTGTGGCAGCGCGGGCGAAGATTCCCTTAACGTACGCGGAGATAAGTTTATTAAAAAAGATTACGCCAAGGGGCAGGGGAAACGCCCCCGGCTAAATGACGAAATTGATGTTGCCGAAGTTCGCTTGATCGGGGCCGATGGACAACAGGTCGGCATTGTCGCCACTGTTGACGCCCTGCGACAGGCTGAAGCGCTGACGTTAGATCTAGTCGAGATTGCGCCGGATGGTGAGCCGCCGGTTTGCAAGATCATGGATTATGGCAAGCAGATCTTCGAAACCAAAAAGCAGCTCGCCGTTCAGCGCAAGAAGCAGAAGCAAACCCAGGTCAAGGAAATGAAATTCCGCCCTGGCACGGACGACGCGGATTATCAGATCAAGTTGCGAAATATCACCCGCTTTCTTGAGAACGGTGATAAAGCCAAGGTGACCCTGAGGTTCCGGGGTCGC
>JBPPMB010000125.1:0-19288 GCA_051305855.1 Desulfuromonadales bacterium
TGCGCTTCCATGATCAGAGACCCGGTACCATTGACCGTGGCGCCAATCAGGAGCTCGCCAGCGCTTTTTTCTATCGGGATCGGTTCTCCGGTGACCATCGATTCATCAACAGAACTTTTTCCTTCGACCACGACTCCGTCAGTCGGCACCTTCTCGCCAGGGCGAATGCGCAAACGGTCACCGGGTTGGACCTGTTCAAGAGGAATATCTTTCTCCTGACCATCGGCATCTATTTTCCGCGCGGTTTTTGGTACCAGACCAAGCAGGGCTCGGATGGCCGCGCCAGTCTGACTACGCGCCCGCAGTTCCATAATCTGGCCAACCAGCACCAGAACGATGATGATCGCCGCCGCTTCGAAATAGACGGCGACCTCGCCATCGGCGCTTCGAAATGCTGCAGGAAAGAGGCCAGGGAAAAAGATTGCGACGAGACTGTATAAATAGGCTACTCCCACTCCCAGGGAGATGAGCGTGAACATGTTGAGGTGGCGGTTGATCAACGACTGCCAGCCACGCACGAAGAACGGCCAGCCTCCCCACAACACGACCGGGGTGGCCAGCACCAGCTCGGCCCAGCCGAGCGTCCGCCGGGAGGCGAGCTGCTCCAGTGGAAGGTTGAACATCGGCCCCATGGCAAGGATCAACACCGGAACGGACAGAGCCAGACTGACCCAGAAGCGGCGCTTCATGTCCCGCAGTTCACCATCATCCTGAGTGTCAGTCGAGATCTCCTTTGATTCCAGGGCCATGCCGCAAATGGGACAGGAGCCGGGCCCCAGCTGCTCTACCTCGGGGTGCATCGGACAGGTGTAGACGGCTTCTGCTGCGGCGGCCTCTACTTCTGCAGATGGCGGCTCGGGGTGCTGATAGTGTTCGGGATCGGCAACGAACTTGACCCGGCACTTGTCCGAACAGAAAGCGTAGGTTTCCCCCTGCCATCGGGCTGTTCCGCCTTTCGATTCAGGGGTCACCTGCATGCCGCACACGGGATCTTGCATGGTTCAATCCTTTCTGAGTATAGATATTGGTTTATTCGACGAGACTTTCCAGGTTTCCGGTGCTGCTTACGGTGCCGGCTTAATATTTGCCTTGATGATTCAATCCTAGACCATGGACTATGGTCCAGAGTCACGTGTTGAAGAATTTTCTTTGCAGAATTGTTGAATATTCCTCAAATTCCGTCTCATAATATTGAAAAGAAGCTCTTTATTTAAGTTAATGCAATTGCTTTACCAATGTTGAGCAGGGTATTACTGAGATAAATTGAATACGGGTGCTCATCTTGGCCAGAATACGAAAATATTACTGCCACTTACAAATAAGAATTGTTGTGCTTACCGTTACCGTCACCGTCCCATAAAAAAACAAAGCACCCCGAAAATACACGAGATGCTTTGCTGTCACTCACACTCTTTGCAATTCCCGTTGCAGGAATCTACATCAGATCACCTGACTACTGTGAGCCAGGTTTTATTGCTTTTTAGAATGATGAGGCTTTCACTAAATGGTCAGGCGGATCAGAGACTAGCATATAATCTTCCTCCTTATTCCTTATAGACCTCTTGTGCTATTGAGGTAATTTCACTATATCAAAACGTCAATCCGGGATGCAAGAGGGTCACTCGAAATTAATCCAGGTGGCCATCATTTTGTTATCTTACATTGCCCTATCAATAACACGCCCGTTTTCGTCTCGGCAGTGGTGGCTTTTGAGACTTTAGTCAAAAAGGCTCAGTCTTTCTCCATGACCTGAGCCAATACTCCTGACAATTGATTCAGGCGGTAAGGTTTTGAAGCAACCCCCTTGAAGCCGTGGTCAGTATAGTTCGCGATGATCGGGCCATCGGCATAACCACTGGAAACTATAATTTTGGCCTGCGGATCAATCTGCAGAATGCCTTTGGCGGCTTTCTGCCCACCCATGCCACTGGGAATGTTCAGGTCCAGAATAACTATTGCAAATGGTTTTCCGGTGTCCATAGCTTGTCGATACATGTCTATGGCTTGCTGTCCCTCTACAGCCGTTTCGACCGCAAAACCTAATTCTCCCAACATCTCATTGAGCATGTTGCGAATCATCTCTTCATCATCCATGACCAGAATTTTGGCTCCCAGGGTAAGCGACTCTTGTGCCGCACCAGGCTGTTGTAGAGGCGTCTCTCCCACTGCTTCGGTGGCAGGCAGGTAAATGGTGAATGTCGCACCCTTGCCAAGCCGCGAAGTGACACTTATGTGTCCTCCGTGTTTGTCGATAATGGAATAGGCTGAGGCCAAGCCAAGTCCACTGCCCGACGGTTTGGTCGTGAAATAGGGATCGAAGATTTTGTCCAGAAAATCGGGGGCTATGCCAGTGCCTTCATCGGTCATGGTAATCCGCAGATATTTCCCCCCTGGGAAGACCATGTTCAGCTTTGTCGGCAAGCTCTGCATTCTCCATGGTGATGGTCAGATGTCCACCGTCGGGCATGGCCTCCCTGGCATTAGTTGTCAGGCTTGCGAAGACCTGCTCTATCTGACCATGATCTATACTGGCCGACCACGGGTTGACTGGCGAGGTAATCAGCGGTTTAACGTTGCTGCCGGACAGACTGAGGTTGACGACTTCTTCAATCAGGCTGACCAGGCTCAGGCTTTTCGTGACAGGGTCTCCGCCTTGGGCGAAGGTCAGTAACCGGTTGGTAAGGAGGGTTGTCCTGAGCATGGATTGCTCCGCTGCTTCAAGGAACCGGAATCCGGGGTGATCGTTGGCAAGCTTCATTTTGGCGAGGGCAAGGTTGCCATACAACCCGGTCAGGGCATTGTTGAAATCATGGGCAATGCCACCGGCCAGAGTACCGACGCTTTCCAACTTCTCCATCTTTTGCAGCTCTTCTTCATTCCTTTTGCGTGCGGTGATGTCACGAAAGCACCAGACGCGGCCCATGATGTCCTCGTCGATTTTATAGGGTCGAGTGTGCCACTCAAGTATGCGGCCATCGAGAAGAGAGATCATGCCGTCTCTCGTTTCTTCCTGATGTTTATAGAGCATCGCAACCTCTGCCAAAAAAATGTCTGGCTGCTCCAAAAGTGCACTTACATGGTTGAGGAGCTGGTCAGCATCCCGCATGTCAAGGATTTCGCCAGGGACTTGCCAGAGGTCAATAAATTGCTGATTCCATTCGGAAACATGGCCGTCTCTATCGACGACAACAATGCCATCGGCGGTAGATTCCAGGGTTGCAGAGAGTAAGGATATTGCTGTTGTCAATTCCGCGGTCCGCTCCTCCACCCGCTGTTTCAGAGATTCTTTGCTCTGTTTCACCTTCTGGAACTGTTCTAACAACGAATGTGCCATCAGTTTGAAATTGCTTGTCAACTGAGCAGTCTCTTCAACGCCGCTCTCCGGCCAAACAATATTTCCACTATCAGTCGTCAGGGTGACAGGTAGATCATGCGTGAGCTTGTTGAGAATCTCCAAACGGCGGACAATTCTGCGGCTCATAATTTGAGCCAGGATCATGGCCACCAGCAGCAGCAGAAACAGCTCGAACAGTTTTCCAGCATAATCGTTATAAAGCACTTTCTGAAAAGGGCCACCGGCTGTTCCAGAATCAGCGTCCATTCTGCCTGGCTACCGATAGCCATTTCCCCGATGTAAATGGCATTTTCCCAGCGTTCGATTGCAGGGTCATTGGCGGCAAGTGTCGGCCTCCACTGACTGACAAAACCATCAAGGCGGGTGAGCTCTCCCTGGCCACGCTCAAATGGCTCCATCACCGTTTGATCAGTACGGTTGGTGGTAATGACGTTGCCTTTTTGATCGAGCACGGTATAGAGATAAACCGTTTGAGCTGCAGCCTTGGAGAATATCGTCCCTATCTGATTCAGGTCCAGAACGCCGTTGATGTACCCTGAAAACTCCCCGTTGATCAAGATCGGCGTCAGCAAGACTGCGGCAGGCTTTGGATCGATAATCCGCGCCATCACAACTTCTCCGAGCATGGGCTTAAGTGTCGCTCTGAGAGTCGGTATATAGGGTCGTTCAGGAAACTTCTTGCCGACGTTTGATTTGCCAAAATCGTCGATCTTTGGCGTGTAGGCCATGACCACTGATTCTTTGCTGCGCATGCCGATGCGCAGAAAATTGCCATCGGCGGCGCGGGCCTGATCAAGTCGATCCTGCATCTGCTCTGGGGGCAAGATGGCAGCCAGTTCGGCCAGGGTGACAATAAGCGAAGTTCTGTTCTTTAGCCATGTATTCATCAGAAGCGACAAGTGCTGGATTTCCTGCGTCAGCCCTGTCTGGATGGACTTATCAGTTTTGGCAAAATCGCTGCGACTGCTGATCGCCAACAGTATCAGGGTGGGACAGAGCACAAAAAGCACGAGCAGGTTGTAGATTATCTCCCGGTATGACATCAGTGCGGTGCGCGTCCTAAGCCGAAAACCGGTATAGATCAGGCGGGCGACCAAGGCATTGGCAATCCCGTTCACCGCCTGTTTGGACATGATGATGTACGTATTGCTGAGAGAACTTTGCATGACAATGTGGTAGAACAGGAAAACCAGTGGCAAGCCGACGATGAGCCAATAGAGCGTGTCCGCCATCACCAGCGCAGTTTTAGTGCGCGACATCACCCAGCCGACAACCACAACCTCGGCGGTCATGATGACGATGGAGTAGGGGTGATTCCACAGGAAGTAGGTGTAGCTGGCAATCAGGGCGGCCACTATAATACCGCGGGCCAGTCCGAAGAGCTGCAACGCCAGCAGGGCGAAGATACTGCCGAACAGGAAATCGACATTCATGAAGATCGGGAAATGGAAATAGTTGCACGCCAGACCTGCAGCGACAAGTGCGAACAGGGAGACGTTTCGGAGTAGGCTGTTGCCGGAGCCCTGAGTAGAGGCTGTATCACTCACAGCTGACCTCCCACCTTCGATTTGACTAGATTCAAGGACATCTCTGTACTATTGAAGTCATCCGCTTCTTACGGATAGCCTGTAGTCATCTTTCGTCGTATCCCCTGCATTCTCTCATATGACTGCATAAATAAGACCTTGCCAACCTACAGCAATCGAATGCGAGGGAAAGAAATTTGTTTCTTATTTATACTCCTGCATTGAATATAGAGTGCGAATTTGGCTAAATTGCGAAATTATTACTAACTGTGATTTATAGAAAATGACCAAAGGACCGTCAGGAACTTCTATTCGCTTAGTCTTCTCCGAGAAAAAGACGGATCTCAATCAGGGACTCTTTCACATTCTTGAATCCATGGTTGTTAGTGTAGAAGATCGTCGCGTTGGTATGAGTTGCGCTACCCAGATTTAATGCGTCTGGGGTTTTCAGTCCGTAGTCAGCTCGATAGGGGGCAGCTCAGGCTGCGGTGAACTCAGTGATCGGGACCAGATGAAGGTTCGGGAAATTTTGTAGGGTGCGAATCAACTTAATCTAAGAATGAGATCATCCACGCACTCGGGTTCGACTTGTGTCTACAGCAGAGCAAATAACACACAGCCCCATCACCAAATTAATACTGGCAGTCAGCTCTTGGAGTTCGTTGACAAAAGCACTGGCGAGATGTTTAACCTAAAGAACGGGACTCTAGGAATCTGTCGGACTTGGAATAAATCCGCTGCAAATCCGTCCGAACGGGTCATATTTCGCTGCTTTCTTGGTCAATAGAACGACTATTAACCTTCAAAATCGACAAAATCTGCCCTCGTCCAGCCGAATTTTCGCTTGGATTTCACAAGTCCGACAGGCTCCTAGATACCTTTTTTAAAAAGGTTTTTTTCGATCTAAAGGGTCATTATGACCCTGTGGATATACAGTTTTGGCATTAGTTCTGTCCCTGAGTGAGCTCCCAATTCCGGTTGAGCCAAAATCTCGGGTCAGGATTCGTGCCCCCAACAGATCAAGGTTGTCGCGCGCGGCAACCGGAAAGATTTACATGTCCAAAAAAATGCTGGTTAACGCCACCCATCCCGAAGAAAACCGGGTGGCTATTGTCGAAGATGGTATCCTCACTGAACTTGATATCGAGGTTGCCGGACGAGAACCCACCAAAGGGAACATCTACAAAGCAGTTGTTGTCCGGGTTGAAACCGGCCTGCAGGCTGCTTTTGTCGATTACGGGGCCGAACGCCTCGGTTTTTTGCAAATCGACGAGATCAATTACACCACCGTCAAACCTGATTACAAATCTGCAGATGACGTCCGCCGCCCACGCATCAATGACCTGTTGCACCGCGGTCAGGAACTTTTGGTACAGATCACCAAGGAAGAGCGGGGAACCAAGGGTGCAGCCCTGACCACCTACCTCTCACTTGCAGGTCGCTACATGGTCCTCATGCCTGGCAGCCAAACGCGGGGTGTCTCCCGCAAGGCCGAGAGCGATTCACAGCGCAAAGAGCTGAAAAAGGCAATGTCCTCGATTGATATGGCTGAAGGCATAGGATATATCGTCCGTACGGCCGCCCTGGACCAAGCCCGTGAGGAGTTGGAACGTGACTACCGCTACCTGATCCGCCTTTATGAAAGCATCAAGGAACTTGAGCAGAAATCCAAAGCTCCGGCTATTATTTACAAGGAATCAAACCTGATGATCCGGTCGATCCGGGACTACTTCACCTCTGATATGGATGAAGTCATGATCGACGATCCTCAGGTGTTCAAGGAAGCCAAAGATTTCTTCGAGCTGGTCATGCCCGACCAGGTTAAACTGGTCAAACTCCACCAGGAACGCCGTCCAATCTTCTCCCGCTACCAGATTGAAGACCAGATTGAAACCTTGAGCCGCAACAAGGTCACCCTGCCCTCCGGCGGCTCGATTGTCATTGATCCAACAGAGGCTCTGGTTGCTATCGACGTCAACAGTGGCAAGATGGCTTCCGAGCAGAACGTTGAGGCGACAGCGACCAAAACCAACCTGGAAGCCGCCACGGAAGTCGGTCGGCAATTGCGCCTGCGTGACCTTGGTGGGTTGATCGTCATTGACTTCATCGACATGCGCGAACGCAAAAACATGCGCCAGGTCGAGGACCAGGTCAAGAAATCTCTGGAAAACGACAAGGCACGGGTCAGTGTCGGCCGTATCAGCAAGTTCGGACTTCTGGAGTTGAGCCGCCAGCGTATTAAAGCTGCCTTGACACAAGCCTCTCATCTGCCATGCCCGCACTGTAACGGGACCGGGCAGCTGAAGAGTCCCGAGAGCCAGGCGGTCGCCCTGTTGCGAAAGATTCACGCCAGTGCCGCCAAGGGACAAGTCGGGCGGATAGACGCCCAGTTGCCCATGGAAGTCGCTGCATACCTGCTGAACAATAGCCGTGAAGAGCTCGTTGACATGGAGCGTCGTCACCAGCTCCAGATTCATATTCACGGCAACCGTGACTTCCTTGCCGACCAGGTAGAGATAGAAATCCACAAGAAAGAAAAAGAGAAAGCACCCCAGGTTGAATATGTAGAAGCCGGGAACGTGCCAATGGCTCTTGAAAAAGCCGTCATCAAAGAGGTTGAGGAACCTGTTGAAGAGGGTACAGTTGCAACCGAAACCGAACCGGGCAAAAAACGCCGGCGCAGGAGGCGGCGCAAGCCTGCAGCAGAAGGGGTTGCAGTGGGAGTCCCGGCATCCGGTAAGGACCTCATAGAGACTCAAGAATCAGCACAGGATACCGAAAAGCCTGAGATGGCTGACACTCCTGACGAGACATCGGCAGAGCAAGCAGGCCAGGAGTCTCCGGCGAAAAAGCCGCAACAACGTCGACGCTCAAACAGCCGGACAAAAGCGGCCGAGCTGAGTTCAGAGACAACCGAGTCTGCATTAGATCTGGAGACTGCCCTGGCAGAGGCCCCTGCAACAACAGACAAGCCGGAATCAGCAGCGGCAGAGGCGCAGGACGTTGTCGCAACAAAACCGAAACGCCGCAGGAGCCGCCGTAAGCCGAGGACTGTTGGTGACAAAACCCAAGTTGCGTCTGAGTCAGAGGTTGCGGAACAGATTCAATCCGACACGACAACGGAGCCTAATCAGAAACCAGCGGCAGAACCGCTTGCAGAAGTGAGAATTACGTCAGCAGCGCAGCCAAAACCGCAACGCCCTCGCCATACCAACAAGAAGCCTGAATCGAAGCCAGAAACACCCGAGACGGCATTGAAGCAAGCCGTTGAGCAAGCAAAACCAGAGCATGCTGTCACTGAGATGCAGCCTGCGGCCAGGAAGCCCGCCCGTCGGACGCGCGCAAAGATAAGTGCAACACAAGCGGTTCAAGAGACTACGCCCGTCACGGAGAACAAGCCGGGTATGGCTCGAACGGAGACCGAGACGGCTGACAAACCGAAACGTCGGCAGCCCAGTCTTGTAAAACCAACGCCGAAACTGATAGAAAAGGCAACCGTGACAGCGGCGGCAACAGAAACGAAGCCCGCGGTGAAGAAGTTGGCCAGAAAGGTTCCTGCCAGGAAAACCGCGCCAGTAAACAACAGCGGCGAAGCTGCCCCTGCAAAGGGTAAGAAAGCTGACAGCCCGATAATTGAGAAAGCCAAGCCCAAACGAACCAGAACAGTTAAGAAGAAACCTGTAGAAGCAGATCCCGTTTAACAATTATAAAAAAAGCCCCACAGCCAGGAGGGCGACTGTGGGGCAATGGGTTTCTGCTTACTTCTTAGGAGGGAGAACATGAAGAAATGTTCCTCTGCTATTAGATAACTCATTTGGTTATATTTGTCAAGCAAGAAAATCACCACTGAAAGGTTTTGCATTTTTTCGATCAAGACAAAGACAGCCGGGCAGATTGTGATCAAACCTGTCAGCCATCTATTCGCGGATGGCAGCGTTAGGCATAAGATGCGATAGACAGGCGGGAATCACTCCGTTACCGCCACCTGCCGCAGGAAAACGATCAAAGCCCCACCCCCACCATAACGACGCGGTGCTATTCCCCATTCAAGAACCTGTTCGCGATGATGATTCAGCAGCTTCTCCACTGCCTGTCGCAGCACCGGACCGTCGCTTGAATGCAAGCCTTTGCCAGTAATGATCAAAACGGTCTGAAAACCCTGGTGACTGGCGTCCATCAGGAAATACCCGACTTTTGCAGAGGCCTCATCAACGGTTAAACCGTGCAGGTCAAGCTCGGTCTCTGGTTTGAGTTGACCCCGTTCCACCTGTTTCATGCGTCGGGGAACAGCCAGCCTGGCGGGCTTTTCTTCAGGCCATGCATCTTTAAAGAGCTTATCCACCGTGCCGACAGCATCAAGGAAAACTGCTCTTTCGCGATCCTCTTGAGTCACAGGCGACGACTGGGAGGGCTTCATTTCGGGTTTCCCTGCAGGATCCCGTCCTTTGCAAGCACGCTCGGCCAAGGGCTTGACGCCAAGGGAATCCATCTCGTCAGCAAAAGAGTGGGGTCCGCTGGAAGGGTCGTTAAGTTTCTTGACATCAACCGTTGCCTGCCTGGTCGCACCACCCTGCTGCAGGGGTTTCTGTTCCGCGAACAGAGACAGCCCCTGCAAATTCTTGAAGGGGCTGCTGGAAAAATCCTGAGACAAGGAGACTGTGTGTTTCGAGGCTTTCTTCCTGGCCATGATTACCTTCTGACCATCTTGCGCCGACCCTGCAAGGCTTTGGTATGCTTGCGGATCAAGTCACCTTGCTTCTCCAGTTGAAATTGATGCCAAAGATCACCGTAACCCTGCATTTTCATTTTTCTGCCTGTCTTGAGCGCTTCAAGGTTAGCGTTCATCAATTCGTCACTGCCGACCTTTTTCAAGCCTTTTTCCATGACGCTGACGGCCTTGTTGCGATCTCCGATCTTTTCCAGGCAGAAAGCATAAAGGCTCCAAAGGAGCGCTTCTTTGCGGGTGGCTGCTAACGCCTTCTCAAAGGTATTGATCATCTTTTTCGGCTGGTTTCGTTTCATGTGGATGATGGCCAGCATCGCCATGGCAATCCAATGACGGACAAAACCCTGAGCGAGAAAATCATAAGCCTTGTTGAAGTCCCGACGCATGTAGTAGATCATGCCGATCTGGGAGTTCATCTGTTTTTTGATGAAAAATTGCCAGTAAGCATACTTTTTCTTGACAGCTTCGAGCTTGTGGATTGCTGCTTCCGGACGGTTGGCCATGATGTCTTTCTGTACCACGTCCATGGACACGCCGATACGCTTCATGACCTGCTTCAGCAAGAGGACATAGATGAGCGTGAAAGCAGCCAGCCCGGTCACGACCGGAACTGCCGGATGGAGACTGGTGGTAAAGAAAATTGCGGCGCCAAAGATAACGGCGACGACGAATGATATAAGTGCAGACAACATGGGAGCAAAGTCCTTTCAAGTGATGAGAAGCGGCGTATTCTATCAGCCGGACCCGGTGTTGTCAAAGCAAACTATGGGCAAACTGCGGACTGTCTGACCAGTGGCCTGGGCCCTGGCCAAGTCAGGATATCAGCACAGCCGACAGGGTAGAGCACGCAGAGGAAGGACGCAAAGAAAGAGTACTGCTGGAAACGACTATCGCGCTGGGGAAGATGTCGTTAGCCACTGGAGTCTTAACCGAAGATGCGTCCCGAGATTTTGGTCAAGTTATCACGTGCAGCACGCGCCAGGACAAGCCCCCCCGCGGACGCCATAAATCAGCCGCGAATACTGCTCACGTGCAACGTCAGGCTTTCTCCTGGCTTCAGCACATGGTTGTCAGTCAGGTTGTTCCAGCTGCGAATCTGTTGTGTTTCAACGGCAAACTCACGGCTTATCGCCCACAGGGTATCACCAGGACGGACCTTGTAGACCACCCTCTTTGAAGGTCCCGTGCTTTTGACGGCGCCAGCCTTCACAGCTGCGGTATTAACCGGAGCCGTTTTCGAGGAGATAATCAGTTGTTGGCCAGGCCGGATGACGTTACTCCAGCCAAGTCGATTCCAAACCCGCAACTGTTTTTCTGTAACATCGAACTTCTGGGAGATCTTCCAGAGAGAATCACCGGAACGCACCTTGTAGGAACTCTTCCGCGAACGCTTATAATCATCCTTAAGTTCAGCAAGAACATTCGTACCGTTTGAGTCTGGGTTCAGTGGCAGGATCAGATCCGCCCCGATCTGCAGAGCCCGTGCATTATGAATGTTATTGAGGCGCTGGATATCCTGCACACGGACACCATAACGCTTCGACAGTGCCAGCAGTGTATCCCCCGACTTGACCTTGTGGCGTGCATAATTGGCCCGCTGCCGCTTGGGCAGCTGGGCATATGCCTCGGCAAAGATCTCCTGGCTGCCGGCAGGCAGACGTACCAGGTAATCCTTTGCATCAGGTGGAGTGGACCAGCGCTTCAGCTCCGGATTGAGTTTTTTGATCAACTCATAATCGGAGCCACTCAGTCGGGCAATGACTGCAAGATCGGTACTGCTCGGCAACGGCACTGTGTCATAACTGATCGGTTCATGGTATTCGAGGTCGACGAAGCCGTACTTCTCAGGTTGTTTTGCGATCATCAGCACAGCCAACAGCTTGGGCAGGTAGTTCTTGGTCTCATCCTGCAGGTATTCGCCGCGGCACAGCTCCCAGAAATCCCTCGAATTGTAGCGTTTTACAGCCTGACGAAGCTTGCCGGGACCAGCATTGTAGGAAGCCACCGCCAGGTACCAGTCACCATCAAAAGCGGTATAAAGATCCGAGAGAAAACTGGCGGCGGCACGCGTTGCTTTCTCCGGGTCGCGGCGCTCATCGTGCCACCAGTCATTCTGCAGACCATAATGTTGCCCGGTACTTTCGATAAACTGCCAGGGGCCCACCGCATTAGCCCAACTGTACGCCTTGTCGTTGAAACCGGATTCGACCATCGCCAGGTATGCAAGATCCTTGGGCAGGCCGGCTTCAGCAAAGATATCGTGCATCATCGGCAAATAATGACCGGAGCGCTCCAGCCAGGTTCTGAAGGTGTTTTTTCCCTTGCCGCTGAAGTAATCCAGGTAGTAACGAACCTTGTCATTCTCGACGACCGGGAAATCGTAGACTGGTTCCTCGTGAGCAAGCACTTGCCCTGGATCCTCGGGTGGCAGCTGATCTTCTCCCTGCAGCAGCTGGTTGTCAGCCAACGTCTCTGCATCGAGAGGTTCGACATCATCAGCCACGATATTTTTATCCGTGTCCTGCATGATCGAACCGGCCATGAGATCCTCGGCACTTTTCTCTTCGTTCCCGGGAGCGGCTGGATCTTGAGCATCTGCAATCTCTTGCTGAAATGCCGACGATGGAACAGTGGCATGATCAGACGATGTGGACCAGGGAGCTCCTGAGAAACAACCTGTCAGGATAATCCCGGACAGCAGACAAATAATGAGCTGGAAGGACCGCATAAATAAACCTCCGAAAGCACACACAAATTACAAGAAAAAAGCAGTGCGTGTCAATTATCCTGAGTAGCAGTTACGGACGGATCCAGATTTCCCCGAGCCTCTTCACCCCAGCAGAGTTCTTCCATTTCACGCAAAAGATCGGCAAAGGTCTCCCTCTGGCAGGCACTGACTGCAATCGCTTCAAAGCGCCTGCTGAACTGAGCAACCTCTTCAGCAGGAATCAGATCGATCTTATTAAAAACCAGAATCCGGCGTATTTCATGAAGATCAAGATCCTGCAGAATGCGATCGACAGCACGAATCTGCTCTTCGAAGCGCGGATTGGAGATATCAACCACGTGCAGAAGAAAGTGAGCGTCAGCCAGTTCTTCCAGGGTGGCCTTAAACGCCCCCAGCAGGCTTTTCGGCAGTTGTCTGATGAAGCCGACGGTATCGGTAATAATTATTTCTCGTTCCTTAGGGAAGCGCAGGCGGCGAGTCGAGGTATCCAGGGTAGCGAAAAGCAGATTCTCAGTGAAAACCTTGCTCTCGGTTAAGGCATTGAGCAGGGTTGATTTACCGGCATTGGTATAACCGACGATCGAAACGATAGGAACACCGGTCTTTATTCGCTTCTGCCTTCTTTGCAAACGACCCTTGCTAAGCGAGGTGAGCTGTTTTTCCAGGCGGCTTATCCGGTCACGAATCCGTCGTCGGTCGGTTTCCAACTTGGTCTCACCGGGTCCACGACCACCGATACCGCCCATCAGTCGTGACATGGCCGTTCCCTTGCCGCTCAGGCGGGGCAAAATGTATTTGAGCTGAGCCAGTTCAACCTGGACCTTGCCATCCAGGGTATGTGCTCGGCGGGCAAAGATGTCAAGGATCAACTGGCTGCGGTCAATAACCTTCAAATCGGTCGTAGCTGCAATTGTGCGCGCCTGGACCGGGCTGAGATCCTGATCGAAAACCAGCAGAGTCGCCCCCCTGTGCAGGGCGCTGATGACGACTTCCTTGAGCTTGCCCTCACCGATCAGGGTGCGCGGATTCAATTTGCGCGAACGCTGCATGATGCGGTCGAGAACAACCACGTCAGCAGTGCGCGCCAGTTCGGCCAATTCATCCATGGAGTCTTCGGCTTCGCGGGGGGGTGCCTGAGTCACGGAAAGCAGAATAGCTTTTTCCCGGCTATCGCCCAGATCAACTGTTTCCGAGCGCGATTGTTCCAGTTCCGCATCGAGAGCACGAATGAAAGCAGTAAAATCCAGGTTCCAACCGTATATTGACGGAATTGTCTGCAGCAGGTGAATCTGCCCGACAGGATTGGGCGGAATCAGGTGGGCGTACTGCAGCGGGCCGGGCAGACCATCCTCGCTGACAGCGAGACTCACTATCATGTCAAGTCTCAGCAGGGCCAGGTCATTAAGGTCGTCCTGGGATAAAGGTTCGCTCTTGAGATGGGTATGAATGCAGCGTAAGCCACGTAAGCCGCTGCGGCCAAGGCCAAAACCGGTCAGGTCGGGAATGACAAGTTCACGGTCATTACCAAGGATGACATACTTGACCTCACCGCTTCGATCGATAATCAGACCGATCTGGCGACGCAATTCGCGGGATTGCTCCGTCAGGTAGCGGGCCACCTCAGGGGTAATCACCTCAGCAGTCGGCAGACGACGCTGGTAGATTCTTTCCAGAGCCTTGATTTGACTTGGTTTCAGCCCTGTTGTACTGCCGTAGATCATATTGAATTATCCATGGACAAGAATAGTTATTTCCGATTCTTTCTCTTGCATTCTGTGTTCCAAACAGCTCGTATATGACAGAAAGTTGTTGTTAAATACGCAAAAAAGGCCCTACAAGGGCCTTTTACGAGCTGCATATGTCACGACAATACTCATTCTGCGGAGATGTTGAAGCCGCCATCGACATAATGAATTTCACCAGTGACTCCGGTAGAAAGATCAGAGAGCAGATAAAGACTCGCCTTTCCGACTTCCTCCTGGGTGACTGTGCGCCGCAACGGACTGCGGATTTCCATAATGTGCAGCTTTTCTTTGAAGTTACCGACTCCGGAGGCAGCAAGGGTTTTAATTGGCCCTGCGGAAACGGCGTTGACCCTGATTTTTTGTGGACCAAGCTCAGCAGCAAGATAGCGAACCGAAGCCTCCAAAGCAGCCTTGGCGACCCCCATTACGTTGTAACCGGGGACCGCCATCATGGCACCGAGGTAACTCATGGTGACGATACTGCCACCTTCCAGCATCAAAGGCAGGGCATAGCGGGTCATGGCGACCAACGAATAGGCGCTGATATCCAGTGCCAGAGAGAATCCTTCACGACTGGTCTGGGTAAAGGGGTTTTTCAGCTCCTCACGGTTGGCAAAGGCGACAGCATGAACGACAAAATCGATTGTCCCCCACTGCTTCTGAAGATCTTTAAAAACTGCAGCAATCTCATCATCAGAGCCAACATCGCAAGGCAGGATTATCGTCGAACCCACGCTTGCAGCCAAAGGACGAACACGTTTTTCCAAAGCTTCATTCAGATAGGTGAAAGCCAGTTCGGCTCCGGCAGCATGCAGCTGTTGCGCAACACCCCAGGCAATACTCTTATCGTTAGCAACCCCGAATATGACACCACGCTTGCCATCCATCAAACCCATGAATCCTGCCTCCTAAGAATAAAATCTCTACCGGCGTCCATCTGAACCTTGCAGATGGCTACTTCGGTAGGTTGTCATACCAGATAGAAGAACTAAAGGCAAGGAGCAGCACAATTTTTATTGCACGACCACTCGAGCGACATTCTCCCGGATCAGCGTCATGAGTGCATCAGCGGTTTTATATCCAGGAACAATCAGACCGTCAGGCAGCACCAGAGTCGGGGTTGAGCTTATACCGAGTTCTCCAACAAGGGCCAGCGTCTGGTCAACCGCCGTCGTAGCACAACTTGCAGGCGGTACCGGTTTGCCGGCAAAGCTGAGTTCAAGAAGTTCCATGGAATTGCTGCAGACAATGCTCTTGGAGACTTCGTAGGCATTGGGATGCATTTTGAGTGGAAAGAGTTTGATCAGAAAAGCAATATTCGGATCGCGCCGCACAACGTCTTTCAGCTCCACATGGAGTTTCTTGCAGTAGGGGCATTCCGGGTCAGTAAAGACAATCACCTTGGTTTTGGCTGACGGCTTGCCAAGGAGAAGCGCATCCGCCACAGAGATTCTGCTGACGTCGACCTTGTTCATCCGGGCACTGCGCTCACTCGTAAGGTTTTCCTTGTCATTCAAGCGGATAACATTACCCGACACCAGGTATTGCTTGGAAAAATCAATATACACCGGCAGCTTCTTCTGACCCTTTTCTACTTCCGCCACCCACATGCCGGGAACTTCGGAAAACTCAACACTATTGACCTTATCAACCATATTGCCAAGCAGCTGTTCGGCTTCTGCCTTGGTGAGACTATGACAAGCTGTGCAGGAACCGGCACCACACCCGTCAGAAGACATGGCAAGAGCATTGTTCGTAGCGAAGAGCACCGCTATAAGAATAAGTAAAGTTTGCATAAGTCTGTCTTTCTCCAACAGTGATGTCGGCAATTATTTGCCGATCGACGTGTTTCCCATATGGTAAACAATGTTTTACATCATAACGAATACCATCCCAATTAGACAAGAGCGGGATTACGAAAAATCCGAAAAGATTGACATCTTGATCAAACTTTCGTAATAACTCGCTTCATCTGACACCAAGGAACTGACATATTCTAGAGATGAAAGCAAAATGGATGCCATAACTCTGCTCGGGCTGGCTTTTGCACTGGCACTGGATGCCTTTGCCGTCGCCCTCGGTACCGGTGCTACCCTGTCATGTCTGACGGGACGCCACCTGTTTCGCCTCGGCTTCCACTTCGGGCTTTTTCAGGCCCTGATGCCGGTGATTGGCTGGCTGGCCGGACAAACCGTCATTCAGTGGGTCTCGGCCTGGGACCACTGGATTGCCTTCGGCTTGCTGGCCCTGATCGGCGGGCGCATGATTCACGAAGCCTGCAGTGATAAAGACAAGCCCGACGAACGCGACCCGACCCGTGGATTAAGCCTGGTCATGCTCTCCATTGCCACCAGTATCGACGCCCTGGCCGTCGGGTTCTCCCTGAGCGTGATCGGCGTATCAATT
Source organism: Desulfuromonadales bacterium (assembly GCA_051305855.1). Taxonomy (GTDB): domain Bacteria; phylum Desulfobacterota; class Desulfuromonadia; order Desulfuromonadales; family BM103; genus M0040. Next base: position 16,487 of record JBPPMB010000125.1, read on the forward strand.
TGGATGCCGGCCCTGGTGATCGGCCTGGTGGCCGGGGTTCTCACCGTCATAGGCATGCTCGTCGGTGACCGCATCGGCAACCGCTGGGGGGCGCGCATGGAAATCCTCGGCGGTCTGGTCCTGGTTGCCATCGGCGCCAAGATACTGCTCGAGCACCTGCCCGGCTAACGATATGCAAGCTCCCTCCTGCAATTTATCCTGTTGCAATTTATCCTTGTCTGTTGCCAACGCTTTGCGTAAACTTGAGCTATAGTTGTCCTGTTTACTCATCAATTGACCTGCCATATTTAACAACCATGTTCATCACTTTTCCAGGGGGGCCCATGGACCTGCAGCTTGAACCCTTGTCGGCGCAACGCCTCGGACAGGCCAAGTGGGCCTATACCACCAGACGTATCAACCAAAACCAGCCAATGCAGCTTCTTTGCGGGGAGCTCTGCCCGCAACCCGGTGACCTGCTGCTGGCGCGCGTTGAGAAGCTCGGTCATCATCGGCGGCTTGAACTGGTCAGCAGCCGCCGGGCCAGCCTTTTCCAGGGCGACGAGATCGTGGTCGCTTACGGCAACCGCTACGCACCGGACCAGTTCGAAGGGATTGTTCCCGAGCATCTCGGAGCGTGCCGCCTGATCGCGGCAGGAGGCGTCGCTGCACGCCTGTTGAACTGTCATGACCGGGTCAAATCGGCGACCCGCATTACTCCCTTGGGGCTGCTTGCCGACCAGGACGGTCATCGCATCAATCTGAGCCGCTCACGTTTGCCGAAGGCCGAGCTCGTCGAGGGCGCCCCCCTGGTCCTGGTCGTCGCCGGTACGTCGATGAATTCGGGCAAGACGACCACGTGCGCCAACCTGGTCAGGGGGCTCGTTCGCCAGAAGATCAAGGTTGCCGCCGCCAAGTTTACCGGCACCGGCGCCGGGGCCGACTATCGGTCCCTGGTCGACGCCGGGGCCAACCCGGTCTTCGACTTTATCGACGCCGGCTACGTGTCAACCTATCGGGTCAACCGCGAGGTGCTGCTGGATATCGTCATGACCCTCGGCGCGGAGATGTCTGCGAGCCGACCGGACGTCATCATCATCGAGGTTGCCGATGGCTTGCTGCAGCGAGAAACGGCGCTTCTGTTCAGCACCCCGACGTTTACTGATTGGATCGACGGTGTCATTTTCGCGGCCAATGACGCCCTCGGCGCCCTGGCCGGCGTCTCCTGGCTGAACGCACGCCAGCTGCCGGTGTTTGCCATTACCGGGGTGCTGACCTCATCACCGCTGGCGCAGCGCGAGGCTGAAGACATCTGTGGGCTGCCGGTCTACCATACGGAGGCCCTGGCACGCCCGAGCGTTTCCGGTTATGTCTACAACTGCCTCAGGTTCAGACGCCAGAAACGCAGGGCTGATACCGGCACGGGACCAGGATGAGCAAACTTCCGGCCATCTTTTCCGCGGCCAGGCGCTGGCTTTTCTTGCGGCTGATTGTCAACGGCACGATCCAGGCGGTAACCATTATCGGTTCAATGCTGCTGGTCAGGCACGCCTTCGACGTCCTGCTCAACCCGGAATTCGATGACCCGGAAGTCCATCTGTTCGATTTGTCGCAGGTCTGGGAGATCGTCTTGTTTGCCCTCGGCCTGATGAGCCTGACCGGCCTGGCGGCCTGGCTGCGCTACCTGGAACTGATCGATGCCGAGCGCCTTGGGCAGGCCTTTATACACGAAGTACGCCTGAGCGTTTTCGACCGCATGAAGCATTTTTCACCGCGTGCGCTCAGCAATCGCAGCACCGGCTCATCGATGCTGCGATTCGTCAGCGACCTTTCATCGATCCGCCGCTGGGTAAGCCTGGGACTCGCAAGGATTGTCGTTTCTCTAATCGTCACGGTGATTTCCATCAGCGTTCTCGCCTGGCTTGACGCCTACCTGGCGCTCTGCGCGATTCTCATTCTGACCCTCGGCCTGGCCTGGAATATGCGGATGGGGATGCACATGCGCCAGGTCATCAGTGAAGCGCGTCAGCGCCGTGGCTACCTGGCAGGAAACATCAACGAGAAGATTCGCTCACACGTCGTCATCCAAGCCTTCAACCAGCAAAGCAGCGAGAGACGACGCTTCAGCAAGCAGAGCACGCGTCTGAGCGGGGCGATGATCCAAAGGGCCAGGGCAGCGGCGGGGATGAGAATCGTCAATGACGGAGCGACCGCACTGTCGCTGGCGGCGATCCTGTCCTTTGGGGCTTTTGAGGTTTTTCGCAACCTGACCAGCGCCGGAAACGTGGTCGCCGCCATGGCGGTAGTCGGCTTCCTGTCAACAGCGTTTCGGGATCTCGGCCGGGTTCACGAATATTTCCAGGACTACCGGGTCTCGACCCAGAAAATTCTCGAGTTCATGGAGACCAGGCGACTGCGCGGACGCTCTTCCAAACGTCCTGCGCTGCAGGTCAGCAAGGGGGCGATTGAGCTGCAGGGAATCAGCGTCCGAGGCGTCTTCAAGAACCTGTCGGCGACCATATCCGGTGGCGCCCGGCTGGCGATCCTCGGCGACAACGGCTCTGGCAAGTCGACCTTGCTGCAAGTCATCGCCAGACTGGTCGATCCCGACCGCGGCATGGTTTTGATCGATGGGCAGGACATCCGCGCATGCAGCATGGCTTCTGTTCGGGAGGCCATCGGCATCGTCAGCCCGGACCTGCCGCTGTTCAGAGGTTCTGTTCGCTACAACCTGTGCTACCGATATCCGGAAGCATCTGCCGAGGAAGTCGAGAGGGTTTATCACCTCTGCAAGATTGACGAACTTTTAGCACAGTTGCCGGG
>JBPPMB010000128.1:0-17603 GCA_051305855.1 Desulfuromonadales bacterium
TCCGTCCGAACGGGTCATATTTCGCCGCTTTCTTGGTCAATAGAACGACTATTAACCTTCAAAATCGACAAAATCTGCCCTCGTCCAGCCGAATTTTCGCTTGGATTTCCCAAGTCCGACAGGCTCCTAGAGGAGGGTATCACTGTTAGATATGGGGACACCATCCTTTAATTGCCCATGATTCGGGATCACCCGGTGAGTGTCACGGGTGTTCTCAGCCGTGCTCATGCATGACAAAGGCAATAAGCCCCGCGCAGGTCACCAGAATTCCTAAAACTCCCATCGGGTTCGGCAGGCTGGCCTGCAGAAGCAGGGTTTCGCCGGCGAGGGCAAAGACAACTTCACTTGACTGGGTTGCGTCTACGGCCGCCAGTTTGCTGGCATTGTCTGCACTGTTGCGAGCTGAAAGGAAGAGTGAGGTGGCTATGACGCCCGAGAAGAGTGCGACCAGGGCAACATTGACAAGCTGACCGTGGGCGGGGGTTGTCGCATCGGTACAGGGGAAGAGCAGAATCCAGAACGGCAGGCTGCCGAGAGAAAGCAGGAAAACTTTGGCAAAGGCGTTGTCCAGAAGTTCAGCGTCTACTCTGGGCAGACCCGCACGGCCGTGTTTAGCTTCCCATACGAGTTGATTGCCGAATGGATAAAGGAATGCGGCCAGCAGGACTGGCGAGGCCCCTAAAAGCAACGTCATTAAGCTTTCGGTCTTGACCTGGCTGATATTTACGAGGAATACGCCGATGAAAACGATGGCCGAATAAAACCAGATTTTTTTCGAAAAAGACTTGCCAAAGAGCATCAAAACGAAGAGTGATGCGATGATCGTGATCTGCCAGGTCGTAGCCACGACCCAGCCTGGTGAATGGTCGGCGGCGAAACAGATCAGGGCGTAAAAGCCGCCAAAGCCAATGCTGCCGCTCGCTATCCAGAACGCCCAGTGACGTCGAAATTCGTCCAACACACGTTTCAAGTAAACCGTGCCTTTGAAGACACTGATCCCCGTGCCAAGGAAGAACACCATGTAGGCATACCTCAACGCGGCCGACCAGTACCAGTGGCCGCCTCCAAGGCTCATCGCTCTGTTGATTATGAAGGTTGAGCTGAAGAACATTCCAGCGGCCAGGCCGAGTAGCATTAAGCGGAACATAATATCCTGTGCATGAGAGAATGGAGTTGCCGCTGCGGTGGTTTGTTTGATGGCCCGGGTTCAGGGGAAGGGGACTGTTCTACAATGTAACTAGTTTTCGTCCGGAAACGGCCATTTTCCACAATCTCTGCGTCAATCTGCGGATTTGATTGTGCGGCGTAAAGGACTACGCCTCCGCTCAAATCCTTGATTTCCTTGACCTTGCGAAAAATTGCTCGTTTCCGGATCGAAAACTGCAGTCGTGCCATCCGGTGTTTCCGGATGGACACTAACTATAATCACTACGCTTGACAGTCGAATATTATCCCTTAATCCTTATATCAGTTGAATGCTTTCAGGCGCAAATTTTTAAGATGCACTCGCGAATACTCATGATATGGCGACGCCATCAACTAAGGGTAGAATGAAAGGCAGGATAAACTTTAGAGAGGAAACATCATGTCTGTATCGATTTCAAAACCAATCAAAATTGACAAACTTACGCCCAAGCAACCATACGGCCTGACTGTGGTGATCACCGGCAATGGCAAGGGCAAAACGACCAGCGCCATGGGGATGGTGTTGCGGGCCAGTGGACATGGTTTGAGAACCTGTATCATTCAGTTCATGAAGGGTGATCTGTACACGGGTGAATGGGACGGGGTAAAGATGCTGGGTGGCTTGGTGGAACTGCATGCCACCGGTATGGGGTTTTGCGGCATCCAGGGTAATCCATACAGCCATGCAGAACATCGTGCCAACGCCCAGGCTGCCGTGGCCTTGGCTCGGGTAAAGATGGCCAGTGGTGATTACCAGATCCTTCTCCTTGATGAAATCAACAATGCCCTGAAACTCAAACTTGTCGATCTGGAACAGGTCCTCGACCTGGTCAAGGGGAAACCGAGCTTGATGCACTTGGTCATGACTGGACGCAACGCTCATCCGGATGTCGTGGAATTGGCAGACACGGTCAGTGAGGTGCGTGAAGTCAAACACGCCTATCAGAAGGATATCGAGCCGCAGCCGGGGATTGATTATTAGGGTGATCCAGGTTGAATGCACATAAAAGCTATTTGCGTGCAGCCAGCTGCCAGTCACTGATGATTCTCTCAACGGATTTGCGGTCGCGAGTGCGGTAGGGGCCGACAATGGCACCGCGGAGATTGGTGGGAGTGAGCAGCTCCCTGGCCGTCTGGCGCAAACCGGCAGCGGAGACCGTGTCGATACCGGCAAGATCGTCGGCAATGGTGCGACTACTTCCAGTGAGTTCCCCCCAGGTATAGCGCAGGGCCATCTCGTCAACCTGGTCACGGGAATAGTCGAGGTCGCAACGGTAGCAGTTGAGGATATGGTCGAGTTCATTGTCGTCGACTTTGATGGTGTGCAGTTCGGTAAAAATCTCGAGAATCGCCGTTGTGGCCTTGGCCAGGTTTTCGGTGGACACCGCCAGGTCGATAGTCAGGGTTCCGGCATCAGCATAGAGAGCCAGAGCTGCGTCGACGGCGTAAGTCAAGCCCGACTCTTCACGCAGACGCAGCATCAGGCGACTCATCCCGCCCCAGCCGAGCAGGCGGCGCAGCACGCGCAGGTTGACGGCATGTTCGCTGTTACGTCCGGGGAGCAGGAAAGCCATTTGCAGGCTGACTTGTGATCCGGCATCACGCACCCAGCGCAACGGCCGAGCTGTTCCGGAAAAATCAGTCCACGCTTTCGGTGCCGGCGCTTTATCACCCTGCCATCGTCCGAAGTGTTCCTTGGCAGCAGCCACAACCTGCTCATGATCAACCGGGCCGGCCACTGTCAGCACGGCATTCCGGGGCGTATAGTAGGTGCCGTGGTGCTTTTGCAGCTGACGCAGGGTGAGCCTCTCGATTGCGGGGCGGTTGCCAACAGTCGGCAACCCCAGCGGATGGTCGGGATAAAGCAGTGAAGCAACGATATTGTCTGAATTGATCTGACGGCCTGATTCGTTGAGGTCGCCCATCGCTTCTTCGAGAATCACTCGGCGCTCCATCTCCATATCCCTAAAGAGCGGTCGCTGTATCATCGAGGCGAAGAGGGAGATCCCTGCGGCGATATGATCTGGATGGACGCGGGAGTGGAAACAGGTGGTTTCACTGTCGGTCGCGGCATTGGCTGAGCCACCAACCGATTCGAAGGCGCGCTCCAGGGCCAGTCCTGTGGGAAAATCTGCCGTGCCTTTAAAGAGCATGTGCTCGAGAAAATGCGACACCCCGGCTTTGCGGGCGGTTTCGTAGCGGCTGCCGACCCCGATATAGATCATCACTTCAGCGCTGTGATGGTGTGGCATCGGCACGCTGATGACGCGCAGGCCGTTATCGAGAGTGTCGCAGAGGTATTCAGTCATAAGTCAGAGACTCGTTAATGGTGAAAGGTTAAAAGAATAGTAACTATTCAGCACATAAGCGAGAGCATGTGGTCTGCAGCCATTGCCTGCGTCCAACGTTGTCACTTAACTTCCCGCAAGCAACAGCTGCAGCCCACATGCTGTTCCGTTGAGTAAGGAAGCTGAATAGTTACAAAGAAAAAAGTGAAAAGCCGCAAGTTTGAGACTTTTCACCTTTCGCCTTTGATGCACTCGCAAAAACTCATGGGATGGCGACGCCATCACCTTTTACTTTTTACGAAATAGCTTTAGATCAGCAGTTTTGCCGCTTCCTTGGCGTGATAAGTAATGATCAGGTCGGCGCCGGCGCGCTTCATGCCGACCAGGGTCTCCATCATCACCCGGTCACCGTCAATCCAGCCTTTTGCCGCGGCGGCCTTGATCATCGAATATTCCCCCGAGACATTGTAGGCGACCAGCGGCAGATTGTAGCGCTCCTTGAGATCACGCAGGATATCGAGGTAGGCCAACGCCGGTTTGACCATGAGGAAGTCGGCGCACTCCTGGATGTCGAGCTCCGCCTCGCGGAATGCTTCAATACGGTTGGCCGGGTCCATCTGGTAGCTGCGTCTGTCGCCGAACTGTGGAGTCGATTCGGCAGCCTCGCGGAAGGGGCCGTAATAGGCACTGGCATATTTGACTGCGTAACTCATAACCGGAATGTGTGAAAAGTCGTTAGCGTCAAGAATCTCGCGGATCGCGGCGACGCGGCCGTCCATCATGTCGGAGGGAGCGACAATGTCAGCGCCGGCACGGGCATGGGAGAGGGCTTCTGCGGCAAGCAGCTTGAGTGTCTCGTCATTGTCGACGTCGCCGTCCTTGATCACGCCGCAGTGGCCATGGTCCGTATACTCGCACATGCAGACGTCGGTGATCACCAGCAGCTTAGGCACCGCGGCCTTGATGGCGCGCACTGTCTCCTGGATAATGCCGGTCTCAGAATAAGCGTCCTGACCGAGGGCGTCTTTCTTCTCGGGGATACCGAAAAGTATGACGGCCGGTATGCCGAGCTCATAAACCTCTCTGGCTTCGGCGACGATATGTTCGATTGACTGCTGGTAAATGCCGGGCATGGAAACGATCTCTTTTTTGATGCCTTGGCCGAAAGCAGAGAACATAGGGTAGATCAGGTCATCGGTGCGCAGAAAAGTCTCGCGGACCATGCGGCGCATGGTGTCGTTGCGCCGCAGTCGGCGAGCACGATATTCGGGGAAAAACATGAGGACCTCCATTGTTAGCGGCGCGAGGCGCCAATCACTGTCTTGAATTGTGACTGCTTGTTTTTAAAGATAAATTCTTAAAGCCTGCTCATGGATAGTCCGACAGGCTGCTGTGCTGCTCGAAATAATCTTTGATTGCTTCGAGCAATGCATCAATTGTCGATTCATCTGGTTCGATAATAACATTGAAACCGAGCTCTATGGCCGTTCTGCTGGTCAGAGGGCCGATTGCTGCGACCGGGATTTTTTGGGCCAGTGCCAAATGTTCCGTGCCGAGCAGGTCGACGAAATTCTGTACTGTTGATGAAGCAGTAAAGGTCAGCAGGTCGAGCCTGTCGGCAAGGGCCTGCCGCAGATTCTCGGCAGCAAGAACCGGAGGTGCGCTGGTGTAGGCGATAGGAGCGATGACTTCGGCGCCGGCAGAGATCATCGCGGCGGGGATCAGTCCGCGGGCCAGGGCGGCTTTCGGATAAAGCAATCGCTTGCCGTAGACCCGGTCCTTAAGCAGTGCGACTATGCCTTCGGCTTGGTAATCCTCTGGCATCAGGTCGGCGTTTACGCCGCGAGCGGCAAGTGCTTCAGCGCTCTTCGGGCCGACCACCACCGTTTTCAGGCCGGCCAGAGCACGGGCATCGTACCCCCGTGCCCGCAGACGGTCAAAAAATGCGGAGACAGCGTTGACTGACGTCAACACCAGATAGTCGACACGGTCGAGTTCGCTAATCGCCCGGTCGAGCTCAGCAAAAGATGCTGGGGGAATGATCTCTATCGTCGGGACCACAATCGCTTCTGCGCCCAGCTCTTCCAGGCCCTTGGCCAGTATCGCCGCCTGTTCAGCGGCGCGGGTGACCAGTATGCGACGCCCCGACAGCGGGCGGTTGTCGAACCAACGCAACTCGTCGCGCAGGCTGTTGACTTCACCGATAAAGATCACTGCCGGCGGTTTGAAATCGGCCGATCGAACTTTGCCAGTGATAGTGGCCAGAGTACCGCACAACGTTTCCTGGCGGGGCAGAGTTGCCCAACGCACCACGACCACCGGTGTTTCAGGAGAGCGGCCATGCTTGATCAACTGCTCACAAATGTTTTCCAGGTTGGCCATTCCCATATAGCAAACTAACGTACCGACAGCCGTGGTAAGTTTTGCCCAGTCAAGGGATGATAGCTTCTTGGCAGGATCTTCGTGGCCGGTGATAAAACCGAGAGTGGTGGTGTGGTCGCGGTGGGTCAACGGGATACCAGCGTATGCTGCAGCAGCGACCGCTGCCGTAACACCCGGTACCACCTCAAAGGGGATCTTGGCTGCGGCAAGGGCCTGGGCCTCTTCGCCGCCACGTCCGAAGATGAATGGGTCCCCGCCCTTAAGACGGGCAACGCGCTTGCCCTCACAGGCCTTTTCAATCAGCAGGCGGGTGATCTCTTCCTGTGGGTAGTGGTGGCAGCCGGAACGCTTGCCGACGAAAATCCGTTCCGCTTCTTGTGGTGCCAGATCGAGCAGAACGGGATTGGCCAGGTAGTCGTAGATGATCACTTCGGCACGACGCAGAATTTCCTGCCCCTTGACTGTGATCAGCCCTGGATCGCCGGGACCGGCGCCAATGAGATAAACTTTGCCTGGCTTGATCATCTGGGGCCGTGACATGTTAAAGGAGAAGAGGACAAGGAGACATTACCTGTTTTGTCCTGATTATTAAACGTCTTCTTTACCTACATTAAACGTTTCATGTTGGTAGACTTCGTTGAGAATTTTTCCGGCGCCCAGAACAAGCAGGTCGTCGCCGAGCGAGGCCCCCAACTCTTCCGCTTTGTGGACGGAACCGGTGATGGTCTTCTTCAGGCACTTGACACCTTGACAGTCGGAGACGAAGCCGGTGAGGGTGAGGGCTTCGCCTGTGACGGTGCCGTGACAAGCGATCGGTACCTGGCAGCCGCCTTCGAGACGCTTGAGGAAAGCCCGTTCGGCGCGCACCGCCCAGTCGGTTTCCGGATGATTGAAAAAGTCAATCAATGCGTTGGTCTCGTTATCGTCGGTGCGACTTTCAATGCCGAGCGCGCCCTGGCCGATGGCCGGGATGGAGACGTTGACCGACAGGTATTCGCCGATCTGGCTGGTGTAGCCCAGGCGGTGCATGCCGGCAGCAGCGAGGATAATGGCGTCGAGATTCTCTTCGGTGAGCTTGCGAATGCGGGTCTGGACGTTGCCGCGGATATCGACCATCTGCAGGTCAGGGCGCAGGTGCAGCAGTTGCGCTTTACGGCGCAGGGCGCTGGTGCCGATACGCGCTCCATGGGGGAGGTCAAGCCAGGAGGTCACGCCGGGGCGTAGAATGACAATGTCGCGACAGTCTTCGCGTTCGGTAATGCAACGCAAAGACAGGCTCTCGGGGAAAATGGTCGGCACGTCCTTCATCGAATGTACGGCAATATCAATCTCGCCACGCAACATCGCTTCTTCGATCTCCTTGACGAAAAGACCTTTGCCGCCAACCATCGCCAGTGGCACATCAAGGATCTTGTCTCCCTGGGTTTTGATCTTGGTCAGGGTGACTTCCATCTCTGGATAACGTTTCTCAAGTTCGGCTTTGACCCAGTCTGCCTGCCAGAGAGCCAGCATGCTGGCACGGGTACCGATACGCATTTTTTGTTTGGCCATCTATCTAACTCCTTTATTCCTGGTCTGAATCGTCCAGAGGCTTGATCTCTTTGTCATCGTCAAGCAGGGCGGGCAGATCGAAGAGGGTGCGCACGGCATCGACATAGTCCTCTCCACTGGTATCGTTCTGGGTGCGTTTGAGGATGGTTGTCGGATGGTGCAAAATTTTGTTGATAATCGCACCGGCCATAGCCTCGATGCTTTTACGCTGGCCCGCGGTAAGGTCCTTGAGATTGCCGAAGGTCTTTTCGAGCTCCTGCTGACGAATCTCTTCGAGTCTGCGGCGCAGGGCGATGATGGTCGGCTTGACCTCAAGGTTGCCCAGCCACAGGTAAAACTGGCCGATCTCCTGTTCGACGATCGCTTCGGCTTTGCTGGCTTCTTTATGGCGCTCCTTGAGATTGGCCTGAACCACGCCCTGAAGATCGTCGACATCGTAAAGATAGGCGTTGTCCAGTTTGTTGACTTTCGGATCAATATCGCGTGGCACGGCGATATCGATCAAAAACATCGGCCGGTTCTTGCGGCGTTTGAGAACTTCCTCCATCTGGCGCTGACCGAGAATGAAGTTTGGAGCCCCCGTGGAGGTCATGACGATATCAACTTCGGCAAGGTGATCGACAAAGGTTTCGAAGGGAACCGCTTTGCCATGGAATTCGGCCGCAAGCTTTTCGGCACGCTCAAAAGTCCGGTTGGTGACCAGAACCTTGGAGACCCCATTGGCGACAAAGTGTCGGGCAGCCAGTTCGCACATCTCGCCAGCACCGATGATCATGACGCCCTTGTTGTCGAGCCGATCGAAGATCTTGCGTGCCAGTTCTACGGCAGCAAACGAGACCGAGACGGCGTTGCTGGCAATGGCTGTTTCGGTACGCACCCGCTTGGCCACAGAGAAGGCCTTGTGCAGAAAGCGGTTGAGGATCAGCCCGGAGGTTTTGAATTCGGCGGCATAGCCGTAGGCTGTTTTGATCTGGCCAAGAATCTGCGGTTCGCCGAGGACCATCGAATCGAGACTTGAAGAGACTCGGAAAAGGTGGCGGATGGCCTCTTCACCCTGGTAGCAGTAAAGGCTGTTGTTGAACTCTTCCGGTGGGACCTCGTGATACTCGGCCAGGAATCTGCGCAGGGCCGCCATGGCCGCCTCCGGCTCCTTGGTGGCGGCACAGAGTTCGACCCGGTTGCAGGTCGACACGATCAGTCCTTCGGCTATGGTCGGCAACTCAAGCATCTGCCGCAGCGGTCGCTCCATGGCGGTCGGGGCAAAGGCGAGTTTCTCACGAATTTCCACCGGTGCTGTTTTGTGGCTCAGCCCGACTATAACGATATGCATGGCGTGTTCCTCTCCGTTCTCCGGTTATTGCCCCGTGAAATTGCGGAAGCTGTGTTCCCCGGAGAGGAACGTGTTGACGCCGAAGAAGGTGAAGAGCAGAAAAGCAAAACCGATGATGGCGAAAATCGCCGCGCGACGGCCGCGCCAGCCGATGGTGAGTCGACCATGCAGCAGTGCGGCATAGAGAAACCAGGTGATCAATGCCCAGGTCTCCTTTGGATCCCAGCGCCAGTAACCGCCCCATGCCGAGTTGGCCCAGATGGCACCGGATATGATGCCCATGGTCATGAGCGGGAAGCCAAAGGTCAGACATTTGTAGTTCATGCTGTCGAGGGTATCGAGCGACGGCAGGCGATAGAAAAGGCTGGAAAACTTTTTGCTCTTGAGCATCCGTTCCTGAAGCAGGTACATGACGCCGGCCGCAGCCGCAATGGCGAAGACTGCGTGGCCCAGGAAGGCCAGGGTGACATGCACCGGGAACCACCAGCTGTCGAGCATCGGGTTGAGTACTGGAACCTGTTTAGGTGCAGCGGAACCGATAATCATCAAAACCAGCGCCAGCGGCGTGATGAAAGCGCCGAGCATGACGGTGCGATAACGCAGGTAGAAGAGCAGGTAGATGCCGACCAGCGCCCAGGCGAAAAAAGACAGGGATTCATGAAGGCTGGCCACCGGAATGCTGCCGGTGGCGACCCAACGGGTGGCCAGGGTGATACAGTGCAGGCCAAAGCCGCCAATTAACAGCCGGATGGCATTCTGGCGGAAGCGGTCTTTGAGTGAAATCACGCCGATCAGGTAGCAGAGGGTGGTGACGAAATAGACCAGCAGGGTGATTTTAAACAGCAGGACATCAGTAGTCATGATGAAATGTCTCGAAGAACCAGCCCTAAATCCTCCAGAGAGATGGTCTCGCCGAGAATCCGGGTCAGCAATGTGTTGACTTCAATCGTGTGGCCGGCAGCAACATGTTCCGCCAGACCCTCTTCCAGGAGCTTATCTAAAACCTCGTGAGAATACGTTTTTTCATGCCTGCCTGTCAATTTTCTTGTCCGTAACCGGCCTAAAATTTCGACAATATCCGCCCATTCCGGGCCGAAATCCACAGCTAAGCGGTTGCACAGGGCTTTTGCCAGGGCAGGAGATCGTCCGTTGGTGGCAACCGCCAAAAGCAGCTCGCCGCGTTGCAGCGTGGCTGGAAGGCGGAAGTCTCCGTCCGCAGGGTTGGACGCAGAATTTATCGGGATTCCAAGCTCTTTTGCAGCAATGCAGACTTCCTGATCGACCCGAACGGTACCAGTGGCGGTAAACGCCAAAACGGCATTATTGAGATCGGAGGGTTCAAACGCTTTGATATGCAGATCGACATGATCTGTCAGACGGACATCAGAGGGGGGGGTGGTGGTGACCAGGCGAACCCGGGCGCCGGCAGCGAGTAAGCCCCGCACTTTGCGGCAGCCGACATTGCCGGCGCCGACCACGACGCAGAGCCGGTCTGTCAGATCCAGGATGATTGGGTAGCCATTCACAGAGGAGTCAGATGCCGAAAAGTTCGCCCTCAACCAGGGCACAGAGAAGATTGCCGATAAAAAGCACAGTTTCCAGCAGGCGTGGCATTGAGTCACTGGGCAGGGATAAACTGATGTCCGCCCGGATGTCGGCCAATTCTGCCTGCTCACTGGCGATCAGGATGGTGCGGCAGCCCAGCTGCCGGGCTGTGCCCAGTGCTACACGATCAGCCGCGCTGAGGCTGGTGCCGGCAATGGCCAGCACGGTGTCCTGATCGGAGGCCAAGGCACGCAACTGGCGACTGAAGAGCTGACTCCCCTGTTCATCACTTGCCAGGAAAGTTGCCAAACCAGCATCATTGGTCAGTGCAATCGCAGGCAGGGCCGGACGCTCCAAGGTCTGCCGATGGAGGAAGGTTTGGCCTATGAGGCCGGCAATTGCACCGAAAGGGCCGCTGCCGATCAGAAAAAGGCGACCGCCCTGGTGAAAGGTCGTCACCAGGTGCTCTGCCAGGCTGATTAACAGCGGTTTCTGGGTGAGCAGGAAGGGGTCGAGCATGGCGATCTGCTGCGTAACCGCTACGCTGATTTTATCCTGAATCATGCTTGCCTCGTTTAATATGTGGGCTCATCTTAGGTGGCAGGGTGGGAACTGTCAAGAGTTGGTGCTTTTCCGGAGGATTGTACGGATAATCCCTTGATTTTTTACGAGGGTCGATTATTATGAAACTCGAATGTTTGCAGGAGATTCAATTCAAAGGAGAGTATCTTATGGCCAGTGATAAAGTCGTCCAGGTGACGGATGATTCTTTTGAGAGCGAAGTTAACCAGTCCTCAGTTCCCGTGCTCGTTGATTTCTGGGCATCGTGGTGTGCACCGTGCAAGGCGATCAGCCCGCTTGTTGACCAGTTGGCAGATGAATTTGACGGTCAGGTCAAGATCTGCAAGTTGAATGTCGATGAGAACCCGGCTACTCCAGGACAGTTTGGTGTGCGTGGCATCCCGACCCTGATTCTTTTCAAGGACGGCAAGGTGTTCGACCAGGTTGTCGGCGCGGTGCCGAAGAGCCAGCTGGAAGGGTTGTTGAAGAAAGCGCTGTAGGATGTCCTTGCTTGCACTGTGTAAAGAGAGACAAAGGCCTGGCAATTTGCCGGGCCTTTTGTGCTGCAGGGGTGCGGAACGGTTAACGCGAAAGCCTGGAAGATTCAATTGACGACACATTATGGCATGACGAAGATGTAATGTTTTGGCATAACTATCAGCGTTACTTCGGGGGTTTTTGATTGGCGCATCCCTCGTTCCGCACTACGCATCGCGAGTTTCTTCTGCCTTGCGCAGGTAACGAAAAATCTCCCGTGCTGCCCGCTTGTCATTATGGTCGTGCACCGAACCGGCCAGTCGGGCGAGTTTCCCGGGCTCCACATGCGGGTAGGTCGTACGGACTTCTGCCAACGCCGCTTCGAATGTCGCTGCAGTACAGAGTCGATCGCGCAGCTCTTCAAGGTGATGGAAGGCCATGGTTTCCTGGCGCTGACTGACAGCATGCCCGTCAAGGGCGGTTCCTATGGCTTCTCGTTGATCGTCATTGCCGCGCAATAACCCGGCCAGATGCTTGATCTGGCGCTTTCGCGAGCCATGGCCACGGGTGTTGCGTGCCAACTCAATCTCTTTGGTAAGCTCGGGGGTCTTCGGTAGCCTGGCGAGTTCCGCATCCGATAGCTCTGCCAGACGTTGCGCCAATTGCTCTACTGCTTTGGCGTCGCGTTTTTGTGCGCTGCGGCTGGGGCCTTCGTGGAGGTTTTCCGTTTCGTCGTTTCTCAGCATCAGAATTGCTTACGGCTGTCGAGCATTATGGTTACGGGGCCGTCATTGATCAGGGCAACCTGCATGTCGGCTCTGAAGACCCCGGTGGCGACTGTAATTCCTTTGCTGCGCAAAGCATCAACATAGTCCTGGTAAAGGGCATCTGCAAGCACAAGGGGGGCGGCGTCGGTAAATCCAGGACGACGTCCCTTGCGGCAGTCGCCGAGCAAAGTGAATTGGGAAACCACCAGGATACTGCCGCCGATATCTTCGATGGATCGGTTCATCTTGCCGTCATCGTCGTCAAAAATGCGCAGCCCGGCAGTTTTGTCGGCGAGGTAGGCGGCATCCTTGGCGGTGTCCTTCTGTGCCACGCCAAGCAGGACCATCAATCCCTGGCCGATGGCGCCCACGGTCTGTGCTGCAACGACGACAGAGGCCTGGCTGACGCGTTGAATGACGGCTCTCACGGCGTTGTTCCTGCTGCCAACTCCCGCAGCAGCGTCAAGTTGATCAAGTCCATCTCGCCCCGTTCGCCTTTGGGTGTTTCCAGGACCATGGGGACCTCAAAAAAGTGCTGGTCCTGGAGCAGGCAGGCAAAGCCGGCACGGCCGATGGTCCCCTGACCGATGTGGACATGACGGTCAACCTTGCTGCCGCACGGTTTCAAACAGTCGTTAAGATGAAAAGCTTTGATTTGTCCCAGACCGACCAGCCGGTCGAATTCAGCCATGGTCTGTACATATCCCTCTTCGCTGGAGAGGTTGTAACCGGCCGTGTGGGCATGGCAGGTGTCGAAGCAAATCCCGAAGCGCTGCTCGTCAAAGCCCTCCAGCAAGGCTGCAAGGTGGGTAAAATCGCCGCCGAGGTAGCTGCCCTGGCCGGCGGTATTTTCCAGGAGCAGGCGAACCTGATGAGGGGTGTCCGGAAGGATTTCGTGGAATGCTGTGCGGATCCGCTCCAGGCCTGCCTCTATGCCGGTTCCCAAGTGTGCCCCGGGATGCATGATCAGGGCGGTGACACCGAGCTGGTCACAGCGCCAGAGTTCGTCGCGCAGGGCGAGCTTCGATTTTTCCCAGACGTCGGTTTTTGGGGAAGCCAGGTTGATCAGGTAGGCATCGTGAACCATAACCGGGCCGATCCCGCTCTCCTGCCAAGCCTGGCGAAAAGCAGAGGTCTCAGCGTCTGAAATCGGTTTGACCTGCCAGCGGTTGGCATTCTTGGTGAAAATCTGTAACGCTGTGCAACCACTTTCGAGCCCGCGCGCAAATGCCTTGTCGAGGCCACCGGCAACAGAGACGTGTGCTCCCAGGAAACGTTTCATGGAGCCTCTTCCCAAAAACGCAAACCGGCGCACATCTGCCGGGCATTGTCGAGATGGACGTCGACGAAGTCGGGCGTTTGGCCCTCTCCAATCAGGATTGTGCCCATGCCGAGTTTTTTCGCAGTATGCAGGTTGTCGCGCGAGTCCTCGATCATGATACAGCGCTCAGCTGTTGTGTCCAACTCGGCAAGGACAGCATGGTAGGGTTCCGGGTAAGGCTTTGGCTGGTAGGCGGCGATGCGGATATCGTAGACCTTCTCGAACATATCCTCGATACCAAGTGCCGAGAGAACCCGGTCAGCATGGCAGAGCGAGCCGTTGGTAAAGACCGCCTTACGCTGCGGCAGGCTGGCCAAGACCTCACGCAGAGCCGGGTCAGGAACGAGACGAGAGGCGACATCGACATCGTGGACGAACAGCAGGTAATCCTCCGGATCGACACCGTGGTGGCGGATCAGCCCCTGCAGCGTGACGCCGTAGAGGCGCCAATAGTCGCGCCGCAAAGCATCGACCTCTGGTGCCGGGATGCCGACAATTTCGGTCATGTAGCGATTGATGCGCACATCGATGAGGCTGAAAAGCTGCTTTTCTGCAGAGTACAGGGTGTTGTCTAGATCGAAGATCAGAACGTCCATAGCTTATTAAGAATACAGAATATAGGAGACAGAATATAGAACAGAATCTTTTACCTCGTATGCGTTTAGCTTCTACCTTCTGTCTCCTGTATTCTGCCTTTTTCCTTCCTTGTTATCTCGGGATATATTCGCCGGAAAAAACTTCAACCGCCGGGCCGGTCATAAAGACCGCATTTTTGCCGTCCCACTCCATCTCCAGGTCGCCGCCGGTCAGATGGTTGAGAAGCTTGCCCTTGGTGCGACCAGTCAGTACGCCGGCGACAGTGACCGCAGAAGAACCGGTACCGCAGGCCAGGGTCTCGCCTGCGCCGCGTTCCCAGGTGCGCTGGCGCACTTCGTTGGGTGAGAGGACTTCGACAAACTCCACATTGATGCGCCGGGGAAACAGTTCGTGGTTTTCAATCGCATAGCCGTAGCGCTTGACGGGAAAGTTAGCGACATCATCCACAAAGATGACGCAATGCGGGTTGCCCATGGAGACGCAGCAGATCTGGAAGCTACGGTCGAGCACCTGCAGATCCATGTTGATGACCTGCTCATCAGCCGGTCCGAGCATGGGCAGGTCGGCGCGCGTTAATCGCGGAGGGCCCATGTTGACCCTGACTTTGTCAATGTGCTCCCGTTCATTGGGATACATCGTCAGCGGCAGGATGCCGGCGCCGGTTTCGATGGTGATTTCTGTGCGATCCACCAGGCCGTGGTCAAAGGCATATTTGGCAACGCAGCGGACGCCGTTGCCGCACATCTCGGCCTCACTGCCATCGGCATTAAAAATGCGCATTTTAACATCGGCCTGCTTGGACGGTTCGATCAGGATCATACCGTCGCCACCGACACCAAAATTCCGGTCGCTGATCTCGCGCGCCAAATCCTCCGGAGCTTCAACAGTCTGCCGGAAACAGTCAATGTAGACATAGTCGTTGCCGGCACCGTGCATCTTGACGAATTTCATAGTTGACCTCTTTTAGTTGTGCAATCCTGATCATTATAGGGGTAAAGGAATTCTGTCACAACCGTCCATTGCTGATCTGTTTTGCTCTGCTATGCTTATCATGCAAGTCAAACCAGGGAGGAATCGATGCCACATCTTCAGTTCGAGCTTAATTTCACTCCGGAGCCCCAGGCAAAAAGAGCTTTTGCCGATGCGATCCGCGATCATTTCGCAACCATCATGAGCACAGGCACCGATCATATCGGTATAACCCTCCGTTGCTACCAGCATGATGAACTGGTCTTCGGTCGTGCCGGCGACGATGGACAGATTGTGTTTCTCAATGCTGATATCCGCTTGGGACGGACTGCTGACCAGAAGCGCCGCCTGGCGCTAGCGATCATGAATGAGGTGAGTTCACGATGGAGCCTGGCCAAGGAGCATATCTACATTGTCTATACCGAGCATGACGGGCCGGACTTCCAGCTCAGTGATCGGGTGCTGCCATCGTGGCAGGAGGGAGAGGATCCACTGAATGATTAGGGTGGTCACGAGCGGGGAGAGGCCTTTCGCCGTTGATGAATCAAGGAGATCCTTTATGGCGTTCAACCTGAAAACGCGTATCTGGCAGACCGGTGCTCTTGACTGGTGGGCCATGCTTGACAACGAGGATGTTTATCTCGGCAACCGTGAATTCCCTTTGCCCCCCGAAGAGGGGGACGAGTGGCATGTCAAAAAAACCGGTGATCTGTTCAAGGTCGTTGATGGTGAAATTCGCAAGGTCGGCAACAAGCCGTACACTGTTGAAGCGTGGCTTGAATGATTCCCGAGATCATCCAGGTGCCGGTCGCCGGCGCCGATAACTTTTCCTATCTGGTGATCTGTCCGCAGACCGGCAGGGCTCTTGGTGTCGATCCCGGGGTATCGCCGGAGTGCCTGTTGAGTGTCATCCATAGTCGTGGTCTGAGCCTGGAGGTGCTGGCCAATACACATGGCCATTATGACCATATCGCAGGTAACGGAGAAATTCTTAAAGAGACCGGAGCAAAGCTGGCCGCTAATCCGCTTGATGTGCCGGGGGCGGATATCGCGTTGCGCGAAGGAAGCCAGCTGCAAATTGGTACGATCACGGTCAAGGTCCTGCATACTCCTGGGCATACCTCCGGTTCCCTGGTCTTTAATCCGCCGGGTGCGTTGATCGTTGGCGACACTCTGTTCGTAACGCGCTGCGGCAGGGCTGATTTCCCAGGCAGCGATCCGGCGGCTCTCTACCACAGCTTGTTGCGCCTGGCCGCTTTCCCTCCGGAGACGAAAGTCTTTCCTGGTCATGACTATGGCCCCAGGCCCTGTTCCACAATTGCTTTTGAGCGGGAGCACAACGCGTATATGAGGTGCCCTGATCTGGAGAGCTTCCTCAAACTGCGCATGGGTTAACAGCAGGAGCGATGGATATGGAATGCGGAAATATAGAACAACAGCGGATTCAGAAAAATATCCCCGCTGTTGTTATCCACTGGAGTTTCCTCTTCGCGGCTCTTGGGTGCCTGAGCATGTATGAAGCCTCATCAAGACCTCTGAAAAAGCTGACTCAATGGCAAAAGGGCGTGAGTCAGGAAAGCTCACGATTGTTTGTCGCCTGAGTTAACCTTGAGTTGAGCTGGTTCCCAACCACCTCCAAGCGCTTTGTAAAGTCGCACCAAATTGGCTGTCACTGCCCCGTTGCTTTGGACCAGCTCGTCCCGCAAGAGCAGCAGTGCTCGTTGGGCATCAAGAACGTTGCTGTAATTCACCAGGCCTGCCTGGTATTGATCGTTTGCCAGCAGTTCTGCCTGTTCGGCTGCGGCCGACGCCTTGGCAATAGATTCCTGCCTGAGCTGCTCTTTTGCGTAGGCGACCAAAGCATTTTCAACCTCCTCCTGAGCACGGAGAAGAGTGGCTTCGTAGTAGATCAGTGCTTGTTCCTGACGTGCATTTTGTGCCTGGATATTCTGACGGATGGCACCGGCGTCGAAGATCCTCCACCTCACACCCGGACCTATGCCCCAGGTCTGGCTGCTCGATTGGAATAGATCGCCGGCAGCGATCGATTCCAGGCCTAGAGTGCCCATCAGATGGAATTTTGGGTAGAGATCAGCGGTTGCTACGCCGATGCGTGCTGTCTGGGCCGCAAGGTTGCGTTCAGCGTAGCGAACGTCTGGCCGGTGACGCAAGGTTTCGGCCGGAATCCCTACCAGGACGGTTGCTGGCAGCTCAGGTATCTGCCTCCTCTGAGCCAGTTCCTTGTGAACGCTGCCGGGGAATTCTCCCAACAAGACCGCCAAGCGATTTTTCGTTGCTTCCAGTCCTGTTTCAAAGACCGGGACTCCAGACCTGGCACTTTCCAGGAGGCGTAGAGACTCTTGTACTGGCAATTCAGAGATAAGCCCGGAATGGTAGCGTGAAAAGTTAATTTCATAGGTCTTTTGCAGAGTGCTAATCGTTGCTTCGATCGTATTCAGGCGGACTTGGTAAGTTCGCAGTTCCAGGTAGTTCAGAGCCACTTCGGCAAGCAGGCTTACCAAAACACCGTGCAGGTTCTCCTGCGTCGCTTCAAGATTTGCCTGGGCGGCTTCCACCGAGCGCCGCACTCCACCGAAAATATCCACTTCCCAGCCAGCATCAAAGCCGGC
>JBPPMB010000183.1:0-2147 GCA_051305855.1 Desulfuromonadales bacterium
TATCTGCTGTGCGGACTGATTTTTGTCAGTTTCGGCGCCGGACTCGGAGGGGTGGTTTTGACGCGTGCCGAGATCCGCACCCTTGGCCAACAGAAATACCTCTACTTTGCTGTGTACAGTCTGCTGACCTATCTCGGTTTACTGGTACTGGGTTCCGAGGCGTTTGTCATCAGCTCCCTGATCTGGGTCCTTGGCGCGTTGCTGGGGAATGTCCTGACCTTTACGGCAGTTACCCGGCTGCGCCAGATCGCTGATTGACCCCCAAAGGCAAGGCACATGAGACGGATATGAAAGAGCCAGTTTGATGGACATTGAAGTGTTAAGCCCCCGGTCACTCTGAGGCAAGTGGTGCCGAGGTCGGCAGGCACCTGGGCCTCGGCCGCTCGGGAGTCAGTGTTGCGACCCGTCGGGGCGAGCTGCTGACAAGGAATCATCCTGCATTGTTGAGGCTAATTGACTAATAAACAACGTCCCCAAGCTGACCAGTTCGCGGCCTTTCGGCAATGGCAACCTGCTGCTCTGCTATGAACCGATTCGGTAGGGAGGGGCGCCAGAGAGGGAATAGGCAGTAACGGACAGGATAATTGTCGCCGAACAGAGTACGGGCAGAAGAAGAAAAACTTAACGTGTCTCTTCCCGCTCGGGATTAAATTTTTTCGATTGACCAGCTGAAATAACGCCATTTTTCGACTTGAAGGGGCGATTTTCGACTTATGGTTTTCTGTGATATTTCTGCAATCACCTTTTTCTGGCTAATTCCCAGTTTAAATTATACCGGGCTGCTTTCCGTTCTCCCGTAAGTAACAGAATTCCTTTATCGACCAGATCGGCCAGATCACGTGTGAGCGTCGCACGACTTCCTTTGACCATCCCATGATATTTTTTGGCGGTCAAGCCTCCTTCAAAGCCTCCTTCCCCGGCCTCCAGGAGTTTTTTGACAACCTTAATTTGACGATCGTTCAAGGAGATGTCTGAAATATTGTGCCAGAAATGAGTGAGACTCAATACATTCTCGATGCTTGCTTTTGACTGTTTCAAGGACAGTTCAAGGCTGTCTAAAAACCAAGCCAACCAATCTGTGATATCTCCCTGTCCATTTGAAGTGCTTTCCAGTACCGAATAATATCCGTCCCTGTTTTCCATTATGGTTGAAGAGAGGCTGTAGCAGCGTTTTGCCGCACCGTCTGATTGAGCAAGCGCCATATCTGAGAGCGCCCGTGCAATTCGTCCATTTCCATCAGCAAAGGGGTGGATTGCCACAAACCAATAGTGGGCGACCCCAGCTCGGATGACAGGATCTGTATTGTTTTGATCTGGGTGACTTTTTTGCCACCATTCAATAAATAATTGCATTTCATGGTCAATTCGATCGACTGGTGGCGCTTCATAATGAATTATTTCTTTTCCAGAACGGCCGGAGACAATTTGCATCGCTTCAGTTCGCCATTGTCCAACCTCGATATCATACAAGCCGGACCTGCCGGTTGGAAACAATGCGGCTTGCCATGCTTTCAGGCGATCTGAACTTAAGTCAGGCCTGTTTGTGTCGGTCGCATCGAGCAAAACATCAACCAGCCCATCTACACTTCGTGGCGGGGATGGCAACCCTGCTGTTGGTAAACCCAATCGTCTGGCAATTGAAGACCGCACCGCGTCGGGATTATAATATTCTCCCTCAATCTCTGCCGTTTTGACCGCTTCCTGAGTCAAAGATTCAAGTTGAGCTGCTAGCTCAAGATCAATGCCAAGAGATGTCACCTGCTGAATGAGCTGCCCTTGAAGGGCATGGCAACGGCTCAATTTTGGGAGTAGGTTTTCATAGTCAATTTTGAATTTTGGCCAACTTGCGGATTGCCAGATGTATTTTGCCATTTTGTGATCCTTTTGGATACGCAAGAGGCAATAATCAGATTTTATGCCTCGTATTTTGAGGCAAACATATCACCGGAATGAGGCATAAGCAAGCACTTATGCCTCGCAAAATGAGCCATAAGTGTTGGGTGAAGATGTTTACTTCTAGCAGCCTGTCGGACTATACGGGCCGAAGCGAAAATTTGGATGTTTGAGAACAGATTTTAGCTCATTTGCAGGTTCATAGCCGTAGCTATGGACCAAAAAGGAGCTGAAATATGGGCCAAACAGCCGGA
>JBPPMB010000197.1:0-17396 GCA_051305855.1 Desulfuromonadales bacterium
ACCATGGTGCTGATTTTCGGCTCACTCCTGTATCTCATTGAGGGAGAGGAAAGCGGCTTCACCTCAATCGGCATCTCATGTTACTGGGCCATCACCACCTTGACGACCGTTGGCTACGGTGACATCTCACCCCAATCGCCACTCGGTCGCGCTGTTGCCAGCGTTATTATGGTCATGGGTTATGGAGTGATTGCGGTTCCTACAGGGATTGTTACGGCAGAGTTGGTAGCACCGATCACCGGGAAGGTTTCGACTCAAGCCTGCCCCGTTTGTGGTGTAGAGAAGCACAGCTACGACGCTCGTTACTGCAAGTCTTGCGGATCCGAGCTGAATCCTGACTGATTGGCAGGCTACCGATGCTCAGTCTTCGATCTTCAGGCTGTCCAGAAATTTCTGGAGGGAAGAGTTGACAACCTGGCTGGGGTTTTCAAACTGCAGTCCAATACCACACGGCATGGAGCCCTTCTTGCGCCATTCCGGATGGTTGACCCAGGCAACCCTTACCGAACAGTGCAGTCCAGCCTGGAATCCTGGCAGGGTAAATTCGATGACCAGGCGAGTATCAACCGGAAAGAGCTGTTCCGTTGAGAGGAACATACCGCCGGCATTGAGATTCACACAATTGCCGATGTGCTTCTTCTGCGCACTGTCAAGCAGCACCAATTGGAAACTAACCGGAACACGCCTTGCCAGGCGACAGGAAATGCCCAGCAGGCCACAGGCTGCATCCAGCAAGTGCTCGGCCGCCAAGGGCCGATGAACAACAGCATCGCAGCCAGCACTCAGGCAGGTCTCAGCCAATTCTTCAGCGGCCGTTTCCGGGAGCAGCAGCAAGACCGGCGTTGCAGCCAGCAACAGGTCATTTTTGATAGCCCGGCAACACTCCAGAGCCTGCTCACCCAGCTGACCAAGATCGAACACAGCCAGACTCGGCGCCTCAGCCTCCACAGCTTGAAAACCAGTTTGGCTATCCTGTACCAGTACCATGCCAAAGCCCTCTCTCTGAAAAAAAGAATTTTTCAGAACCTCTAGCAAGTCAGTTTCGTTGGAGAGCACAATCTTTTTAGTGGCCATAAGCTGAGTTCCCAGAGGCGAAAGCGGTAACGTATTTTACTTGCAGAGATCGTGCCGATCAAATTCGCTCCCGCACACGCAAACCTGGCAGAGACCTGACAACGGCAAAGAAAGGGGCTAGTGCCCTGTAACTCATAGAATTTCGCAAGATTGCGCAGGGACGGTCAGCAAGATGCTATAGTTTATGGGTTACTGGGTACTCGTGTAGCCTTATTGCAAGAACTTTCAGCCAATCAGTCGCCAGGCTAACTCTAAAATCTTCCGTAGAGCAACAAAAAAGGGCCGCCTGAAAAGGCGGCCCCGGTCATTTCACCAATCATTCAGGCAAATTCGACTATCTCAATCTCAAAGTGCAGCACCTTACCCGCCAGCGGATGATTGCCGTCAAGCACCACTGCGGCATCAGAAAGTTCCACAACCTGAACTTCCAGAGTCTGGCCATCTTCCACACTGACTTCAAGCATGCTGCCAAGGCAGAGTTTTTCGTTGTCAGGGATCATGCGTCGTTCAACTTCGGCAACCATTCCCGGCACATGGGCACCATAGCCATCTTCTGGAGCAACCACAACCTTGCAGCTCTCGCCCGGCTTCAGCCCAACAACCGCCTGGTCAAATCCGGGGATCACCTGCTCGGCACCAACAGTAAACTCCAGAGGCTCACGCCCTTCTGAAGAATCGAACATAGAGCCATTTTCAAAGCGGCCCACATAATTCACTCGAATAATGTCGCCAGCAGCAACAACTCGTTCCTTCTGGCCATTCATCAGTTTGATCCTTTTTCCACACTGATCAGATCTACATCAAAGAGCAAGGTTGCATTGGGGCCGATGACCTGACCGGCTCCGCGCTCGCCGTAAGCGAGGTCGGCAGGAATGACAAGTTGCCATTTCGCCCCGGGCTTCATCAGTTGCAAAGCTTCAGTCCAGCCGGCAATGACACCGCCCACAGGGAAGGTTGCAGGTTGGCCACGATCAAAAGAACTGTCAAACTGGGTGCCGTCAATGAGGGAACCACGATAATTTACGGTTACGACATCAGCGAGTTGCGGCGAGTCACCTTCACCCGGCTCGAGTATTTTATACTGGAGACCACTCTCGGTTACCACAACACCTTCCTTCTTGGCGTTCTCGGCAAGAAAGGCATCGCCTTCCAGTTTGTTCTTTGCCACCATTGCTTCCATCTCGGCAGCCATTTTGGCCTGCATATCTTTCTGGAAGGTCTGAATCTCGCTGGTCATTTCCTCGTCAGTGAGGCGCAGTTCCTTGTCGTCCATGCCATCTTTAAGTCCCAACAGCAGAATATCGGCATCGACGTCCATCTTCTGGGTCTTAAAGTCCTTGCCGATATTCACACCGATCGTATAACTGATGCGATTCTTCGGCGTATCCAGTTTCAGTTCAGGAGCAACCTTGGCCTCCTCGACAGCGCAACCAACAGCAAACAACAGCAGAAACATGACGGTAAACAATTTGAAATTCATACTTAGTCCTTTCTTGAGATAGCGGTTATGAAACGAAACAGTAAAGATAACCATGGACCTCTCCGGTGTCAACACAAACCGGCAGAAATCATGACACGTTAAGCTCACTTCTTGCAGCGTTCAGATCTGTGACCAACAAGGTTGCCAAGCGCGACAGGCGTACCGCCAGCAGCAGAGCAATCACCAGAACGACAACCAGTACCGCAATGAAGCCCCCCCAACCAAAGCCTCGGTATGCGTAGCCGGGAAGATAAGAACCTACGGCGCCGCCTCCATAGTAAAATGCGACATAAAGACCATTGACCGCTCCCTTGTGCAGGGACACGTAACGATTCAGGTAACCCGTCGCCGTAGCATGAGTTAGAAATGCAGCGCCACAGAGCAGAAACATGCCGCCGACCAGGGCCGCAATCTGCGGCACGATCATAACCAGCAGAGCCAGAACAAATAAGACCAGACTGCCGATCATAACCCGCTCCGCCCCGCCAAAGCGCTGGTGAATGCGCACGGCATTCAGCGATACTAAGATACCCATAAGGTATCCCGAGTAGGCCAAACCGATGCGAAATTCGTCAGCCTCGCTGCTCAACTCCGTCAAACGGAACGGCAGGAAATTCATCACAGCGGCAAAAACCAGGAAGAAGCAGAAGACCATGGCATAGGTGGTCCTCACCAGGGGATCTGCCAGCACAGCGCCGGCGGCTTTCATATTCGGGCGGGTTATTTTCACCGATCCGGCGTCAGTGATCCGGCCCAGCCAGAACCAGGCGATGAGCAAACCAAAGCCTAGAGAAAGGAAGCTGAAGCGCCAATGCAGCAGGCTTGCAATCAGTCCCGAGAGAACACGGCCGGCAAAGCCGCCGAGAATGGTTGCGGCAATGTACCAGGCCATGGCCCGGGCTATATTGCTCTTCTCTGTAACCTGAGAGGTATAGGTCATCAACGACGTCAGCATTGCCGGTATCAGAAAACCCTGAACCAAGCGCAGAGCCATCAAACCGGCAAAGGGGCCGACAAAAAACATCAAGACCTCGGTTATTGCCAGCAGCAGTACCGCCAGACGCAGCATCCGCCGGGCCGAAACAGTTTCAAGCAGGGCCCCGTAAAAGAGGGGCGCCAAGCTCAAGGGGATAAAAGCTATGGTCGTCAGCAGGGCCGCCGTTTCCCGGGACACACCGAACTCTGCGGTCAAAACCGGCAACAGCGGCTGAGGGACATACAGTGCTGAAAGTGCCAGTATCGTGGTAAAGAGAATTGCCGCCATAGTCCTCAGTGCAGGTGTTGTTTACCAGAGAGTCGCGCAATCCGGTCGACAACCGTTGGATGTGAGTAATAGAACCAGGCATACAGGGGGTGCGGATGGAGGTTACTCAGGTTTTCTTTGCAGAGTTTGACCAGAGCCCGGGCCAGGGGTTTGGGATCACCGGTCAAATCATGGGCAAACCGATCCGCCTGCCACTCATGACGTCGGGAAAGCGCGCTTGAGAGGGGCGTCAGGAAAAAACTGACAAGGCTGGCCAGAAATGCAAGCAACACCACCTGGCCAACAAAACTGAGAGGAGCAAGGTTGAACCAGTCTGCCAACCCGCCCCAGCTGAGGAATCGCCATGCGAGCCAGCAGGTGACCAGGGAGACCAGTTCCATGGCCAGCAGGCGTTTCCAGATGTGCCCCAGCTTCCAGTGGCCGGCCTCATGGGCCAGGACTCCTATGATTTCATCATCATTCATCTGCTCCAGAAGTGTATCAAACAGCACTATGCGTTTGACGGGGCCGATGCCGGTGAAATAGGCATTCGAGTGTCTGCTTCGCCGGGAAGCATCGACCTGCTGGACCCGATCAATCAGCAATCCTGCCTCGCCCATAACAGCCTTGACCCGCTCAGCAAGGGCTTCTTTTTGCAACGGTTGAAACGTGAAAAAAAGCGGCTCAATCAAAACCGGTGACAGGTACATGAGCAGCAGTGTGATCAGAGCTAGAAAGCCCCATACCCAGAGCCACCAGGCATCGGGACTAGCCTGTACCAGGGCAATGACCCCGGCCGTGATCAGTGACAAAAGGACTCCGCCAACCCCAAGCGACTTGAGAAGATCGACAAGCCAGAGGCGTGGCGTCGAAGTATTGAACTGAAACCGCTCTTCAAGAACAAAGGTCCGATAAAGGCTGAAAGGCACATCAAGAAACGTCTGAATCAGAAGCAGACCAAGCACGAATAGGACACTCTGGACAACGAAAGAGGCCGTAATGCCCTGAATCCAGCTGTCATACCATGCGAGCAGACCACCAAACAGGAAGACCAGCACCAGCAGGCTGGCAAAGATGGACTCCACCAATCCGACGCGGCTGTTGGCCAGGG
This sequence comes from Desulfuromonadales bacterium, assembly GCA_051305855.1. Lineage (GTDB taxonomy): Bacteria > Desulfobacterota > Desulfuromonadia > Desulfuromonadales > BM103 > M0040. Next base: position 4,909 of record JBPPMB010000197.1, read on the forward strand.
TATAGTCGGAAATTTTGGCAAGCTGCTGCTGGTCAACAACCTCGGCAAAACACTCCGGGACCTTGTGGCCATGCTGCTGCAGATACTGCACATTCAACTGCCGTAACCAGAGTCGACAGGAAAAGGTCAATAGATACAGGATAATCAGCAACCACTTCATGTTGCGTATTGTAACAGATCAGGGTGGCATGTGGCATGTCTAAGCATGATTCTTGGCAAAAAGGCCGATCCCGTCTTTGTGCGCAACGCGGGTAAAGATGTTTTTATTTCCCCGTTGCCCTATTCGCTGAAACGCCGTAAGAAACCGATGAGCGCCCGGTTGAAAAGCTCAGGTTCTTCCAGGTTCGCCATATGCCCCGCCCCGGGGATGATCTTCAACTCTGCATCAGGTAGCAGCTCGGCGAGAAGCCGGGAATGCTCAAGCGGCACGGCCATGTCTTGCTCGGCTCCAACCACCAGGGACGGCATTAAAAAGTCTGCCAGCTTCGCCACGGAATCAGCTCGATCGCGCATTGCCAGAAGGCCGCCGACCATCCCCTCAGCCGAAGTTTTCTCCATCCATAGCCGCACCTCGAAAAACAATTCTGGTTTTTTTCGTGATGTGTCCGGGGCGAAAAGCACTCCGGCAAAGGTGTCGGGGACAATCAGGAGGTTGCCCGCACTGACTTCCGCAGCCAGGGAAGTGCGTTTCTGCTTGGCCACCACATCATCCGCGGCAGCACGAGTCACCAAGAACATCGCCCCCAGCAATCGCTCAGGATAGCGTTCAGCCAGGTTGAGTAACACGTAGCCCCCCATCGACATGCCACCGACCACGGCTCTTTCGACACCAAGTATATCGAGCAGCCCTATCACCGCATCAGCATAGAGGGATATGGAGGCCGGCCCCTCAGCAGGCAAACTCTCGCCGAACCCGGGAAGGTCGGGACAGATCACCCGGTAGCCAGCATCGGCCACGGCGGTTACCTGTGGCCGCCACATCTTGTTGCAGAGGGGGAAGCCATGGATAAGGATAACGGCGAGACCCGAGCCCTGTTCATAATATTTCAGCACAGATTTATTCATCGGCAAAAAATTCTGCTGCTGTGAAGCGAAAGAAACTGCTCCTAGCTCAAAAACCCGAACTTCTTCATGCGGTAACGGAAGGCATCAATGCCGAGGTTGAGGACCTTGGCCGCCTTGGATTGGTTGCCCTCGGCGATTTCCAAAGACTGGCGGATCAATTCCCGCTCGACATCCTCGATATCGATCCCTTCCGGCGGGATTCGCAGGTTCAACGGCCCGGAAGCAACGTCTCCGGTTTTCGAGATCAATTCACGAGGCAGATGCTCGAGCATAAGCGTCTCTTCGTTTTCGAGGATAATCGCCCGTTCAATTATATTACGCAGCTCACGTACGTTGCCCGGCCATGCGTATTCTTCGAGAAACTTACAGGCCATCTTGGAAACTCCGGTGACGGTCTTGCCGAATTCCTTGTTGTAATGCCGGATAAAGAACTCGACCAGCGGCATGATATCGTCGCGACGCTCACGTAGCGACGGCAGGTAGATCGGTATGACCTGCAAGCGATAGTAAAGATCGTTGCGAAAGGTCTTATCCTCGATCTTTTTGAGCAGTTCCTGGTTGGTCGCGGACACGATGCGGACATCGACCGGAATCTCCTTGTTGCCTCCGACCCGGCGAAAGGTACGCTCTTCGAGAACACGCAGCAGCTTGGCCTGCATCCCCATCTCCATATCACCAATTTCGTCGAGAAAGAGGGTACCGCCATCAGCCACTTCAAAGAGTCCACGCTTCTGAGTCTTGGCATCAGTGAAGGCACCCTTTTCATGGCCCATCAGTTCGCTTTCGAGCAAAGTCTCCGGCACGGCGGCACAATTGATGGCCATGAAGGGCTTGTCACTACGGGCACTCTCCATATGAATGGCCCGGGCGATCAGTTCTTTGCCAGTGCCGCTCTCACCCTGGATCAGCACAGTGCTGGCATCGCTCTTGGCAACCTTACGCACCATGTCGAGCACTTGTTTCATATGGCGACTGCCGCCGATAATGTTTTTAATACCGAACTTGCTCTCCTGATCGGAGCGCAAATGGGCAACTTCCTTGCGCAACTGGCGAGTTTCGAGGGCCTTCTTGACAATGATCGCCAGCTCATCGAGATTGAACGGCTTGTTGATATAGTCATACGCGCCGAGACGCATTGCCTTAACAGCTGTCTCAAGAACGCCGAGAGCCGTGACCATGACTACGATGATCTCGCTGTCGATCTCCTTGACCTTTTCCAGGACCTCCAGCCCATTCATTCCAGGCAACTGGATATCAAGGAGCATCAGTTCCGGGGCATCTTCCTGAACCAGCCGAAGTGCGTCCTCGCCACTTGCAGCTGTAGCAACTTCGTATCCCTGCTTTTTCAGGGACTGCTCGAGAGACCAGCGAATCAAATGCTCATCGTCGACGACTAATATTCTCGTATTACGCACGTTCTGCCTCGTTCACATCCGGCTCAGCGTCTTGACTGACCGGCAGATTAATGATGACTCGGGTACCTTCACCAAGCCGGCTTTTGACCTTAATCGTTCCGCCCTGCTGTTCCATAAGCTGCCGGCAGATTGCCAGACCGAGGCCAGTACCCTGGGTCTTGGTGGTAAAAAACGGCGTGAAGATTCTCTCCAGGTCCTCGGGATTGATGCCCGACCCACTGTCACCGATCAGCACCCGGACAAAGTTTCTGCCCTGTTCTGCAATCAGGTCGGTCTGCAGAAGCAGAGTGCCACCGTCCTTCATCGCCTGAATGGCGTTAATAATGATATTAAAAAATACCTGCTGCAGCTGTTTCTCGTCAACCCAAACCGGCGGTAGTTTGCGGGTAAACTCCTTGCTTTGGTGGACATTCTTTGCTTCCGGGTGCTGACTGACGAAAAACATCGTCTTATTGAGCAGGGCATTGGTGTCGGCATAGTCGAAGCTCGGCTTGCCGGGACGACCGAAAAAGAGCAGGTCAGTCGCTGCCTTGTCAAGCCGGGTGATCTGCTCAAGCACCTTGCTGACCACTTCGCGACGCGGATCATCTTCGGCAAAGTCATCAGCGAGCACGGTGACGGCACCACTGATCGCAGCGAGAGGATTTTTGATCTCATGGGCAATGCCGGCGGACATCTCACCGACAGAGGCAAGTCGATCGGCCCGTTCCATCTGCTGATAGTGACAGGTCTGGAGTTCGTCGTTGGCCATGCGCAGACGGTCGACCATCGAGTTAAAACTGATCACCAGACTACCTACTTCGCCGTCACTCTGCGGTTCGAGCCTGACGGAAAGATCGCCTTCTTCGACCTGCGCCATCCTGACCGTGATAGCCTGCAACGGCTGACGTACGAAACGGTGAAAAATCAAGGAAATCCCTCCGGTCAGCAGCAGCACGATGATCAACATGGAGAGTCCGAACAACTGCGACGACTCCAGCAATTGGGCCTCCATCTCGGCCAGAGAGAAGTTGAGGCTCAGGACACCGAGCACCCGCCGGCCGGCACCATGGCACGGCATGCAACGCGGCTCCGAATAGATCGGCTTAACGACCCCCATGACTTCATTGCCGTTTGGACTGCGAAAGATGTTGTGTCCATTTCCCTGCAGAAAGGTCGCCAGGCTGTGAAGATCGACCCGGTGGCCAATCTCATTCGGATCCGACGATTTGAGGACGCGGCCATCGGGATGAAAAATGCGCACTCCAGCCAGACGTGAATCACTGCCGACCATCTCCAGAATCGTCTGCACATCGCGGGTATTGCCGGTACTCATGGAGCTGTTGATGGATCGTTCTATCACCGACATCATCAGGTCGGCAGTACGCAGAGTGGTTGTGCTTATATGGTTGTGTTCGCGACGGATATGAAAGAGAGTGACACTGCCGATAGCAACAAAAAAGAGCAGAAAAGAGAGTATGACAATCCGGCCTATCAGGCTTTTAAAAAACATCGTGCTCCGTATTTACTGGGTAATGCTTCTCGGCATGGGCTTAGAAAGAGTATCGCCGGTCGTCGGTTTAGGCCTTTTATCACTGGTTGTCGATTTGGCCTTTGCCGGCACAAAGACAAACTCCCATTCACGATAAGAGTTCTTTCCTGTCAACTTGTCCAGTTCCTCGGGGAAACCGTCCTGCTGGAAAGGTTGCAGATTACTGCTGCTGCGTACGCCAATGATTCTCCCAGACGGATCGGTGACCAGTTCCAGGTCCTCTCCGGTCATCGGATCGTTGAAGACCTTGCGAATATGCCTGACCACGTTTGGAAAACGCGGGTCGCGCACCAAATCTTCCAGCTTGGCCGGAAGCATCTTTTGCGGGCCATGTTTGACGGCATAGTAACTGGCGATAGCCTGTTGATACTGCTGACCACGCCAGAGGAGTTCTGCCTCACGGGCCTTCTGCATGGTACTGCTCCAGGTCTGCCCGGCCATACCGGCCGCCAACCCCAGGATCACCACCATGACCAGCAGCAGCAACAGGATTGCGCCACGTTGACCAGATTCTGAACACTTGTAAGCCATGAATTTCAAGAGCAATCAGCCTCTCAACCCCTTGTCTACCCATACTTGGCGGCTTGTCCCTGAATCAATATAAGCCATGACTTAGCATTTTTTGTGAATTGTGTAGACCTGACCCGGGCTTGACCTGGTCCAGAATTTCACCAGCTTTTAATTTTTGACCTGCCTTGCCTCTTGCTTCGCTCCTCGCTACTTATCATCACCCAGCAGATAGGAGAGAATTACCTCATCCAAGCTGAGCCCGACGGTTGAAGCAGGCCGTTTTTCTGATGCCGCGGCGGGAGGTGGTGTTTTTCCCACGCCCTGCAGCTCAGACTCCGGTGCAGTAACGCTTCTATCAGGCGCAACAGGAGCCGCGACAGACGACGCGACCGGAGCTTGTGGCACCGCTGGTTTCGGGGAAACCGACTGCTCTTGAGTCAGGGGTGTATTGACCTTCTCAATCGGTGAAATCTGTACAGCCATTTTACCTGCGGACTGAAAGCGTTCAATCACGGCATCGAATGCACCGGCTTTGAGGCTGCGCAGCATTTCCTTGTGCTGCTCCTTCATCAGTTCCTCGACAATCTGATCCAGGTTGTCGACTCTGGCAATGTCGGCATAGGAGGTTTTTTTGGAGGCGAGGATAGTCCCGCCCAGATAGAGCAGAGTGACTATATTGGGGCTTTTAACCCCACTGTCCTCGGTCTGAACGTGGTAGACCTCGCCCTTGTAGCGGAAATTATGATTGAAACCGGCGACCATGTGATTAATCCATTAGCGGTTAGATTTAATACGCCATTGTTATCACAGCTACTATGCTGGCGCAATAGACAGGGGCTGGAGGCTGACCAGCTAGCCCCCAGCGCCCAGCAACCGCTTAAACTTAGCGACGGCTACCAGGGCGTCCCTGGCATAGAAACCGTGGTTCTTCAACAGGGTGCACACGATATTGTTGACGGGGCGACGGCGACTGGCTGTCCGGCATAGTGGCCAATATACTCCTCGGCCCGTACATCCTGGCCGAGGAGAACCAGGGACGAACGGTAAGCATCCATCATTCGCTCATCCCTGGGGTTGACAATGGCTGCCTTGAGACCAGCTTCCAGGGCCATGGCAAAAAACACCGAGGACAGTACCGGCCGCGACGGCAGACCAAAGGAGATGTTGCTCACGCCAAGGACGGTGGCCAGTCCAAGCTCGTCGCGAACCAGGCGCAAGGCACGCAGGGTTTCGAGCGCCTGCTTCTGGTCCGCGGAAACTGTCAGAGTCAGGCAGTCGACAACCAGATCTTGTTGCGGCAAACCAACGGCCAGAGCGGATTCGAGGATGCGCCTGGCAATCACGACACGTCCTTCGGCAGTCTCAGGAATGCCGGTCTTATCGAGAGTCAGGCCGATTACCGCCGCGCCGTAGCGACGGGCAAGGGGCAGGACTCGCTCAAGACTCTGGGCTTCGCCATTGACCGAGTTGATCAGAACCTTGCCGTCGACGGCCTTCAAGGCCCTCTCAAGCGCGACGGGATCAACGGTATCTATCACCAGAGGTGCCATGCAGGCTCCGTTGGCGGCGTAGATAGCGCGCTCCAGCGCTGCGCCTTCATCAACCCCGGGAGCTCCGCAATTGACATCAAGCAAGTGGGCACCAGCCGCGACCTGAGCCGCCGCTTCACGGCGCACATATGTGGTTTTTCCGGATCGCAATTCTACTGTGTAGCCCTTCTTGCCGGTGGGGTTGATGCGTTCACCGATCAGGACACAGGGTGCTTCACCACCAAGCTGGGTCACGCCACTCCGGCTGGAAAGAAACCCGCGACGGTCGGGTGGTGTCCAATTCTGGGAGACGTTGCCGAGCGCTTTGCGCATGGCGCGGATATGGTCCGGAGTCGTACCGCAGCCGCCGCCAATAACCCGCACACCGAGAGCGATCAGGCGTTCATGGTAAGCGACCATCTCCTCAGGGGTCCCGGGAAAAAGGGTCTGGCCGTTTTTGAGTACCGGCAGGCCGGCATTGGCCTGGGCGATAAAAGGCCTAGGCGTTACCTGACGCATCTGCACGAGGACATCATGGAGACCATCAATGCCGAGCCCGCAGTTGGTACCGATCACATCAACCTGCAAAGCGTCCAGGGTGACTGCGGCAGCAGCCGGCGGAGTCCCGAGTAGGGTGCGACCGGCTTTATCAAAGGTCATCTGGGCAATGATTGGCAGGTCACAGACGTCGCGGCAGGCAATAATTCCGGCACGGAGTTCACGGATATCGAGAAAGGTTTCAAAAGAGATCAGGTCTGCCCCCGCTCCTGCAAGGGCTGAGATCTGCTCGGCAAAGATAGCAACTATTTCATCAAAGCCGGCATCACCGACCGGTTCGACAAAGCGACCTGTGGGACCGACAGAACCAGCGACGAAGATTAGCTCACCTCCCGCTTGGCGAGCCAGTTCGACAGCACGGCAATTCAGCTCATCGACCGCTTCTGCCAGTCCGTAATGGCCCAACGTGGCACGATTACCGCCGAAGCTGTTGGCAATCAGAATCTCGGCACCGGCCACAGCGTATTCAGCATGGATCCCGGCGACGACATCCGGCGCAACCCGGTTCATCTCTTCAGGACATCCGCCAGCTGGTAGACCCCTCTCCTGAAGCAGGGGGACCATGGCGCCGTCGAGAACCAGGACCCGTTCACTGAACGCTTTACGGAAATCGTTCACTCATCTCTCCCTACAGGCAGGTTGATCATTTTACCTGTAGGGGCCATCCCTTCTTCCACCAGACTGAAATCCGGGTTGATCGGCAGGCGCAAATCGACATGCCCCTTCAGTGTGGTCACCTGGGCTCCGTCAACCAGTATCTGGACCTGGCGCAGATGCGGGAAGTTAACCGTCAGGGTGTCGGCAAGGCCATAGATGGTAAGTAGCTCGCTCTGGGTACCGCCTGAGTGCGCGGCTATTAATTCCTGGCTGAAATCAACACTGACCAGGTTGTCGTCGACAGAGATTGCGCGCAGCGAGACCTGTTCTGGCAGAATTGCTACAAGATCGCTTTGTGGCCCTGCGATCAGTGCCTCGACCGTATCACGCAGGCAATCCTCATCAAGTTGACATTCGCTTATCTTGCGCGTTTCCGCTACCAGAGTCTGGCCATCAGATGAGGCGAAGTAGAGAATCACCTCTCGGGTTCGCTGCGAAGACAGATCTTCTGCCACCGGCATCGATTCGGAAACATCCCTGGTTTTGAGATAGCCGACCAGCAGGCCGATGCAGAAGAGCAGGACAACAAGACTGCCCCAGAGAATCAGTCGCCTGTGCCATGACTTTTGCTGTAATTTGCTTGGTTTTTGATAAGAATTGTGCATATTCAATCCAGACTGACCGTGGTAACCCCATGCAGCTCTTCACCCAGAAAGGCTCCACCGACCCGCTCGAAGCGATCGGGAATATCGGTCACAAAATAACGTGGGGGCTGCAGCTGCGCTGTCTGATGCAGCAACCTGTGCTCTTTGAGCCGGGAGGCAACGACTTTGGCCGTCTCTTGTGCTGAGTCAACAAGTAGGACCCCCGGACCGACAACCTCCTGCAGCATGTCCTTCAGGAGCGGGTAATGGGTACAGCCCAGCACCAGGGTATCGATACCTGCCTCGAGAAGAGGCGCAAGATATTCACGTGCAGCCAGACGTGCAACCTCGTGGCGGGCCCAACCTTCTTCGGCAAGAGGCACAAACAGCGGGCAAGCGGCAACATGCACCACGACGTCCGGTCGACCTGCATGCAGGGCACGCTCGTAGGCACCACTGCGGATCGTTCCTTCGGTGCCGGCCACCCCTATTCGGCCGTTGCGGGTGATTTCCAATGCTCGCCGGGCACCCGGTTCAATAACGCCAACGACCGGCACCGAGTAATGCCTCACGAGGTCCTCAAGAGCAACCGCTGAAGCCGTATTGCATGCGACAACCAGCAGCTTGACCCGCTGGGCGAGCAGGAAGCGTGCGGCTTCGTGCGCATAACGCAGTACGGTCGGAGAACTCTTCGTACCGTATGGAACGCGTGCCGTGTCGCCGAGATAAACTAGCGGCTCATCAGGAATCTGGAGACGCAGTTCCCGCAGGACGGTCAATCCACCGACTCCTGAATCAAAGACACCAATCGCTCTTTCCGGCACCGTCTTCACCCTCATTTCCTTGGTTTACAACAGGGAGTTACTCTAGTAAGCAAGTCGGCAAAAGTCAAGAGATATGGAGGGTTTTTAGCCTTTGTCTCATGCTCAAAAAATGCTAGGATAAAAAAGGAAATTTAAAAATCGCAGAGAAGGAAAACAAAGAGGGGTCCATGGATTTTTCCTCAGTTGTTGCATTTCTGAAGGAGTTTGAAACCACCAAAATCATGGCCTACATCCAGGCCATGGACCTTAAAGAAGTGATGGAGCACCCTTACTTCCTGGCCGGCGTCGGAATTACTGCAGTGATTGCCTACCTCATGCAATGGCGTTTGCTGCTGGTTACGGTCATGACCGTAACCGGCTTCATTTACCTGCTCAGTTACACGCTCTCAAGGGGAACGTCGCTGGAATCAGGTATGCCGACTGACGCACTTACGGTCCTGGTTGGCGGCGGCGCATTCATCATCTTTCTGGCTATCTACCTGCTCTTTATCCGCAGTGATTGATGGCAGGCAATTCCGGCCATCTTCCGCAACGATTCTCAATGTCGTGCACTGCATTCACAAATGTACCGTTATAACCACTTGACGCATGTTGCAGTGTTTGGCAAGTGATGCTATCTTTCCCTTGGCTTGCCGGATTAAACGGTCTTGCGAGCCATAGGCACTGACACTGATTCTACTGAGTGTGCCATCTGGAAACTCCGGATGACACAACCAACCACACGTTGAGGTCCCCATGGCTTTTGCTCTGAAAAAACGTGATTTTCTATTGGTCGGGGTTGCCATCGTTATTCTAGCTTTTCTCTGGCAGGCGCCGCCCGAATCAACCAGTCGCGTACCTTTAGATGAGGTCCATCGTCAATACCACGACATCGTTAAGGCAGAAGGGAAAAAGGCCGCTGAAAAATTTTGCGAAGAGTGCCATAACAAAGACAACGTACCTTTCCCGGAAGGTCATCCAGCAAAATACCGCTGTCTCTTCTGCCACAAGCTGGCAAGCCCTTAAGGGATGAGGGGCATATCTCGCAAACTTAACCACTCCACTGACTTGTTGCTTTACACTTTGTGACCTTTACCCTTTTAGCCTTTGCGCTCTGATTGCAGTCCCCGGACAATGATCCGCTGCGCATAGCGACTGGCAATTTCAGCAAAAGACTGTACCTGCTCAGCCGAATAAGGAGTTACTTGTCGTGATTCCTCACAAAGGGCGTGTTCCGGGTGATACTGTTGCAGTGCCCAGAGTGGTGCGCCATCAATCAACGCCCCTAACTTGACGATCACGTCCTCATCGATCCAGCCGGGAACACAGGTCGTGCGATATTCGAGTTCAACGTCGGCATCGGCACAGAGTCGTACTGTTTCAACAAGTTTTTCTGCAGAGACTGCTCCAGAATGCAGCTCCGGGTAGCGGGAGGGCGTGGTCTTCAGATCGATTGCTATGTAGTCGATCAGCTGCCCGGCGAGCAGTTCTGCAATCAGTTGCGGGGCCAGGCCGTTGGTATCGAGTTTGACCGCCAGCCCCAGGGCTTTGACCTGTTTGAGGAATGGCAACAGACCACTGTCCAGGGTCGGTTCACCACCCGAGACAACGACGCCGTCAATAAACGGCTTTCGCACTGCCAGATCAGCCAGCAACCCAGCAGAATCCAGATCGGGATAAGCTTGCGGGTCGAGAACCAATGCCCGGTTATGACAAAAAGGGCAGGTCAAATTGCACCCGCCCCAGAACACCAGAGAAGCTATCCGTCCAGGAAAATCAAGCAGACTCGTCCCTTGGAAACCTTTGATACCCATATGCCTGCCAGTTGGGACAATCCCATGGAATGAGAGTAAATGCTTGTTCTCTTCAGACGTAAAAAATGAACGCGAGTGATCCGCAGGTGCTCCAGGAGACAGGGGAGCTTCTTGCCATTCTGAACAAACAGGACTGCCGAAGCCAGCGCTCTTCTTTGCAACTTCTTGTCTGGTTGCCACTCAGGCCGTTGCCTGGTTCGCAGAGCCTTCTACTTATCCTTGACTGCCCTTCTCAACAACATATTCCTGACGATCCTTGAACTCTTCCTTTTTCCCTTTGTTCCACTGTTGAACCGGGCGGAAGAAACCGCAAACGCGGGAGTAGACCTCGGTTTTAGCCGTGCATTTGGTTGACATGTTATCTCCTTTTCAAAAGCCGTTGAATCGTTGAATCGTTGAAGCGTTGAAATGATTTAAACGATTCAACAGTTCAACGGGCGAAGCCCAATCAACGATTCAACGGGCGAAGCCCAATTAACGGGCGAAGGCCAATCAACGGGCGTCAGCCCAATTCAACAGCCCCTAAGCTGCCTGCCCTTCGTGAACATGCGGACAGGCGAAGTGTTCTCCCGAGATATAGCCGTGCTCGGGACAGATGGTAAAGGTCGGGCTGATAGTGAAATATGGCAGGTGAAAATTCTCGGCAATCCGCCGCACGAGCAGACGGGCGCTCTGCCAGTCGTCGAGCCTCTCGCCCAGGAAGCCGTGAAAAACCGTACCACCGGTATAAAGGGTCTGCAGTGAGTCCTGATGCGCAAGCGCTTCGAAGATATCATCCGTGGTCCCGACCGGGAGCTGGGTCGAGTTGGTGTAATAGGGTTCAGCATCGCCAGCAGTGATAATATCATCGTAGCGGGCCCGGTCCGCTCGTGCCAGACGGAAACTGGTTCCCTCTGCCGGAGTGGCTTCGAGGTTGTAGAGATGACCGGTTTCTTCCTGAAACGCCTCCAATTGACTACGCATAAATTGCAGGGTCCGCACAGACAGGCTTTTGCCTTCCGTGGTATCGATCCCCTTACCGATAAGATTAAGCATTGCCTCATTCATACCGAGCAAACCGATGGTGGAGAAATGGTTGTCCCAGTAACGGCCACTGCGCTCACGAATCCCCTGCAGGTAAAAACGGCTGTAAGGATAAAGACCTTCTTCTGTCAACCGCTCGAGCTGCTTGCGCTTGATTTCGAAAGATTCACAGGCCATGCGCATCAGCTCGGAAATTCTGGCAAAAAACCCGGCGGTATCTTCGGCCTGATAGGCAGCCCGGGGCAGGTTGAGGGTAACCACTCCGATCGAACCGGTCAAAGGATTGGAACCGAACAAACCACCGCCGCGTCGACGCAGTTCACGGTTGTCGAGCCGTAGTCGGCAGCACATGGACCGCGCGTCCTCCGGGTCCATATCGGAATTGATGAAATTGCTGAAATAGGGGATGCCGTACTTGGCTGTCATCTCCCAGACTGGTTGGAAACGCGGGCTGGTCCAATCAAGTTCCTTGGTGATATTGACCGTAGGAATCGGGAAGGAGAAAATTCGACCGGAAGCGTCGCCGTCCATCATCACTTCACAGAAAGCCCGATTAAAGAGGTCCATCTCATTCTGGAAATCACCGTAGGTTGCGTCCACCAGTTTACCGCCGATGATGACCGCCTCTTTACCGATATCTCGCGGTGGCAGGAGATCAAGAGTGATATTGGTAAATGGCGTCTGAAAGCCAACTCGCGTCGGCACATTCATATTGAAGATGAATTCCTGCATCGACTGCCGGACTTCGTGATATGAGAGGCCGTCGTAGCGGATGAAGGGGGCCAGCAGGGTGTCAAAATTAGCGAAAGCCTGAGCGCCAGCAGCTTCACCCTGTAAGGTATAGAAAAAGTTGACGACCTGGCCGAGTGCTGTACGGAAATGTTTGGGCGGAGCACTCTGAACCTTGCCATAGGCGCCGCTGAAGCCCTTGAGGAGCAGGTCCTTAAGATCCCAGCCACAGCAGTAAACCGAGAGCATGCCGAGATCGTGGATGTGAAA
>JBPPMB010000223.1:0-13097 GCA_051305855.1 Desulfuromonadales bacterium
TCGATCGTCTTCCGCAAGGTGATGCAAAACCGCAAGCTGTTTCACAGCCTGATCCGTGCCGCCTCCCTGCTGCAGAGACCAGTCACCGGCGGCAGTCGCACGATCCGTCACCTGCCGCTGTTCTTCTCTTCGCTGACCGAGTGGCGAACCCTGCCGGCGATCGCCGAAAAGTCACTGCGCGACCAGTGGCAGACGATCCCGCAGAAGATCGAAAAGCCCCGCTACAGGGTCGCACTGTTTGGCGGCTGCGCCAATGACTTCCTCTATCCTGAGCTTGGCACCGACCTGATCAAAGTGATGAATAAACTGAATGTCGAGGTCTCCTACCCTCTCAAGCAGAACTGCTGCGGAGTGCCGGCTCTCTACTCGGGGGACAAGGAAACCGCGGTTGCTCTGGCTGAGCAGAATGTTGCGGCGATGCTCGAGGGCGATCCCGATTTCGTCCTCACCACCTGCCCGACCTGCACCATGGCGCTGCAGCGTGATTTCGTCGAACTCCTCAAAGACAACCCGGTCTGGGCGGCCAGGGCCGGGCACCTCGCCGAGATCACCGTCGATGCTGCCGGCTTCATCGTCAACCAGCTTGGCGCCGCCGAGGTCTTCAAGGGGCTCTCCGCTCCGGAGAAGGTCACCTACCATGACTCCTGCCACCTCAAGCGTGGCGCCGGAGTCTGGAAAGAACCGCGTGAGCTGTTGTCGACCTCCGGACGGGAACTGGTCGAGATGGATCATGCTGACCGCTGCTGCGGTTTTGGCGGTTCCTATTCGTTGACCAGTCATCCCGATATTTCCAAGCAGATTCTGGGTGACAAGGTTAAGGATATTGAAAAAAGCGGCGCAACCTGCGTCGCTATGGATTGCCCCGGCTGCATGCTGCAGTTGCGTGGTGGTCTGGAGAAACAAGGGGTTGATGTGCGGGCGATGCATACAATCCAGCTGTTGGCCGAATCCTTGGAATAGTAAGACCTCCTCTGCGTAAACAGGGGCGCTTCCCTTTTAAAAATTAAGGGGAAGTGTCCCTGTTTATATCTCCTCTTTGTCTTAAGTAAAGTCTGTGGCACAATCAGCTCGCACTCGACTCTCTGTCACAGGATGTGCCATGACTACCCTGCATGAAAACCTCAGCCTTGCCGTTGTTGAACTGCCCGCAGCCGCTTTAAGGCGCATGCTCAAACTGGTGCGCCTTATTGACCGGATAAGCCGCTGCCCCGCATATCGCTCAGAAGTCTATTCACAAGTGCCCGAGGTCGCACGTTTTGACCCGGGCCACGATGCAGTCATGATGTGCTACGATTTCCATCTTGCCGGTGATATCCCGCGCCTGATTGAAGTCAACACCAATGCCGGCGGCGGCCTGCTCGCCTACCTGGCACAAGACCCCTCTTTGCCAATAGAGCCGGAGTCGCTCAAGCCGAATCTCAAAAAACGTCTGCTGCAGACTTTTGCCGAGGAAATCCGCCAGTTCCGCGGCAACGGGAAAATCAAGCCGAACCGCATCGTGATTGTCGATGAGGAGCCGACTCAGCAGTTCCTCTTCCCCGAGATGCACGCTTTTGCAGATCTTTTCAAATCCTGGGGCGTCCCCGCGGACATTGTCGATCCGCAGCAACTGGAAGCCTCTGAAGACGGCGTCTGGCTTGATGGTCAGCCGGTTGACCTGGTTTACAACCGACACTGTGATTTTTACCTGGAGGGTGAAGCCATGGCCGGTCTGCGAGCTGCTTATCTGGCGCGCAAGGTCTGCCTGTCACCCAACCCGCATGCTTATGGGCTGCTCGCTGACAAACGCCGCCTGGTACTCTGGGCTGATCCGGTAAAAAGAGCCGCATTCTCACTCACTGCCAGCGAACAGGCTCTCCTCGATAAAACGCTTCCGGCCTCTTCTCTCCTCGCCGACCTCGACTTGCAGCAGGTCTGGTCTGCAAGGAAACAACGTGTATTCAAACCGGTTGACAGTTTCGGCAGCAGAGGTGTCCTGCTTGGTGAAAAGATCAGCCGCAAGCGGTTCGATGAGTTGCCTGCAGCGACAACCCTTGTTCAGGATCTGGTCCCGCCTTCATTGACGGAAGTTTCTGGCACCGATCCGATGAAGACGGACCTGCGTCTCTATGCCTACCGTGATCGGGGACTTGGTGTCACCGCCCGCCTCTATCGTGGCCAGGTAACCAATCTGCGAACTCCCGGTGGCGGTTTTGCGCGTGTCAGGGTGATTTGACAAACCGCGTACCTCCCTCCTGAACTCTCTGGTTATTAACCTGTACCAAGATCCCCCGAAAAGATAGTGAAGCTTATCGATGTAGTTGGTAACGCCGCACCGCACGGTTGTGATCCTGCAGAGTTGCACTGAACTCATGAGTGCCGTCACCGCGTGCCACGAAATAAAGATCCTTGCTTGCTGCCGGATGTGCAGCTGCCAGCAATGCGAATCGTCCCGGGCTGGCAATCGGCCCTGGCGGAAGTCCCCTGTTCCTGTAGGTGTTATAAGGGGTCGGTGTCTCGAGATGCTTGCGGGTGAGGTTGCCGTCGAAATCTGAAATACCATAAATTACGGTCGGGTCCGCCTGTAAAGCGATTCCCTGCTTCAAGCGATTATGAAAAACCGCTGAGATCAAGGGCATTTCCATCACATTTCCTGCTTCTTTCTGGATGATTGAAGCCAGGGTAAGCAGTTGATGGCGATTGAGGTTCAGGGCCGCGGCACTTTGAAGCAATTCTGCTGTTAGTTGAGTGCGCAGCTGAACCACCATTGAGGTAAGCATTTGGCTTGGCGTTGTTGATGACGTGTAGGCATAGGTCTCCGGGTAAAGGTAGCCCTCAAGGGAAACTGCCTCGATGTTTAGCTCGCTCAAGAAGCCAGCATCCCTGCAAAGCGACAGGAATTCCTCTGCAGAACCGATGCCGGTTTTCTCCAAGCGTGCAGCAATCTCCTTCAGATTAAAGCCCTCTGGGATAGTGACCTGAAACTTGCGGATATCGCCAGTGGTCAGGCGCGCGAGGATGTCATCCGGCCTGGCAGAAGATTCGAAGAGATATTCACCGGCGCGGATCTGTTTTGTGGCTTTACGCCAACGGGCCAGAAGCGAGAAGAGCCTGGCATCTTTGATGATGCCGGATTGGTGGAGTTGGCTGGCAACGTGAGAGAATGAGCTGCCGGATTTGATCTCGACAACTTGTGGCCCTGTCGGAGCAACAGGCGTTGTTATGAAGTTTTGCAGCCAGAGGGCAATGCAGAACAGGGGGATGCCGATCAGGGCAAAGAGGGTCAGTGACAGTTTCATGGGGTGCAAAGTCATCAAGAGCGCTTAGCCATCTTCTGAGTTTTTGCGAGTGCAACAGAATTTGCAGCCTGTTAGAGTTTGAAGCGATCTTCACTGCCATGCATCAGGCGATGTATGTTTGTCCGGTGTCGCCAGACCACCAGCATGGCAATAAAGAGGGTTGCCAGGAAAATCGGTTTTGGGTAGTTCTGCATCAGAATCAACAGAGGCGCTGACATGGTCGCAAGTACCGAACCAAGGGAGATGTAACGGGTGGTGCCAACCGTCAGCACGAAGATAGCCAGGGCCACGAGGACAGCTGGCGGTGAGAGAACCAGGTAGATGCCAAGGGCGGTGGCAACCCCTTTGCCACCCTTGAATCTCAGGTAGACCGGATAGCAATGACCAATGATGGCGATAACGCTGGCGACACCGAGCTGGGTCGGTGTCGGGGCCAGCCAGGTCTTGCACGCCAGTAACGGCAGAAAGCCCTTCATGATATCGCCGACAAGCGTCAGGATGCCGGCCAGTTTGCCAGCCACACGGTAGACATTGGTCGCGCCAATATTGCCGCTGCCTTTCAGGCGCACATCCTCACTGCCCATCAGGCGGGATAGAATGACCCCCGTTGGAATGGCAGCGATCAAATAAATGATAATCAGAACAAAGATAAAGAGCAGGTTGTTCATAACGGTCTCAAAAGACAAAGGCGTCCACAGCCGGTCGCTTTATGTATTAAGGAAAAACTGGCCTGGCAAGCAGCCATAAACCCGCACAAGCGGCTGTCACCGTCAATAATGCCAGGGCCAAGGGCCAAAACGGGGATTGTTTCGCTAGCAAAGATCTAGCATAACACGGCGAAAACCACAAGAAGGTTAACCATGTACCGGCGCTTCAGGTGAGTGCTGCCGGTTGGTCTGGCTTGGTTGAGCTGCACAATCATTTACATATTCCGGCGGTACTGGCCGCCGACCTCGTACAATGCTGCGCTGATTTGCCCCAGTGAGGCGACTTTGACCGCTTCCATCAATTCGGCGAAAATGTTGCCGCCGTCCACGGCGGCCTTTTGCAGCCGTTTGAGAGCTTCGGGAGCTTCTGCTGCGTGCTTCGACTGGAAGGCACGCAGGTTGCTGATCTGGTGACGTTTCTCTTCTTCGGTTGAACGGGCCAGCTCACCGGGTATCTCATACCCCTCGCCCTCGGTTTTCGGGTTCAGATAGGTATTGACGCCGATGATCGGCAGTTCTCCGGTGTGCTTTTTATGTTCGTAGAGCATCGACTCTTGCTGGATTTTGGTCCGTTGATAGAGGGTCTCCATCGCCCCGAGCACGCCGCCGCGCTGGCTGATCTTTTCAAATTGCTCCAGCACTGCCTCTTCGACCAGGTCGGTGAGTTCCTCGATGATGAACGCCCCCTGCAGGGGGTTCTCGTTCCTGGCCAGGCCAAACTCCTTGTTGATGATCATCTGGATCGCCATCGCCCGGCGTACTGATTCCTCGGTGGGCGTAGTGATCGCCTCATCATAGGCATTGGTGTGCAGCGAATTGCAGTTGTCGTAGATCGCTATCAGCGCCTGCAGGGTGGTGCGGATGTCATTGAAATTCATCTCCTGCGCGTGCAGCGAACGTCCGGAGGTCTGGATGTGGTATTTGAGCATCTGGCTCTTGGTGTTGGCCCCGTAGCGGTCGCGCATCACCACCGACCAGATGCGCCGCGCTACCCGACCGATAACCGTGTATTCGGGGTCGAGGCCGTTGCTGAAGAAGAAAGACAGGTTGCCGGCAAAATCATCAATATGCATGCCGCGTGACAGGTAGTATTCAACGAAGGTGAAGCCGTTGGAGAGGGTAAAGGCCAGCTGGCTGATCGGGTTGGCACCGGCTTCGGCAATGTGGTATCCGCTGATCGATACCGAGTAGTAATTGCGCATCTTCTGGTCAATGAAATATTGCTGGATGTCCCCCATCATGCGCAGTGCAAACTCGGTGGTGAAGATACAGGTGTTCTGCCCCTGATCCTCTTTGAGGATGTCGGCCTGCACTGTGCCACGCACGGTCTGCAGGGTACAGCTCTGGATTTCGGACTGTTCAGCGCTTGATGGTTCACGACCGTTTTCGTTGCAGAACTTGTCCACCTGCTGGCGGACGGCGGTGTTCATGAACATCGCCAGCAGCATCGGTGCGGGGCCGTTGATAGTCAGTGAGACGGAGGTCATCGGGTCACACAGGTCAAAGCCGGCAAACAGCTTGTCCATGTCATTCTGGGTGCAGATCGATACACCACTCATACCCACCTTGCCGTATATGTCAGGACGTTCGTCCGGATCCTCACCATAAAGAGTGACGCTGTCAAACGCTGTCGAGAGTCGTTTGGCGTTGTCGTCCCGGGTCAGATAATGGAAGCGGCGGTTGGTGCGCTCCGGCGTTCCCTCGCCGGCAAACTGGCGCTTGGGATCTTCGGCAGTGCGTTTGAAGGGGAAAAGCCCGGCAGTGTAGGGGAAAAATCCCGGGGCGTTCTCCTTCATGCACCAGCGGATGATTTCCCCGTAATCGGCGAAATCAGGCAGACAGACCTTGGGGATGCGTGTTCCGGAGAGGGTTGTGGTGCTCAACTCGGTGCGGATCTCCTTGTCGCGCACCTTGGTAATCATCACCTCCTCGCGGTAGGCCTTTTTTATCTCCGGCCACTTTTGCAGCAGTATGCGGTTCGCCCCGCTGAGTGCACTTTCGGTCTGTTCAAGCAATGTATCGAGATCCGCGATCTGACAACCGCATTTCTCAGCCAGCAGTTCGCGCGTTCCGGAAAGCTGATAAAGTTGCCTCCCGACCTGCATCTGGTCCTTGACCTGTTTGCGATAAGCCCTTTCGGTATGGGCGATTTCCGACAGGTAGCTGGCCTGCTCCGGCGGGATGATCAGCTGGGCGATGCTCTGTCCCTTGCCTGCCTCCAATTGCGACTGCCAGTCAAGCCGGCACTTTTCGTTAAGCCTGTCGATCAATGCCCGGTAGAGACGATTGACGCCGACATCGTTGAACTGGCTGGCGATGGTGCCGTAAACCGGTAGCTCCTCGTCGGCCGCATCGAACAGATGACGGTTGCGCCGGTACTGTTTGCGCACGTTGCGCAAGGCATCTTCGGCGCCGCGTTTTTCCATCTTGTTCAGGGCGATCAGGTCGGCAAAGTCGAGCATGTCGATTTTCTCCAGCTGGGTCGGTGCGCCGAATTCGCTGGTCATCACGTAGAGAGACACATCGCAGACCTCGACAATCCCCGCGTTGCCCTGACCGATGCCACTGGTCTCGACGATGATCAAGTCAAAGGCGGCCGCCTTGAGTACGTCGACGGCCTCGTGAATCGCGGCCGAAAGCTCCGTGCGCGAGTCACGAGTCGCCAGGGAACGCATGAAAACCCTCGGTGTGTCGATGGCATTCATGCGGATGCGGTCGCCGAGCAGTGCCCCGCCGGTCCGCTTGCGGGTCGGGTCGACGGAAAGAATAGCCACCGATTTATCTGCGAAATCACGCAGGAAGCGGCGCACCAACTCGTCGGTCAGGGAGCTCTTGCCCGCACCGCCAGTACCGGTAACGCCGAGCACCGGTACTGGCCTGGCCAGCCCGCGGACCTGCTTTTGTACTGCCTGCAGCTGCTCGTCCGGTTGCCGAACCAGTAGCTCGGCCGCAGTGATCAGTCGTGCCACCGACTGTGGATCATGCTGCGGCAACCTCTCCAGATCGCGAGAAAGATCGTGCGGTGGCGCGAAGTCGCACTGCTTGAGCTGATAGTTGATCATTCCCTGCAACCCCAGTCGTCGTCCGTCTTCGGGAGAGAAGATCTTGCAGATGCCGTATGCTTCAAGCTCATTGATCTCGTCTGGCAGAATTACCCCCCCGCCACCGCCGAAGATCCGCACATGCCTGGCGCCCTTCTCCAGCAGCAGGTCATGCATGAATTTGAAGAATTCCATGTGCCCGCCCTGGTAGGAACTGACGGCAATTCCCTGGACGTCCTCCTGGATCGCTGCGTCAACCACCTCATGCACCGAACGGTTATGGCCAAGATGAATCACTTCAGCCCCTGAGTCCTGCATGATCCGCCGCATGATGTTGATTGACACATCATGGCCATCATAAAGGCTGGTTGCTGTAACAATGCGAATCGGGTGTTCCGGTCGATAGACAGGTGTTTCCATCTCATGTTCTCCCCATAGTCCGTGCCTCTATTCAATCTGTCTGTGGCGCGCCGGCAGGATCCTGCGCGCCTGGCTTTATTGAATATATACGAACGATGTTTTAAACTTCATATATTTAGCAAGTGTCATGCCATGCAGGAAAAGCATGTTGAATCCATGGAGAAGGGTGTTGGCGTTGCGTTTTCAGTGTTCCAGCCCTGCATCAGTGCGCATAATGGTGACGCTTGGCCGTCCTGAATGTCTACATTTGTTTACATTTTTCTCGGTGCCATAAGCTTTTGCCAAGGGTCACTGTTCTCTCTGATATCTAAAAAACATCGAGTCTTGAATCTGTTGTTACCACCAACAGTCTGATTTGACGACTGTTGCGGTTTACCTGCCGGGATTTTGTGTCAACGAAAAGCGGACAGCTCGCTGGGTTAAAACCGATTGTTTTAATCCTGCACGAAGATGTATGAGTTGTGGCGCTTTAGCTTCCCAAAAATGTTAAAACAATGTTATTATTTACTGTCATAAGCGACATGACAGGTAAGGTAATGGCGGGGCCTTGCCCTGCTCGTCAGGTAAGCATCTCTACCCAGCGGCTACTCAGGGAACGAAGGACCCCTAAAATGAAATCGTCTTCATTGTTGCGACGTTTAAATGCCACCAGAAAACCCAGTGAGAATTCATTCCAGTTGGTTCTTGGTCTCGACCGACACCAGAAGGTTATCTCGGCCAGTGCTGGCAACCCTTTTGCCGGACAGCAACAGGCAGAGTTAGTCGGGAGAAGTCTCGAGCAGATTGGCGCCTTGCGCCATTTTCATGCCCTTCTGGCCAAAGGCTTTGGCTTCAAATCGGTACCGGTCCCGGTCGATGATCACTGGTATCTGGCGGAATACCTGCCAGGCGGTTCTGATGGAACCCTGGCCGGAGGCGAACTGGTGCTCTGCGCCCTTGATCGTGGTAATGAAGCAGTCATCACCCTCCATGATTTTGTGCAGTCCATTGACCCATTCTCCCTGGATGCCGGCGGGGGTATCCTGCTGGTAGATCGTGCCGGGTTCATTCTGATGGTCAACCGCGAGTTTGCCGACATTTTCGGTCTGCAGGTCGCCAATATGGTGGGGCGACATGTCAACGAAGTCTACCCGGATTCAACCTTGTCGCGCCTGCCCAAGGTCATGGATTCGGGGAAGGCTGAAATTGGCGAACCTCATCAGTTGCATGACCGGAACATCGTTGCCAGTCGCTGGCCACTGATAAAAAATGGCAAAACCTTCGGAGCCTACGGCAAGATACAGTTAAGAGAGGGTCCGGGCGTCTCCCGCCTGGCCGGCAATGTTCCGCCGCTGGAAGACAAGACCAGACGCCGCGCGATTGCCGGTCACCGGCCGACGGCGCTTTACAATGTTGAGCAGATTGTCTGTCACGGCCAGACAATGCGGGACCTCAAGGAGCGCCTGGTGAGAATTGCCGGGCGCTCTTCGACGGTGCTGCTGACCGGCGAGAGCGGAACCGGCAAAGAACTGTTTGCCCACGCGATCCACTCAGCCAGCCGGCGTTGCGACGGCCCCTTCATCAGGGTCAATTGTGCAGCTATCCCTGAGAACCTCCTGGAGGCGGAGCTTTTCGGCTACGTAGAAGGGGCCTTCTCGGGCGCAAGGCGCGGCGGGCAGATCGGCAAGTTCGAGCAGGCTCATGGCGGCACGCTTTTTCTTGACGAAATCAGCGAAATGCCTCTCGCCATGCAAGCCAAACTGCTGCGCGTTCTGCAGGAACGCGAAGTTGCGCCTCTCGGCAGCCAGGACATTCGTTTTGTCGATGTCCGATTTATTACGGCGACCAATTGTGATGCTCTGACGCTGGTCAGGGAGGGGCGGCTGCGCTCTGATCTTTACTACCGCATTAACGTGGTAACGCTGCGGATTCCGCCGTTGCGCGAGCGTACGGAAGATGTCTTTCATCTTACCAGGCACTTTGTCGAGTTGTTCAATGTCGAGTTCAATTTGAACGTTCAGGGACTCAGCTCCCGCGCCTGGGCGGCGTTAAAAGCCTATCCCTTCCCGGGCAATGTCCGTGAATTGCGCAGCGCTATCGAGAGTGCCTTCAACATGGTCAACGGGCCGTTTATCCGGCAGTATGACCTCCCCGATCCGATTGCCGAACTCCATCGTCCCGAGGAACCCGCAGTTTTCGGTAGTGGTGTCTTCAGCCTGGATGCGGTCAAAGACCTGGAGACGCGCTCGCTGCAGGAAATTATGGAAGAGATCGAGAAGGATCTGATCGTTGGCGCCATGGAAAAGGTCGGGGGCAATAAGCTGGTTGCGGCCAACCTGCTGGGGATTTCCCGACCCGGACTTTACAAAAAGCTGCAGAAATACAACCTGCACTAAAAGCCTGCCTCTCTTGGTCTTGTCTGACAGCCCGGGGTGCTTGATGTGCCCGGGTCCGCCCGGCCTCTGGCAAAGCGGTTGAGAATGGCCGCTTCTGTCACGTGTCATCGATTTTAACATGCGTTATGGCGATGTTAACGATTGGTGACATGTTTGGTTGAGCAAGGGTTGCTGAAGTGCTTTTAATTTAACGTTATTCCCAATACAGATCAATATCTTAGGTTGTTGACAGGGTGACATGGAGTTTATAGAACATTGTTTGGTACTCGTTTTGCACTTTATTGATATTCGTCTTAAAAGGTCGCTTTAGTGTCACCAATCCGCTGCCCCTGACAACTCTAGAAGGAAGGCGTCATGAGCGAGAACCAGCCTCTACTGAAAGTCGATGATATCTTCCTGTCATTCGGCGGTGTGCATGCCCTGCGGGAAGTCTCTTTTGAGGTTCGCCCGGGAGAACTCTTCTCGATTATCGGCCCAAATGGCGCGGGCAAAACCTCGATGCTCAACTGCATTTCCGGCCGCTATCAACCCAACAAAGGGCAGATCACCTTCAAGGGGCAGAGCATTACCGGCCTGAAGCCCAATGATCGATGCAAGCTCGGCATCGGCCGCACCTTTCAGAACCTGGCGCTCTTTAATCACATGTCCGTGCTCGACAATATCCTGGTCGGTCGCCATCACCTGTTGAAGAACAACTTCCTGACCGGCTCGCTCTACTGGCTGTCCGGTGCCCGCAAGGAGGAGCTGGTGCATCGCCGGGAGGTCGAGGACATTATCGATTTTCTCGAGATTGCCCATATCCGCAAAGCGGTTGCCGGAACTTTGTCCTACGGGCTGCGCAAGCGGGTTGAGCTGGCCAGAGCGGTGGCGCTGCGCCCCGACCTGATCCTGCTTGACGAGCCGATGGCGGGTATGAACCTGGAAGAGAAAGAGGATATGGCCCGCTACATCATCGACCTCAACGAAGAATGGGGGATGACGGTGATCATGATTGAACACGACATGGGCGTGGTCATGGATATCTCGCACCGGGTCATGGTGCTTGATTTCGGCAGGAAGATCTGCGCTGGACTTCCGGAAGAGGTTATGGAGAACGAACAGGTCAAGACCGCCTATCTCGGCGTCGGTTTTGATGATGACGCTCTGGAATCGGCTGGAGAGGTGGCTTGATGACCGTGCAGCCATCGATATATACCGACGTAAAAACCTTCGACACTTTTCCCAAACTGCTTGCCCACAATGCTGCCAGCTGGCCAGCTGAAGTTGCGCTGCGGGAAAAGGACTACGGAATCTGGAACGTCTACACCTGGGCCGATTATAACCGGCACGTCAAGTTGTTTGCCCTGGGTATGTACAAGCTGGGCATCAGCCACAATGATTCAGTCGGCATTATCGGCGACAACCGGCCCGAATGGGTCTATGGAGAAGTTGCCGCGCACGCCCTGCGTGCCATGATCTTCGGCATCTATCAGGACTCCCTCAATGAGGAGGTCGCCTACCTGATCAACTACGCCGGAGCCAGGATCATTATTGCCGAGGACGAAGAGCAGGTCGACAAGGTCCTTGAAATTACAGCGGAATGCCCTTGCGTCGAGCATATTATTTATTGCGACCCGCGCGGCATGCGCAAATATGACGATCCCAGGTTGATGAGTCACCTGGATCTGATGGCCAGTGGGCAAAAGCTCGACGAAGAACAGCCCGAACTCTACATGGAACTGGTCAACCGCGGCAAGGCCGAGGATGTGGCGATTCTCTGCCCGACCTCGGGAACGACCTCCAACCCGAAGCTGGCCATGCTGCAGGCCGGTCCCATGCTGGAACACTGCGTTGCCTACCTGGAGGCTGACCCGAAGTACCCGAGCGACAACTATGTTTCGGTGCTGCCGCTCCCCTGGATCATGGAACAGGTCTATGCGGTGGCCCAGGCCCTGATCAGCAGGATCATCGTTAATTTTGTCGAAGAACCAGAAACCATGATGTCGGATCTGCGTGAAATCGGGCCGACTTTTGTGCTTCTCGCTCCGCGTGTCTGGGAATCGGTCGCTGCCGATGTCAAGGCGAAGATGATGGATGCGACCAGATTCAAACAGGCAATGTACCGGCTCGCCACGAAGCTTGCCGATAAAGCCTCTGCCAAGCGGCCAGGAAATAAGTCAAAACTTGCCTACTGGCTGCTGTTCAGGCCCCTGAAAGACCGACTCGGCTTTACCTCCCTGCGTTCTGCCGCAACCGGCGGCGCCGCCCTCGGTCCCGATACCTTCAAGTTCTTTCTGGCCATGGGGGTGCCGTTGCGCCAGCTCTACGGGCAGACCGAGCTGGCCGGAGCCTACACCATCCACGAAGCCCATGACGTCGATTTTGACACTGTCGGCATCCCGTTCCGGAACGCCCGGGTGCGCATTGACAACCCCGACCATAATGGCGTCGGCGAGGTTGTAGCCAGAACCTGCGGCATGTTCCTTGGTTACTACAAGAACCAGGCAGAGACTGACAAGTCCCTCGACGATGGCTGGATGCATACCGGTGATGCCGGCTACTTCAAGAAGGAGAACAACCATCTGGTGGTCATCGACCGGATCAGCGACCTGTCTGAGACCTCGAATGGCGACAAATTCTCGCCCCAGTTCATCGAGAACAAGCTCAAGTTCTCGCCGTTTATTGCCGAAGCGGTCGTCCAGGGCGATGGCCGTTCCTACCTGTCGGCGATGATCTGTATCCGCTTCGAGATTGTTGCCAAATGGGCCGAACAGCGCAACATCGCATTCACCAACTACATCAACCTCTCCGCTCAGGAGAGGGTCTACGAACTTGTAAAAAATGAGGTGGAGACAGTCAATCAATCCCTGCCTGACTCACAGAAAATCCGCAAGTTCCTGCTGCTCTACAAACAACTTGACGCCGATGACGGCGAACTGACCAGGACCAGGAAGGTTCGTCGCGGTGTCATCAAAGAGAAATACGCCGACATTATCGACACCATCTATTCCGACCTGGATGTCGTGCATATCGATACGGTGATTACGTTTCAGGATGGCAATAAATCACGTGTCCAGACCGATGTCCGGGTTGTGGACCTGCTGACTCCGAGCGGCCAGGCTGCCAGAGAGCCTGCGAAAAAAGTTCTGTAACCGGTGCCGGGAGAACAATTATGAATGTGGAATTGTTGACTCAGATGATTGTCAATGGGCTGATTGTCGGGACCCTTTACGGGGTCGTGGCCATGTGCTTTGTGCTGATCTACAAGTCGACCCGCGTGGTTAATTTTGCCCAGGG
>JBPPMB010000233.1:0-33583 GCA_051305855.1 Desulfuromonadales bacterium
TCGGCACGATCCTTAACCCAGGCCAGAAAGGTTTTTACGTCGCTGCCATAGAAACCACTTGCCGCCAGGGCATCACGATTGGCGCTGACAAACTCCCGGCCTTCCGCCTCGAAACGCAACAGGTTGGCGCGGGCTTGCTCGCCATCGGGCCAATTCGCCAGGCAACCATAGAGGTCCAAGGCGGCGATCACCTCGGCCAGCAAGGTTGCCGGCAGCTTGTCAACACAGCCACTCCGCAAAGGCTTGAGCCGTTCTAAAAACTCGCTCTCCGGCTCGCCGCCTTCGATCATAGTGATGAGAGCGGATTGCAGGGTTTCGCTGCCCAGCTCAGTCACCGACAAGTAGAGCGCTGCGTGACGATCGCCAGGATCGGCCACGTAACAGAGGGCATGATAGGCAAGCTGGATGATACGTGAATCGAACCAGCCATCGGTATCGATGCGTGCCCGGATTCCCAGCTGGCGAAGTGCATTGGCATACGCCTTCAGACGTGGGTTGGTCGGGCAAAGGATCGCCACGTCGCCGCCACGGATCCGGCGAGAATGTCTCAGGGCCTTATCCCAGATCAAGGCATCAGGGTCATCGAGCAACGCCTTGATCCTGGTGACCGTATGCTCAGCCCGATAGTCATTCTTACTCGTCGCCGTAAATTCTATGAGTTCCAGTGGGCTGAGCGTGCTCGGGAAATCGGCTTTCGCTTGCAACCGGGTGTAGCCGCCAGCGAACAGACCGGTGCCGAGTTCATTGATCCATGGCATCAGGCGCGGATGAGAGCGCCAGTTGCATTCCAGGGGAGACACCGCATCAGTGTGCTGCTGCTGGAGTTCGGCAAGCAGGCGCGCATCGGCATCCTGAAAGCCCATGATGGCCTGCTTGAGGTCCCCCACGACAAGTGTCGGCACCCCGGCTCGATAGAGGCTCCAGAGCAAGGCGAACTGCAAGGGATTGGTGTCCTGGAATTCATCGATAGCCAGACAATCCACCTGCTCACGTAATGCCGCAAGGACCTGTGGTTGCTGGTCGAGCATTTCCAGAGCCAAAGCGAGCATGTCGGTATAATCAACCAGACCGCGGTCCGCTTTGCCCTGGGCGAAGCGGACCAGTGAGTCCTGGGCAGCTCCGAAGATGGATTGTCCATGCAGCAAGGCTTCTTCAAGGGGGCCCGGGTGTTCGAGCAGACCGTCTGCGACACGAATAACCGCGTCAGCGAGGGTGTCGTAGCCGTCCGGCAAAACATTTTGCGGTGTCGAGAGTTGCAGGTTGCGCAGCAACTGCCAGAGTCCCCATTTCTGTTTAAGCTCCTGCTCGTTGGTCGCCCAGCGCAATTGCTTGAAGTTTGCAGCGAGGTTTCTGGCAACCCCTGATGTTTTGGCAGCGCCGGAGATATCGTTGGGAAACGCAGCCAGGAGTTCGTTGACCGCACGTTGCAAGGTGTCCGTCAGCTTGTCGCGATCAGCAACCGGGCCATAGTGCTGTTTAATCAGATCAGCAGCCCATTCAGCCATTTGTGGATTTGTGGCCGCTGGCCCGATCGTCCGCAGGCGACGAATCACCTGCAGCACCCGGTCACGGAACTTGTCCTCGGCCCCCTTGCCGGTGTTGAAATCCCACTCGTAACCGAATCGACAGAGATCACCCATAATCGCTTCGGCCTTATCCGTTGCGGCCAATGCCAGGCGAATCAGCACCCCCTGCTCATCTTCCGTGAGCAATCGCGGCAAGGGGTTGAAGCCGGCATCGAGGGCAAATTCCGAGAGAACCCGTAAGCCGAAAGAATGAATGGTTGAAATATAGGCCTGGTCGAGGCTGAGAGCATCTTCCAACCGACCCTGCCCGACCAGCTCAGCACGGATACGATCCCGCAACTCCGAGGCCGCCGCCTCGGTGAAGGTGACCGCAACGATTTTTTCCGGAGCCACTTTTCGGTCTCGCACCCACTCGGCAAGTCTGGTCTGGATGGTATAAGTCTTCCCTGAACCGGCTCCTGCCGGGATGATGGTCAATGCTGGCAAACTCATGGTTGTTCCTCCTGGTCAGCAGCTTGTCGGACTGCTCGGGTGCATGAACAGTCTGATCAGCGGGCTGTTTTCCAGGGCGTAGAGTTTGAGCCCGGCATTCTTGTCGAACCACTTTTCATCGTCTTCTGTGTTCAAGCGGACCTGACCATGTTTAACTTCAGCGAGACGTTGCCGAATAAGCTTAATGGCCTCGCTGGACACATCGCCCGCCAGTTCTTCGACGCCATCCAGGCCTGCATCGAGCCAGCCGTTCGTATCGGTCAGGGCAACCTGGTCGTTCATCAGGTAGTAGAGGACGCCGATTTCCGTCGCCTGTTTCACCGATTGGTCAACATCTGCACTCTTACGCGATGATACCCCACCCGTTTCGAGCATGATGCGATAGAGTGAGGCCTGGCTATCGAAGGCGGCCTGCATGCGCTCTTTGCGTTTCTTGCTTTTACTCTTCTTGTAGTCGACCACATAAAGGCGCCCGTCAGGCAAACCGAGCAGCATGTCCGCTGAACCGTGCAGAGGGATACCGTCGAGAAAACCATTTAACCAAACTTCGACACCAAGGATACGCGCGTTGAGTTCCAGCAGAATTTCCCGCCAACGGATGGCCGCAACCAGAGTTTCGTTTTCAAGGTGGTTGCGTTCGACCTGCCATTCGGCACCGAGTAAAAAAGGCTTGATGCTTATAATCGCCCGGTTGAGCAAGCCCGGCACCTGGGCACGTATCGCTGCTTCATCAGGCAGATCCGCACCGAAGGGGAACA
Organism: Desulfuromonadales bacterium; assembly: GCA_051305855.1. GTDB lineage: Bacteria > Desulfobacterota > Desulfuromonadia > Desulfuromonadales > BM103 > M0040. The sequence goes on from JBPPMB010000233.1 coordinate 2,777, forward strand.
GCCATTCGAACACAGCATGAGCAAGAGTGCCCTTGGAAGCCACATCAAGTTCTTCGGGAGCCCACTGCCGTGGGTCAAGATCTGATCGGCCAAGCACCCAGGCAAGTGGCGAGACCATCAGGGTTTCAAGTCGACTGGGAGACATCGGATAGAGAGTGCCGTCCTCGAGCTTATGCAAAGCCAGAAGGTCACAATGTAACTCCAGGTCATCGATCTGCATGTTTCGTGGCGGGACAGGTTTGCCTGGCACGGCCAGCGCCAGTCCGACCGCCTGTTTGCGACCAGCTTCAGTGTCCAATTCCAGAATCAGTTCCTCAGGCTCAGCGGCTCCGAAAAGTTTAGCCATGAAGGTCAGACTTGTGGACGGGACCAGGCCTTTGCCAAAGGAGTCGCGGCGCGAGACCAGGAAGTTAATACGCTCAGAGGCATAACCCAATTGACGCTGGAAGCGTTGACGCCGTTGGCATGAGATATCCGCTGAGGTTTCGACAGCAAAAGGGGAATGCGTCTTGAAACGTTCCAGGTCAGCTTCCGAGGAAACCGGCGAGAAGCCGACGGCTTGAGGGTAATGGCCATTATTAAAGCCAAGGACGAACAGGTGACGGACCGGACGCCAGATTTCCTGGCTCTCCTGGAAAACAGCAACCCCTTCCAGGGTAACCTCCCCTTCAACAATCCGTGTCGACCCGGCCGGCGCGGCCAGGGCAATCATTTCGTCCCAGGCGATCGATGACCCGCCGAGCAGACGCTCACGCAGCTCATTCGCGAGATTTCGAGCCTGGGAAACTGCATCGGCAAGGGTCTCGTCGTCCGGCAGATATGCTTCGATCCCCTCCAATACATTCAGCACGCCGGCAGGCTTATCGACACCCGTTACCAGAGCCTTCAGCAGAGCTTTGCCGGAGGATGGCCAGGCCATCTTTTCCAGCGGGTAGTTGCCATCCATAACCGCTTGCGCAAGGAGCAGACCCTGCGTACGTCCCCAGGGTAGTAGCGGTGACGCCAACAGAGCCGCAAACGCCATGGCCGGCGCAGGCTTTTTCAACGACAGCAGGAGATAGAAGACCAGTTCCCGACCGAGGTCGCGTACCTCATGAGTTTCAACCAGTCCGGCCAGCGGCAAGCCAGTGCGAGAGAACACTTCACGAATGGCCAGAGCGTAACGTGGGTCATCGGGCAAGAGCAGGCCGATATCGGCCGGTACCAGGTCTGACTGCTCTGCAAGTGCGTGCTGAATCATCCCTGCCGCGACTTCTGCTTCCTGCATGTAATCACGGACTGCCAGCCACTGGATCGAACCGCCAGGAATCGCAGGCTTTTCAGGAGTCGTGTACAGATGGTTCTGCAGGAACGCCAGGTCAGTCGGGCGATCGGCAGAAACCGGTGGGCGGCAGCCTTCGGTCAGCAACGTCTGCAGGTGAGGTTTTGTTACGCCCACGGTATAGCGGTTCAGCTTCTCGACCAGTGCCTGTTGCCATGGGTTAAGCTGCGGCAGGCCGGGCAGTGCAAAGACTGTGATCGTCCGTAAGGTTTGTTGCGGATCGGCCTCAAGCAAGGTGCCGATCAACAGCAATTCCTGCGGTAGTTGCCGATCCATCGCCCCATGCAGTCGTTCCAGATCGACAAGGTGCTGCGCTCCGCGCGCCGACAGAGCACAGACTGCCGGTACTTCCAATTGTTTGCCAGGCCCTGCCGCAGTCAGAAGCTGAGTCAATGTGCGGTCAAGGATACCAAGGGTTTCAGGCATAGCCAGAACAAGGCTTTTTGCCCAGAAGGCTTCGGTAATTGATGATGCAGCTTGTGCCAGAGCAGCGGACCAGGCCTCCTCAATAGTTCCCAAAAGATAGGCATCACGGGCATGCTGAACCAGTTCAGGCCAGGTACCAACCACAACATCAGTGTCGGGAGCTTTGCTTGCAACCAGACGCCTGACCCTGCGGGCAGCGGAGCGGTCCGGGCAGAGTAGAAACGAAAATTGTTTCACATGGGTTCTCCTTGTTGGTACATGCCGTTCATCGCTTGTGCGGTGCAGGCGAACTCGGTACGCAACGATTTCGGTGTCAGAATCTCAACTTGAGCACCGAAACCAAGCAACCACCAACGCAATTGATAGGTGTCGTTGACCGTGGCCTTGATCAGCAGACGTCCATCGTGCTGGGTTGTGGCCTGTTGATCGACACTGAGCTTGCTTTCAAGCAAGTGATAGGCTGCCTCCGGTTCAAACAAGGCCGTCAATGTGACCTTCTTGGCCTGGTTCTCGACCGGAATGCCCATCACGCCGTCCTGTAGATATTTTTCCAGGATGAAGCCTTTTGGTTTGGTTAACGGATCATCCAGCACATGGGCAGAGCGGAAGCGATGCAAGGCCATGCCCAAAGGAAAAGACAGCTGGGGTCGCCCTTCACAGTGCGACATTTTTTGTCGCACTCACTATATATAATTAAACTCAAAGATATCTCACAATCAGTAAAACTGTAGCGGAAGCGGTCCGCTACAAGGGGTGACAGACGACTGCTTGGAGACCCTGTTTTTCAGCCTTAGCAATCATATCTCTGGTCCCTTTGCTTTCACCGTCCATTCATAACGATCACGCAAACCCGATCATCGACCGGGCAACGCTCTTAACCTGCTGCTCTTGTTCCAGCATCTTTGTCAAACGAACCGGATCTTCAAGATGACTGAGTATATTGGACTTGCGACGAACCGTAACAAAGTCCCCGGGCGTGACATGAGAAAGCGTATCGATACCGACCGGAAGTTCCTGACTGAAGAAATGACGGAACGCCCGCAAAACTTGCTCTTTGGTGAGGTAATCGAACTGAATCTTGAATGTAAAGCGGCGCAGGGAAGCCTGATCAAGCGCATCCATCAGATTTGTTGTGCATATAAATGGCAGCGGATGATCCTCCATCCAGGTCAGCATTTCATTAACTTGCGACACTTCCCAACTGCGTTGGGCTCCGGAACGTTCAGAGAGCAACGAATCCGCTTCGTCGAGGATCAGTAATTTTTCCTCATCACGGGCCTGCTGGAACATGCGCGCGATGTTCTTCTCACTGTTGCCGACATAGGAACTTTGTCCGGTGAATGCTGGATATATATATGCGCCAGGAGTGCGACAGGATGTGTCGCATTGCGCGTGTTGCGCGAATGGAATTTTTTGAGAGAAACGCGGTTGGGTTTTTGCTAGGTATGGGGGCGGCTTGGCTTTAAGACTGGACCCCGGCAAAGGGGGCAAGCTTGGAATTGCTAATACCAGCCTTCCTCCGAAATCAGAACGCCCTGACCTGCTCTGGATCGTGATGAATGCAGTCCGCAACGTACGGTTGCAGCATCAATCACATTGATTCCGTAGAAGCTCAACGGCCCTGTCAAATAGCGCGGACCGACCATATCCATTTGATGCGTCTGGTTTAGTAAAAGTGCGGGGCGTTTTGGATAAGGGGTCCCTTTCGGTTCATATTTACCGGTTCTACGGTGTGTCAACCCCTGGATTGCAGAAAAGAGCCGTCTTCTGTTATTATCTGCGAGACAGAGTTATGTAGTTTCTCTTTCAATAATAGAATAACCTACATCAATTATTGTGCTTTTTGGTTCTTTGCCCTCTATTCTCTTCAGTAAAATCTCTGCCGCTTTTTCACCTATAGCTTTCCTGTCAAAATATACAGTACTCAGCGAGGGATTGGTATGCGCAGCATATGCTTGGTCTCCAAAGCCTATCACGGCTAACTGCTCAGGAATTTTGAATCCACGATTCTGTGCTTCCGCCAATACCCCTTGAGAGATGGTATCTGAACTGCAAGCAACTGCTCCTTCGGTAAAACCAGAACCAAGAAGATATTTTAGCCCCTCCCGTCCTTGCAGAAAAGTCGTTGGGACAGGTACTACGTAGGACGGGCTATCATCAATTCCATTTGCTTTCAATGTTTCAATAAAGCCATTGCGCCTCTGCTGTGCTCTATTGTCAGATGCCCAAATACTGCCAAACTTACGATACCCTTTTTTAAGTAAATATTCTGCGACAGCTCGACCGATTTGTTCGTGAGAGAATCCTACCACCATGTCAAGAGGGGTGTGTGTCATGTCCCAGGTTTCGACAACGGGGATATTGGCCGTCATGATCAATTTTTTACACACAGGGGTATGGTTTGTTCCTATAAAAAATAGACCATCAGGTTTACGGCTGAGAATGGTTCGTACCAGCGATTCTTCCTGATCTTCCTGGTAGTCGGTTTCCCCCAGCATGACCTGGTAACCGGAATTCCGCAAAGTGCGGCTGAAATACCTGATGGTTTCGGCATAGACCGAATTGGAGATAGACGGAATGATAGCGGCAACCAGATGGCTTTTTCTGGAAGCTAAGGCGCCGGCAATCAGATTAGGAACATATCCAGTTAGAGCAATGGCCTGATTAACCTTTTCCAGGGTCTTTGGAGCGACTTGTTCCGGGTGATTAAGAGCCCGTGAAACCGTGGTTGTACCGACCCCTGCGAGCCTGGCGACGTCACTCAGGGTGACACTTCCTGTAGACAGTCTTTCCATAGAAGCGTCGGCGGCTTTGGTTATTCTGCCATGACTGCCCAGATTATTGTGATTTCGAGACATAGCAAGACCCATCGTTTTCTGGAGAATTTAACACCATGTCGCTAGTGTGTGAAACTTATTATAAGACAGAATGGTATCGCTACCAAATAAAATTCAGTAAAAACACTATTCAGTCTGTCAATCCTTTACAATATAAAAATATATTAATTCCTTTAGGCAGGATAGCCTACTGTTTTGTATCAGAATTTATTTTTCCCCATGGCGAGAAATAACTTGGCCTGTACAAAGGAAAAATGCTTGACAAAATCTATGGAAGCGATACCATTTCAAATTGTCACGGTGTTGTGATAATGCGGAAAATTGAGAGGCCAGTCGTTTGGTACGGTTGGCATTACCTTCAAAAACCAGGAAACAACAACAAGGAGGATGTTATGAAAAAGGGATTGATCGTACTTTTTTGTCTGCTGTCTATGTCCGTGCAGGTCTTTGCTGCCGATTGGCCGACGCAGGCTATCAACCTGGTCGTTCCTTATGGCGCCGGCGGCAACTCGGATTTTAATGCCCGCGCCATATCAAAATACTTGCCCGATCTTATCGGTGTTCCCGTTGTGGTTACCAATGTCCCGGGAAGTGGAGGAACAATCGGAGCAGCTCAGGTTAAAAACGCTAAACCTGACGGCTATAACGTTCTGGTTCATCAGCTTTCACTCAGCATAGCTGAAGCCGCCGGTATGGTTAATTACGGCATCCAGGATTTTGAAATTGGCTGCATCCTGTCAAATTCGTCTCCTGAGGTTCTCGTGTCCTTGGCAAGCGCACCCTATAACAATATTGAGGAAATGATTGCATACACAAAAGAGCATCCGGGCAAGGTCAAGCTGACAGCCAACACCGGCGCGACAACCATGTGGACTGCTATCGGGCTGTTGCAGGCTGGTGCGAAACTGAATGTCGTGTCATCAGGCGGTTCTGGAGAAAGGTTGCAGGTAGTGCTTGGCGGGCACGCGGAAATCGTCCCGCTGAATTACGACATGATAGAGGCTTATGTTAACAACGGAACCCTCAAAATTCTCGGCAGCGTAAGTGACAATAGATCGGAGCTTATTCCTGACGTGAAGACACTTCGTGAATCCGGTGTCAATGTTGGCTATGACTATATGAACACCATGTTTTTCCCCAAAGGAACAGATCCCCAGAAAATAGAAAAGTTATGCAATGCCGTTGGTGAAATCGTCAACAACAATGAGTCCTACCGTGCCGAGATGAAGAAGGCTTATCAGCCCCCGACATGGAAGAATGTAAAAGATTCAAATGCACACTGGTACGCCCAGCGGGAGGAGCTGATGGCCATCAAGGACACTCTCCAAGGTAAGTAATCCAAATATTTATTTCACAAGTAGCCATTGGCCTGAAGACAACCCTTCAGGCCAATGGCAATCTCTTGATAACCGGAGAAGCACGAAATGAACAGAGATATAAAAAAAGAGATCGGTGTAGGAATCTTCTTTTTTGTGCTTGCTGTAGTTTATATATTTGGTGCTTCGAAAATCTCAACTTTTACTCCTTTCGGAAACAGGGGCCTTGATTCCCGTTCAGTTCCTCAACTTCTAGGAGTGCTCACGATCATTCTTAGCGTAACGCATATCATTCAGAGTTACCTTAAGGGACGAAGGCAGAGAAGAATACAGGGAGAAAAAAAATTAACAAATGATGAAGCACAATCATGCGTTCAAGAACGCCATTCGACGATCATCAATCGAATTGACAATGTGATCTCAATAAAACTGATAATTTCTTTGATCTGTCTTGCTACTTTTATCGCGCTTTACCAGCCGGTTGGATTTATTCTTTCCAGTAGTTTCTATCTAATAGCACAATCATTCCTTCTGACCAATAAAGGCGAAAGAAAAAAGTGGTCTCTCTTTATTGTTATTTTTTCCATCAGTGTATCAATTCTGATCTATTTCATTTTTACAAAATATCTAACGTTGATTCTCCCCAGCGGGATATTAGGTTAGGAGAATATTGCTATGTTTCATATGCTGTTAACGGGTTTTGAAACGGTCTTAACAGATCCTACCTGTATAACCATGGTATTTTTCGGGACTCTAGTCGGTATTATTTTCGGAGCCCTTCCCGGCCTTACCGTTGTGGCAGGTCTATCAATGTTTCTCCCGGTGACCTATGTCATGGCCAGCCATATTGGCTTGTCAATGCTCACGGGAATCTATATCGGCGGAACTTCAGGAGGGCTCATTGCCGCGATTCTGCTGAATATTCCGGGAACACCGAACTCAATTGCAACATGCTTTGAAGGCGTACCGATGGCACGCAAGGGCCAGGCGGGGAAAGCACTTGGCCTCGCCGTATTCGCTTCCCTGATAGGAACCCTTGCGGGTGTGGCCGTTATGATTTTTGCGGCACCACTGTTGGCAAAGATCACATTAAAATTCGGCCCCTGGGAATACTTCTCCGTCACTCTCTTTGCTCTTACACTGATTGCGGCATTGACCGAAAAGTCGGTTGTCAAGGGTCTGTTGAGTGCCATGTTTGGAATGATGTTCGCGACGATAGGTTTTTCTCCAACGGACGGAACCCCGAGATACACGTTCGGGTCGTTGGAGTTGTCAAGCGGTTTCCATCTGCTTGTCGTCCTGGTCGGTCTATATGCGATCAGGGAAGTTCTGCTGGCTGCATCGGAGAAAGGGCAAAAGATTAAAGTTCCGGAATATAAAATGAAGGGGTTTGGTTTCGGTTTAAAGGATCTGGCAGGAAACTGGGTCAATCTGATCAGAAGTACTCTTGTCGGCCTTGGTATCGGCGTTCTTCCCGGCATCGGTGGCGCCACTAGCAACCTGATCGCCTATTCGGTGGCAAAAAACACCAGTAAACATCCGGAAAAATATGGCACTGGAATTCCTGACGGGATTATTGCTTCAGAATCGAGCAATAATGCTTCTATTGGCGGCGCCATGATCCCTCTGCTCACTCTCGGCATTCCTGGAGACGGAGCAACAGCGATCCTTCTCGGCGGCTTCCTGCTTCACGGTATGCAGCCCGGACCACTCCTTTTTGAGCAAAATGGACCGGTTGTTTACAGCATATTTGCAGCCATGGCGCTGTCTGCAATCATTATGGCCGCGTTGATGTGGGGGGGGATGAGAGTGTTTGTTAAAATTCTCAGGGTTCCCACCCATATCCTGATTCCCCTTATCGTTGTCCTCTGTTCTATTGGTGCCTACGCTCTGGGAAACCGTGTTTTTGACATGTGGGGTTTACTTCTGTTTGGGTTTGTTGGTCTGATGATGAACAGATTCGGCATCCCTATTCCTCCATTTATTCTCGGGTTTATCCTTCAGGGGGCGATGGAAGTGAACCTGAGACGGGGCCTTGAATATTCAAACGGTAATTGGATGGATGCTTTCACTCATCCGATCAGCGCCATGTTCCTGGTACTCACTATCCTCTCCTTGATTTTGACCCTTATCAACAATCATAAGGCAGCAAAAAGAGAACTTGCGCAAGGAGTAAAAATTTCATGAAGTTCAACGAGAAACTCCCTGTAATTTCCGAAATGCAAGTCATCCCGGTTGCGGGCTACGACAGTATGCTTTTGTCCCTCAGCGGGGCACATGGGCCTTTTTTTACAAGGAACATTGTGATCCTCAAAGATTCCTCGGGAAATACAGGCCTGGGGGAAGTTCATGGCGGCGAAGCTATTACCAAATCCCTCGAAGAAGCAAAGCCCTATGTGGTCGGTCAGAACATCAGTGCTTACCGTTCTGTTATCAAGAAGCTGGCTGACAAACACAATCTGGCAACAAAAGGCAGCGAAGGGCTTCAGAATCTCTCCCTGGCCAAACTGGCAGACGTTGTTCATGCGGAAACGGCGATAGAGTGCGCCATGCTCGATCTCTGGGGCCAGTTTCTCGGCGTTCCGGTCTGTGATCTTCTGGGGGACGGCAAGCAACGCGATGAAGTCGTCGTTCTGGGTTATCTTTTCTATCAGGCAGATAAAAGAAAGACCGATCTGCCCTATATTGATGAAAGTGACAGCGCCAACCCCTGGTTTAAAATTCGGCGGAATCCATTTATGACCTCCGAAGCCATCGTCGAGCAGGCGCAGGTGTTGAAAGAAGTCTATGGTTTTAAAGATTTTAAACTTAAAGGTGGGGTTCTGGACGGGTCAGAAGAGATGAAAACCATTGATCTTCTGGCGAAAACTTTTTCTGACGCCCGTATTAATATTGATCCTAACGGGGCCTGGAAACTCGACGAAGCTGTGGTTCTCTGCAAAGGAAGGGCCTTAACCTATGCAGAGGATCCCTGTGGCACTGAAGCGGGCTATTCCGGACGTGAGACAATGGCCGAATTCAAAATGCGCACCGGTATCCCGACGGCCACCAATATGATCGCAACTGACTGGAAGCAGTTTTATCATGCCATTTGCGCTAAATCGATCGACATCGTCCTGGCCGATCCGCACTTCTGGACCATGTCCGGTTCGGTGAGAATTGCTCAGGTTCTCAATGACTGGGGGCTCACCTGGGGTTCTCACTCCAACAATCATTTTGATATTTCCTTGGCGACATTTGCCCAGTGTGCCGCCGCGGCTCCTGGAAATATCACGGCTATGGATACTCACTGGATCTGGCAGGATGGCCAGCAGTTGACGAATAATCCTTATAAAATTGTCGATGGGAAAATACAGATTAGCGATACTCCCGGGCTTGGCCTGGAACTGAATATGGATAAAGTTATGAAAGCCCATGAGGTGTATAAAAAGCTTCCATTCGGTGCCAGGAACGATGCTATGAGTATGCAGTATCTTATCCCCAATTGGGAATTCAACAGCAAGAAGCCCTGCATGGTGCGCTAACCAATCGTAATATAGACAATATAATCAGTTTGAAGGAGATGGAGAACAGAATGAGAATCGGATTTATCGGACTCGGCATCATGGGCAAGCCGTCTTAAAGCCTGGGATTTCAAGCATCACCCATAGATTCGTATATGACTCTCTTAAGCTCCTTCGCAAGCTTCTCGGAGCCAACCGCAGAGGGTTCTATGACCTGCGTAAAGTCTTCTGGCTTATTCAATATAGAGGATGTGGATAACATGTACTTAGGACTAACACCCAATTTGAATCGCCGATTCACATCTTGAATGGCTTGTTTCGCTAAACAAATATAGTCCTCATCAAACATGTTCAGGTTAAAGTGAGGTGTGTATACCCCGAGCCAATAAACATGGTCAGAAATCTCTCTAAGAAGTTTGTAGATGGTGTTGAATCTCTTGCCGACCTTGTCTAAGAAATCCAGCTTGCCTTCAGGGCCAATTGACGGGTCAAGATAGACCTCTTGGTCAACCAGGAGGTCGTTCCCGCCAATGCTAAGAAAGATGTAATCGTACTTTGGTTTAACCTTGAGCACACCTTCGACAAGCTGAAATAGCACCTCAATGGTTGTGTAGCCATCAACGGCCACAGAATCAACCGTGGCAATTGACGAAAACTCCCTTCTTATGGCGTTTACAGTATCCTTGCCGTCATCTACATAAGAGACGTTATCAAATACTGAATCGCCAACGAGAAGAATTTTGTATTTTTTTGCTTGAGTCATTTGTGTCCGTTTTCACCTGATGGCTTGTCAAGATCGTCATCATATGGAGACACCCATTTTTCTGACTTGTTCTTAACGACGCCAAAACATTCACTCTAAAACGACAATAATCATATAGTTACAGTAGGTTACGCGTTGAACTTCAATATATGCCACAAAAAAGCCCTCAACTTACGAAAAGTAAGCCCAGGGCGAATATGCATAACTGTTTGGCGGCCAGGCTATCCATTGTTGGACCCTTTAGCTTTGCGTCACCGAATTGCTCCGGGTTTGCTTTTTCAAAATATTTAAGTTTTCTTATAGTAACAGGTACATCTCAAAAATGACTCATAAAAAGTCAATTCCAACAGAATAGATTCAATCCCAGACATAATCCGATAAACTGGATTATGATCCCAATAAACTTTGGCTCTGTTAGCGAATTTTGTACATACCTTTCTAGCAACCTGTCGGACTATCCATGAGCCGGCTGCAAATCCGGCTGTTTGGCCCATATTTCAGCTCCTTTTTGGTCCATAGCTACGGCTATGAACCTGACCATTTACGCAAACTGCCTCACATCGCCGAACTTCCAGCTGCATGCATGCAGAACCAATGAAAATTCTTCCCGAATGTTGTATAAAGAGTATCTGTTTGCGTTAAAAGCGGATCTCTTCTCCACTCCTGATACATCAAGGTGACATCTTGGAACTTTTGCGCAACATTCGCTCTGCATGCAAACCACTCGGTGGCCTTCTTGTCATCCCCCTGCTGGGTCTCCTCGACATGCTCAGCGGTGAGGAGTTGTCTTTTTCGATCTTTTATATAGCACCGATCTTCTGGCTGACCTGGACGTATGGCCTGACGACTGGTATTTTTGCTTCCCTGCTGGCTGCTGCAGTATGGCTGTTTGCCGAGATCACAGCGGGACATAATTACCAGCTGTTCTGGGCGTTATACTGGAACATGATGGTGCGGCTTGGTTCCTTCCTGCTTGTAACGATTCTGCTGGACAAGTTCAAGTCCAACGTGGAACGGAGCCGCCTGCTTGAACGGCTGTTTTTTCATGATTTACTCAACCTGGCCGGAAGCCTGCGTGGTTTTATCGAACTGCTCCAGGACGGGAACCTGCAAGACAAGCAGCAGGTTACCAGGCTCCTTGAAGAAACCACCGAACACATCATAGACGAAATCGAGACTCAGCAGATTTTAAGCGCCGCTGAACACAGGAAACTGACTGTCAACGCCGAGTATCTGCAGGTCCGACCTCTTTTGGACACCCTGCTGGCGATTTACCGGCATCATCAATGCATCGGAAACCGGAATCTTATCCTCTCAGAGCCGGTCGATGATTTTTTGCTGCACAGCGACCCGGCACTTCTGATCCGGATTCTAGGCAACCTGATCAAGAATGCCCTTGAGGCGACACCACCAGCGGGGACCGTCAGGATGGCTTGCAAGGAGGATGGAGACGAGGCTGTTTTTATTGTCAACAACCCCGGAGAGATCCCTGTACAGGTCCGCAAAAAGATTTTCCGGGGCAGAGTCTCTACCAAGAGCCGAAATCGAGGTCTCGGCCTGCACAGCATTCAGCTGCTGGTTGATGTCCTCGGCGGCAAGGTGGAGGTGACCAGCAGTGCCGACGAGGGGACCACTTTCCAGGTCCGCCTGCCGAAAGCCAACGGGCAGGGCCACACCACTTCAGACTGAACAACTCCATCGCTTACAAGGCTTGATTGTTTGGTTCTATAACCCATGCCAGACACCAAGGCACCATGAAGTGCGTATTGTCCTGTAAAGATCGGTCATTTTGATCTCGCATTTTTGATGTTCTAAACAACTTTTTACTAACCGGATGCAATGCGATGCTCTACACACCCGCTTTCTGGGCCATGGCGCTGGCCAACCTCTGCCATACCGCCAGTTTCAGCGCTTTTTTCCTGCTGCCTCTCTACGTCCTTGACCGAGGAGGCAACCAGGGTGATATCGGTATGGTCATGGGCATATTTGCCCTGGCTTCAGCGGTTTGTCGCCCCTGGGTGGCGGAAATGATTGATCGCATCGGCCGCAAACGCAGCTACACCGTGGGCAGCATCCTCATGGTGATAGCGCCGTTGCTCTACATATTCATTCAGGATCCGCTCGGCGCAAACTACCCCCTCTTCCTGCTGTTGCGTGCCATCCACGGCGTGGGCCTGGCCATCTGCTTCACCGCGGTGTTCACATTCATGGCAGACATCCTGCCGCAGGATCGTCTCAACGAAGGAATCGGCATGTTCGGCATCTCGGGGCTGCTGGGTGTCGCCATCGGTCCCGTCGTGGCCGAAAGCACCCTTGAGCACTTCGGCTTCCTCGGTATTTTTCTCATCGCGGGCGGCCTGGCTGGCATTGCTCTGTGCGTCCACCTGCCTCTCAAGGAAAGTCGCCAGGAACATGGCCCGGCAGTCAAGACAACCTTTTTCGGTCTGTTCAAGCGAGAAAAATTCATCGTAGTGGGGCTTCTGGCGCTGCTGTTCGGCTTTGGCCTGGCTGCGACCGGCGGCTTTGTGGCACCCCTGGCCGAGCAACGCAACCTCGGCTTTGTCTCGGTCTATTTTTTCTGCTATTCGGGAGGCGCTATAGCTGTACGCTTCACCGGCGGCTGGCTGGCGGATTCCCTTGGCGAGAAGCGCATCCTTCCCTACAGCATCGGCTTGTACGCGGCGGGCCTTTTCCTCCTGCCCTTCACATACAGCCAGATCACGCTCAGCGCTGCTGGAGTTCTTTCCGGAATCGGTCACGGCCTGATCTTTCCGCTTTTAAACACCATGGCTATCCGTGATGAACCCGCCGCGATCCGCGGCAAGGCAACCGGTATTTTTACCGGAGGAATCGATACGGGAATCTTTGCAGGATCGCTGGCATTAGGCTATATTGGCGACTGGTTCGGCCTGAACGTTCTGTTTGTCTGTGCAGGATTGAGCATGGCCACGGCACTGGTCCTCTTCCATTTCCGCAAGTCACGTTCCACAATATAGAATTCAGCAGGTGCTATGAACAGCATTCAAGGGTTTTTCGAAGGCAACAGGTATCAGACTCCTGAGCGCAAAACCGGCTGGCTTGCCCGCCTGTCCCCCTCTCTCATGTTCTACTGCAGAACCATTGCGATTGTCTGGCACGCCAGCCGCAGGGTCAGAAGCAATGATTATGATTCCGTTGACTGGTATGACGACAGCGTCAGGACTCTCAGGGCCCTGGAAGAGGCAGGCTGCAGACTGCAGGTGACCGGCATTGAGCATCTCAGGGGAATCGACCGGCCGTGCATCTTCATAGGCAACCACATGAGCTCACTGGAAACGTTCGTTCTTCCGTCTCTGATCATGCCCCAGGGCTTCGACCTGGCTTACGTCGTCAAACGCAGCCTGGTCGACTACCCGGTCTTCGGAGACGTTGTCAAAGTCCGTGATCCTGTGATTGTCGACCGCATCAACCCGCGCGAGGACCTCAGGATGGTCATGGAAGAAGGTGCCCGCCGTCTCGCGCAGGGACGTTCGCTGATTATTTTTCCGCAGCATACGCGCACGGTCGATTTTGATCCGAAGCAGTTCAACAGCATCGGTATCAAGCTCGCCAGGAAGACCGGGGCAACCATTGTGCCATTTGCCCTGCTGACCTGGGCATGGTCGACCGGCAAGCTGATCAAGGATTTCGGTCCCATCATCCCCTCGAGAACCATTCACTTCGCTTTTGGCGAGCCGCTGCAGGTGACAGGCAAGGGGCAAGAAGAACAACAGCGGATCGTCGATTTCATCCAGGAGCACCTTGAGGACTGGAAGGCTGAGAAGCGGGCTGGGGGCTAGAGGCTGGAGGCTGGAGGGTTTCCCCATTGACGTTCTGCAGGCCCGTTACTATATTATGCCTGCACGGGAAGACCACCGCTTCCTGTAATCCAACAGAGGAACAAACATGGCCAAAGATTACTACGCCACGCTCGCCCTTGAAAAAACAGCCGACGCCGACCAGATAAAAAAAGCGTATCGCAAGCTGGCAAAAAAATTTCACCCCGACAAAAACCCCGGCGACAAGAAGGCCGAAGAGCGCTTCAAGGAGCTCACCGAAGCCTACGCAGTGCTTTCTGACCCCGAGAAGAAGAAGCAGTACGACCAGTTCGGCGATACCGGTTTCCACCAGCGCTTTTCCCAGGAGGATATCTTCCGCAACGTCGATTTGGGGGACATTTTCCGCGAATTCGGTTTCGGCGGCCGCGGTGGTGAAGACATCTTCGGCCATATATTCGGCGGAGCCGGGGGTCAGGGTCGCGGTGTTCACCAGCGGCCACGTCCCATGAAGGGACAGGACTATCTGATGCGGATCACTATCCCCTTCCGTCAGGCAGTGCTCGGTGGTGAGCGCCGCCTTAACCTTGACCGCGACGGACAGAACGAACAGTTGCAGGTCCGTATTCCCGCGGGTGTCGAACCCGGCCAGAAACTGCGTATTTCCGCAAAAGGCGGGTCCAGCACTTCCGGCGGTCCGCCCGGCGACTTGTTGCTCGAAATCAACATCACCGCTGACCATCGCTTCCGCCGTGAGGGCAACGATCTCTTCACAACCGTCAGGCTGCCCTTTAGCGGGGCATGCCTGGGCACCGCAGTGGTTGTTGAGACGCTCGAAAACCCCAAGCGCATCAAGGTCAAGCCAGGGACACAGAATGGCAGCAAGATAAGACTCAAAGGTTTCGGGGTTCCAGGGCGTGCAGGGAGACCGGCCGGTGATCTTTATGCCGTTATTGAAGTTCAGGTGCCACTGGAATTGAGTGATGCACAGGAGGAGTTACTGAATAAACTGCAAGAGACCGGGCTGTAAGCCGGCGATCAAAAGATCGAGGCCAAACGTGCATAGACCTTGTGCAGACGGGTCGTTTCCGAAAGCAGCATCCCCTGGAGAAGCTTGACGCCAATGCGAGGATGCTCATCGATCAGATTATCGAAATACTCCTGGTTGATCAGAATCAGTCCGGTATCATCCATGGCCCGGGCCGTGCTGTTTCTCGGCTCGTGGACGACCGTGCTGTTGACCCCGATAGCAGCGCCACGGCTGAAGACTCCCACCACCACCTGCTTGCCGGGGAATTCCGTATTCACCTTGATCTGCACCCGCCCGGAGACGATGAATGCGACGTAGTCACCGGGATCACCCGCAGTCCAGACATTCTCCCCGGATTTCACCTTGCGGCAGTGGAAATACTGGCTGACCTCCTCGAGGTCAGCTTCCGAGAGAAAGCTGAAAAACCCGAGTTCCCGCTTCATTTCCCGGCAGAGCTGCTCAGAGCAGTTCTCACCGCGGCAAGCGTTTGCCAATGGTGGCTGAATACTCATCATTGCCCCTTGTTCTCCCCCGGTGACTGCTTAAGATCCGTGATCTTTGCCTCCATGCGCCCGAAAAGACCGGCAAACCCTTCCTTGCGCACGATCTCGCCATAACTGCTGCGATAGTTCCTGATCAGGCTGACCTCCTCGATCACGACGTCATAGACAAACCAGTCATCGCCTCTCTGCACCAGGCGGTAATCGATGGGGATATGGGTACCGCCACTGTTGACCATCGTCGCGACTTCGGCGCGGTCCTCCTCGATCTTTTCCTCACCGTAGGTGACGGTTTCATCGCTGTAGGCCTCGATGCGACCGATATAGCTCGCCTCGAGCAGATCGGAGAAGAGCGACAGGAAGCGTTCCTGTTCGTTCACCGTTGCGGAATTCCAGTACTTGCCAAGGGTGCGCTGGGACATGATAGAGAAGTCGAACCGGGATCGGATGAGACGGCTGAGCGTCTGCCGGCGCGGCTCTCCCTGCAGCTGTTTGTCGCGCAGCACTTCGACCACCTGATCCACAGTCGTCTGGATCTGCGCCTTCGGCGACAGGGCCGAGTATGCCGGGCATACCCACAGGGACAGTCCGAAGAACAGTGGCAAAAACAATTTTACACAACTCATGGAAACACCTCTTTCTAACCTTCTAGAATGACTTAGTTATTTTTCGTCAGGAAACTGCAGTCGTGCTATCCGGAGTTTCCTGATGGACACTAGTTATCAATTATCGCTGCCCGTTTCTGCATAAAAGAATCGCGCACGAACAGATAGGGATCGAGCGAGTCTTTTTTGATCGACTCGTAGGTATCCTTATCGAGTGACAGGGCATTGACCGCTTCGTAGGACTGCAATCCGACGACCTCGAGTTGCTTCATCTGGAGATAATAGGGAGACGGCACCGGATGCGTCAGTGAATCAGCCACCCTACCCACCGCATCACGGGCATTGGATGGGCCCAGAATCGGGATCACCAGGTAGAACCCGGGAGATGTGCCGTAGTGCCCAAGCGTCTGGCCGAAGTCCTCGCCGTCGCTGCCGGCTGGCCGCCCGACCCCCAGGTCAAAGAGCCCGGCCAGACCGAATGTCGAGTTGAACAGGCATTTAAGCAATTCATCGGCCGCCTTGCGCCCCTTGAGCTGCAGCAGGGCGTTGACAATCCGCACCGGAGCCGCAAGGTTACGGAAGAAATTTCCCGCGGATGTGCGTGCCGGTTCCGGCACTACGGCACGGTAGCCGCGTGCCACGGGCTTTAATGCATAAAAGTAGAGCCTGTCATTGAACCAGAAGACTCCGCGATTGAATGGTTCGATCGGATCCCAGACCACCAGCTCATCTTCATCGTCGTCCAACTGCGTCCAATCCTGTTCAGCTGCGGACCGGGTGGCAGGCGTCGCCTCGCCGGCGTCACTGGCTGCCCAGGCCTTGCTGCAGGCACCGCACAGCAGAACGAGCGTCAGGCAAAGAGCCAGCTTGTGAAGGTTCCGCATGGTCCGCTCCTTTTCGTGTAGATCTGAATACCGGCTTATTTATTTTCAAAAATGTACTTGCTGACCAGCTCTTCCAGATTGATCGCCGACTCTGTCTCGACGATCCGGCCACCATCGTGGATCTCAAGATCGGAACCACCGGGGGAGATGTCGATATAGCGGTCGCCGATGATCCCGGCCGTGCGCACCGATGCGATGCTGTCATCCTGAAGGACAACCCCTTTATCGATTGCCAGTGTAACTAAAGCCTCGTACTTATCGGCATCGAAGCGGATGCCCTCCACCTTGCCGACCTGAACACCGGCGATTTCAACGATAGCACCGGACTTAAGTCCGGAAACCGAGCCGAAACTGGCGGTAAGCTGGTAGGTCGGAGGACCGAACAGGTCAATATCGCCGAGGCGCACGGAGAGCCATGCGAAACAGACAAACCCGACGACCACGAACAGACCGACAATTATTTCAAGGTTAAACTTACGCATAAAAGTTGGCCTCCTCCTCGTTGCTCAAATAGAGATGCCCCATGGTTTCCTCGACGAATTCCCGGATCATGGGCTGGTCCGACATCTGGAAGTCCTCCGGGGGCATGCATCCCTGGACCTGGCCGTCAGCAAGCAGGGCTACTTCATCGGCCAGCTTGAAAATCTTCGGCACATCATGGCTGACGATCACAGCCGTGTAGCCGAGCTGCTGCTGGGTGAGATAAAAGAGCCGGTAGAGTTCGTTACTCTTGTGCACGTCCAGACCGGTGGTCGGCTCATCGAAAAAGACCACCTTGGGGTCGAGGACCAGGGCACGCGCCAACCCGACCCTTTTGCGCATCCCGCCGCTGAGCTGGGCGGGGAACTTGTCCACGGCCCGCTCCATTCCCATCAGCGTGAGTTTCGCCATAACATTGTCCCGGATCACGTCCTCACCCAGCCTGGTCCGCTCACGTAACGGCAGGGCGATGTTGTCGTAGACGTTCAGTGAATCAAATAAGGCAGCATTCTGGAAGAGCACGCCGAAGTTGCTGCGAATCTCGTTAAGCTCGCG
This sequence comes from Desulfuromonadales bacterium, assembly GCA_051305855.1. Classification (GTDB taxonomy): domain Bacteria; phylum Desulfobacterota; class Desulfuromonadia; order Desulfuromonadales; family BM103; genus M0040. The sequence goes on from JBPPMB010000233.1 coordinate 20,791, forward strand.
ACGCTTGAGCTGTTGCAGGTCACGGCCGTAGACCTTGACTGTGCCGCGATCAGGACTGATCAGGCCGAGCATATGCTTGAGGATCACGCTCTTGCCCTGGCCGCTGGCACCGACTATGACCAGTGTCCGACCCTCGTGCACGACCAGATCGACGCCGCGCAGGACCATCTGCCGGCCGAAACGCTTTTTCACACCGGTCAGCTCGATGACGACCGAAGACTTATCCTGTGGCTTTGCATTCATCATCTCCATAATAACATCATTCTCTGCATCAAATCATCAGGGCACTGATCAGGTAATCCCAGACCAGCACGCTGACCGACGACAGAACGACCGCGTCAGTCGTCGTGCGACTGACCCCCTCGGCACCGAAGCCACCGGTTCGTTCTAGGTGCAGGTAAAAGCCCTTGCAGGCGGTGATCCAGACCAGCAAAAGGCCAAAGACCAGGGATTTCACCAGACCCATCTTGATATCGGCCCAGACCACACTCGAGTACATCCCCTGGAAATAGGCACCGGTGTTGATATCGAACAGGCCAACCCCCACCAGATAACCACCAAAGATACCAATGACATCAAAAATTGCCGTCAGCAATGGCAGGGCAAAAATGCCGGCCAGCAGCTTCGGCGAAATCAGGTAGCGGAACGGATCGACCGCCATGCATTCGAGGGCGTCGATCTGCTCCGAGTTGCGCATGATGCCGATTTCTGCGCAGATCGCCGAACCGGCTCGGCCAATAACCATCAGCGCAGTCAGCACGGGCCCCAGTTCACGGATCAGGCTCAGGGCAACAGCCGAGCCGAGAAAGCCCTCAGATCCGAACTTGCGCAAGGTGTAATAACCTTGCAGGCCGAGAACCATGCCGGTGAACAACCCGGTAAAGAGAATGACAAAGACCGAACGGGCACCTATGAAATGCACCTGATGGATCACCGGACGAAGCTTGAAACGTGTCGTGAAGATACTTTTGACAGTACGCGCCAGAAAAACCCCCAGGCGTCCGTAAGTCTCCAGGAACATGATGGTTTCGTAGCCGATTTTCTCAAAGAAAGCGCGCATCAGAATGAAAAATCCTCGATCCATACCCCCAGGCGGGAGGCTTCATCAATAACGTCAAAACCTTTTTACTGCAGCAATGGCAAGAGAATCAAGCAGCAATAGAGCAAAGGCTAAAGTTCCAGAAGCAAGCGCAACCCACAAGAGACGCTCGCTGCAGAACGCAGCAGGCGTGTCATCGAAACGTCGCGGCAGCATGAACAAGATTACCATGCCTAACAATGACAGGAAGGATCATACATCATCGCCAGTCGACCGCGGCTGGCAAGACAGTCAGCACAGACCGAGCCGGCGTCACCGTAGCGTTCCACCGCCAGAATCAAGCCGGCTTCAACAGCCGCATCATCCGGCAGTTTCTCCGGATCGAAGTCCTGGCCACAATGCCGGCAGGGCATCATCATACATTCTCCAGGTGATGTCTCACCAGATCGTTCAACGCCTGCAGGAAATCCTCGCCGTCGTTGAGTGAGGGGGCTCTCTCGAAACGCGGCAGGCCGATCGCTTCGGCATGCATGCGCATCTCGAAATCAATCTCCTGCAGCGTCTCGATATGATCCGAGACGAAGGATACCGGCACGATCAAAACCCCGGGAGCTTGCTCGGCAGCGAGCTGATCCAGCACCTTCAGGGTGTCGGGCTCCATCCATTGCACCGGTCCGCTGCGGCTCTGAAACCCGAGGCGCCAGGGACGCTCGGCAAAACGCGCCATAACCCCCCTGACCGTGCAAAGGACATGCTCAAGATAGGGGTCGCCGTCATCAATAAATTTCTGCGGCAGGGCGTGGGCCGAAAAGAGGATGGGGATCTCATCGCGCACCAGCTCGTGAAACTTCTCCAGCCCTTCGCGCACCCGGCTTGCCAAGGCGTCAAGGTAAGCCGGCCAATCGTACCATTCGCTGATCACGGAGTATCTGAGCTCCGGGTAAATCCGCGCGGCAGTCGCCTCGAAATCCTTGATGCTGCTGCCGGTGGTGGCGCTGGTATAGTGCGGGTACATGGAGAGCACGACAGCCTGCTCGATACCTTCCTGCTTCATGCGGCGCAGGCACTCATCGGCCCGGGGTCGCCAGTAGCGCATGGCCACGAAGGGTCGGACCTGGCCCCCCAGCCTGCGGGCCGTCCCCCCCGCCTGCTTGATGGTCCACTCCAGCAGCGGAGACTTGCCGCCGATCGAAGCATAGTTCACTTTGACCTTCGGCGCCCGCAGGCGGCTGATCATGAAAGCAAACGGCTTCTGCAGCAAAGCCCCGGCAGGCAGCTGGATCAGATCGCGATCGGAGAAGAGATTATAGAGAAACGGGCGGACCGCCCGTAACGAGTCAGGTCCGCCCATGTTCAGAAGCACCAGAGCCGTTGGTTTCTCGAGGAAAACCGAGAGCCGGGGGCTGGGGGCTGGGGGCTGGTTGTTTGCGCCTCGCACTTCGCGCCTCTTTACTTGCCACTCAAGCGGTGCACACACTCGACCATATGGATAGCGTTCTCCGGCGGTACCGTGGGGAGAATGCCATGGCCAAGATTGAAGATGAAGCCCGGCCGACCGGCATTTTCATCGAGGATCCGCTGTACCTCGCGCTCGATGTGATTCTTCGGCGCGTAGAGAACGGTTGGATCGAGATTGCCCTGAACGGCAATATCATCACCTATGATATCGCGGGCCTTGCCGAGGTTGACATGCCAATCGAGACCGAGCACATCGGCGCCGGCTTCCCTGACCAGTTCGAGCATGGTGCCGCCGTTCTTGACAAAGTAGATGACCGGGATGCCATCACGATCGAGGCCGTTGATCAGGGTCTTGACGTAAGGGAGGATGTAGCGCTCGTAATCGTGCGGCGCCAGCAGGCCACCCCAGGTATCGAAGATCTGGATCGCCTGGGCACCTGCCTTGATCTGCATGTTGAGATAGCGCCGATCCATCTCGGTGATCTTCTTCATCAGGGCATCGTAAAGCGGGAAGTCCGCATACATCATCTGCTTGAGGGCCGCGAAGTCCTTGCTGCCGTGGCCTTCAACCATGTAGCAGGCGAGGGTAAAGGGTGCGCCACCAAAACCGATCAGCGGCACGCGCCCCTCGAAGGCAACCCGCAGGCGCTTGATGATTGCCGGAACATAAGCGACCGCCTCGGCCATATCTTCCGGCACCACCAGGGCATCGACATCGGCAGCGGTGCGGATCGGCTTTTCGAACACCGGTCCAGGCACAAAATCGAGGGCCATGCCCATCGGCTCAATCGGCGTCAATATGTCGGAGAAGAGGATCGCCGCATCGACGTTGAGGATGTCGATCGGCTGGATGGTCACTTCAGCCGCACGCGCCGGGTCTTTGCAGAGATCGAGGAAGGTGCCTCCGCCCTTGGCGCGGACATCCTTGTAGCACTGCAGGTAACGGCCGGCCTGGCGCATCAGCCAGACCGGGACATAGTCAGTCTGCTGGCCCCAGCAGGCTTTAAGGAAGGTGTAATCGGACATCATAATCTCCTCTTCGAATTTATATATAGGGGCAAGGCATGCCTTGCCCAGGGCGATACATGCCTTGGCCAGAGCGACGCATGCCTTGCCCGGGCGACGCATGCCTTGCCCAGGGCGACGCATGCCTTGCCCAAGGTGACGCATGCCTTGCCCAAGGTGATACATGCCTTGGCCAGAGCGACGCATGCCTTGCCCAGGGCGACGCATGCCTTGCCCAAGGTGACGCATGCCTTGCCCAAGGTGACGCATGCCTTGCCCAAGGTGACGCATGCCTTGCCCAGGGCGACGCATGCGTCGCCCCTACCAAACGATATACATTTATACGTAGGGGCGCAATTCATTGCACCCCTACGTTTTCAGTGCCAGCTCCGCCGCCTCTTTTGCCATGCGCTTTTGCGTGCGCTGCGGCACGTAGTTGCAGAAGGGCTCTTCTGCCATGTAGTCGCCGTAAACGGCATCGGCGCGGGCGCGGCAGCCACCGCAGACATTGATGAATTCGCACTCGCCGCACTTGCCCTTGTACTTCTTGAAATCGCGCAGATCGTTGAAGGTCTTGCTGTTGAACCAGAGGTCCTTGAATGGCACCTGCTTGACGTTGCCGACCGAGGAGTGGAAATAGGAACAGGGTTTGAGGTTGCCGAAGCAGTCGATCAGGCAGATGGTCTGGGCGGCGATACAGCCTTTGCCGCCACCGGTGGAGAAGGTCAGGCTGCGGCGTTTGAAGTCGACGCCCTCGGCCTTGGCCAGCTGCGGCACAACCCGGTAGTAATGCGGCGCGCAGGTCGGCCGCATGAGGATTTCGTCTTCGCTCTTCTCCTGCTGGTAGTGCCAGGAGAGAATCTCCTCGTAGTCTTCCTTGGAGATCAGTTCGTTCATGATATCTTCGCCGCGGCCGGTGGGCACGATCATGAACATGTACCAGGCGGTTGAACCGAGGCTCTTGGCGAGTTTGAAGGTCGCACCTATATCTTTCTGGTTGCGTTTGGTAAACGAAGAATTGATCAGGAACTTGATGCCGTTGCGCTTGAGGGTCTCGGCGGCGCGGATCACGCCTGCAAATGCGCCGGGACATGACCGGAAATCGTCGTGAATCGCTGCGGTCGAGCCGTCAAGTGACAGTGAAACCATCTTGATGTCTGCTTCCAGCATCTGCCGGCAGACCTGGTCGGTGATCAAGGTGCCGTTGGTGGCCATGCACATGCGCAGCCCCTTGCTGGTCCCGTAGCGGGCGATCTCGAAGATATCTTTGCGCAGCAGCGGCTCGCCGCCGGAAAGCACCATAACCGGCTGGCTGACCTCGCAGATATCGTCAATCAGTTTGAAGGCTTCTTGGGTATTGAAATCACCGACCGCCGCATCCATGTCCGATGAACAGCGGCAGTGAACACAGTTCAGGTTGCAACGTTGGGTTGACTCCCAGGCGATCCACTTAGGTATGAATGCTTCGTTTGGCGCCATCCCGGCACCTCCTTGGAAAATCAGATTATTGAGAAAAGAATGAGGTCCGAGGTTAACCCCCGAACCACATGCGGTATTCTACACCAGGGCATGCAGGCCTGACAAGGCTTAAGGGAACATGTGAACTGACAAGCATAAGCCCCGGGCCGGTGATCCCGGAGGGCAACACTCCTAGCCAGCCTGCGGTAAGTTCGCCAGACTAAAAGGCAGCTCAAAGGCTGCCTTTTAAAAGCTCGTACTGTTCACGGAGAGATGAGGCTCAGCATGGAAAAGTTCGTCAAAAATCTCTGCGACCGTTTCGATGCGTGTCGCCTTCCATGCATTGCTGCCGCAGAAGACCAGTCCGGTCTCGGTATCGCCCCGTTGAGCACGGTCAAGAGCATGGACGATGCAGAAGCGCTCTCCGTCTGACTTGTACGAACACTTGCGCAGACAACCGGTCGGACAGGTTGGCGTCATTTCCAGGTCACGTTCACGAATCGTTTCGATATTCGCGATCAGCGCCCTGCCCGGCAGGCCAGCCGGACTCATGAGCAGGCCTATGTCTTCCTTTTTACAGTCCAGATATGCTTGCTTGAAGGCATCAGCAGCATCGCACTCTACGGTGCAGACGAAACGCGTGCCCATTTGCACGCCATCTGCGCCCTGCTCCAGGGCATGCTGGAAATCATCGCGGTCCCAGACGCCGCCAGCCGCAATAACCGGGATATCAAGGTCCCAGGTTTCACGGAAATAGGTTTTGACGCCACGGACAGTCGCGTACTGATCGTATTGGCCGGTTCCGATATTCTCGATTTTTTCACCAAGGTGACCTCCTGCTGTGTCAGGGTCTTCGACCACTATGGCATCAGGCATGCGGTCGTAGCCCTTATGCCATTTACGGGCAATCAACTCAGCGGCCTTGATCGAGGAAACAATCGGCACCAGGGCAACATCCGGCCACTCCGCCGTCAACGCCGGGAGGTTCAACGGCAGCCCGGCGCCGCTGATAATCAGCTTGGCTCCACCTTCACAGGAGGCTTTGACCAGTTCGGCATAATCAGTGACGGCCACCATGCAGTTGCTGCCAATAACCCCATTCGGGGCGATTGCAAAGGCCTTGGCCAGCTCTTCTTTGAGAGCCAGAGGCTCGGCAGCAAAGTAGTTGTCACCTTTAAAGCTTGGCGAATTCAGGGCAATCCCGGCCGTGGCGACTATGCCGACGCCGCCGCAAAGAGCGACATTGCCAGCCAGGCGTCCTCCGGAGACGCGAACAGCCATCCCCCCCTGAATCAGGGGATAAGGAACCTCGTGCTTACCGATGCGCATAATCTCTCCTCTGCAGCGACCCGAATAATGCCAATATCAGTGTTTATTCTAACAAATGTGCCTCTTCTGCTTTGTAATACTTCTGTAAAAACATTTGTTTCTCCCTCTTGCCGCCCGCCGTCGGTGATGGTAAAGATGGGGCATATGAACTTGCTGAAACGAATTTTCAATCCTCTCATGGCCTTTATCGGCATTCAGGTCGCCTGGGTGCTGGCTGTTATTGTCTGGCTGAACTGGTTTCTTGGCAGCCATCGCAAGTTAAGGGCATTGGCGGAGAAATACAGCCCCGAGCTACTGGTCGGCGGCCCGGACTGGCTGATTCTGACCGAGGGGCTGCTACTGCTGATCTCTATCCTGATCGGCGTCTATGTCATCTTCCTTTACTGGACGAAGCAGTCGGCGCTGGTCCGCCAGCAACGCCAGTTCATCTCCCAGGTGACCCATGAGCTGAAGTCGCCCCTGGCTTCCCTGCAGTTGCATCTGGAGACACTGCGGCGCCATCAGCCATCCGCTGAACGCCAGGCGGCCTTCCTCGAGACCATGTTGAGTGACGCCAGCCGTCTCAACGGACTGATTGACAACCTGCTCTCTGCCAACCGTGTCGATCAGAAGCATTGGCGGCTGGATCTGCAGCCAACCGACTTCAGCGCTTTCGTGGAAAGATATTTCCGCGCCCGCCAGTTCACCCTGCCCAAGGCTGGCAAATTGTCACTCAATATTGCCCCAGGCATTTATGCCGCCATTGATCAGGACGCCATGGAAACCGTTCTGCGCAACCTGTTGGAAAATGCCATCCTCTACTCTGACAACTCTCCCATGATCAGCGTCTCCCTGAGCCGCGATACGAACAAATGCTGCCTAGCTTTCTCTGATCATGGCCGCGGCATAGAATCCAACGATCAAAAAAAAATCTTCAACATGTTTTATCGCATTCGCCGTAAAGACGAAAACATCCGTGGCACCGGACTCGGCCTGTTCATAGTCCACACCACGGTTCGCCGTCATCACGGCCAGGTCAAAGTGGAAAGCCAGGGGCAGGGACAGGGGACTACCTTCACAATCATTCTACCGGTCACGCAACCCGCCCAGGCAGAGGAGCAGGTATGAAACAACCTCAAATCCTCCTGGTTGAAGATGAAACGCATATCGCCCAGGGATTGATTTTCAACCTGGAACTTGAAGGCTACCTGGTCACTCATGCAGACACCGGGGCCAAGGCGATGGAAGCCTTTAACAACCGTCCATTTGACCTCGTCGTACTCGACCTGATGCTGCCGGACAGCCACGGCATTGATCTCTGTCGCCAGATGCGCAAAGCGGCGCCACAATTGCCGATACTCATGCTCACGGCTTTAGGCGAAGAGCAGGATCGTGTAAAAGGTCTCAAGGAAGGCGCTGACGACTATCTCAGCAAACCATTCAACCTGGATGAATTGCTGCTGCGGGTGCATGGCATGCTGCGACGTTCCGCCTGGTATCAACCCACGTACAACCGCGAGGCTGACTACCTGTTCGGCAGCAACCGTATCGATCTGAGAAACCTGCTAGCCGTAACAGCAAACGGCAGCCTGCGGCTGACCGAACTCGAAGGGCGTATGCTGGAAACCTTTTTTGCCAGCGAGGGGGAGACGCTGACCCGGGCGGAGCTTCTTAAATCGATCTGGGGGATGGCAGAGAACACGGAAACCCGCACCCTTGACAACTTCATCGTCCGCCTGCGCAAATATTTCGAAGAGGATCCGGCTAAACCGAAACATTTCCTGACGGTGCGCGGGCGCGGCTACCGGTTTGTCAAAAACCGGCAGGATAATCACCCTCACCACAAAGACACCAGGGAACAAAGCAAGACACAAGATTTTTAAAAATGTTGATAAAACGTCACCGTTAAATATACTTTATTTTTTAGAGCCCTCGTGGCCCTGAATTGAAACCGGCATAAATGACAGCTCTGAAGGAGAAACCATATGAAGGCAGTCTTGATGAAAGGTTTTGGTGGTCTTGAAGTCCTGAAAGTCGGCAAGGTTGACAAACCGACCCCGAAGGAAGGCGAAGTCCTGGTCAAGGTGGTGGCTACCTCGATCAATCGTCCCGACCTGGTCCAGCGCGAGGGCAAATACCCGCCGCCACCCGGCGACTCGGAGATTCTCGGCCTCGAAGTCTCCGGTACAATTGCCGAACTCGGGCCGGGCGTCACCGGCTGGAACGTCGGTGAGCGAGTCATCAGCCTGGTCGGTGGCGGCGGCTATGCCGAGTACGCCCTGGCCTACGCCACTCACCTGATGCGCATCCCCGAAAGCATGAGTTTCGAACAAGCCGCCTGCATCTGCGAATCCTACATTACTGCATTTCTCAATGTCTTCATGATCGGCGATTTCCAGGACGGCCAGACCGCCATCCTGCATGGCGGTGGCGGCGGCGTCAACACGGCCGCTATCCAGCTCTGCAAGGCGCTCACAGCGAACAGCAAGCTGATCGTCACCGCGCATCCTGCGAAGATGGAGCGGGTCAGTGCACTCGGCGCCGACCTGGTGATCAACTACCTTGAAAACCCGGATTTCAGCGAAATCGTCAAGGAATTCACCAAAAAGAAAGGCGTTGACCTGATTCTCGACCACGTCGGCGCCAAATACCTCGACCCGAATATGAAATCACTGGGTTACAAGGGCAAGCTGGTCATTATCGGCATCATCAGCGGCTTCAAGGCCGAGCTCAATCTGGCCCTGATGATGGTCAAGCGTCAGCAGATCATAGGATCTGTGCTGCGCTCCCGTCCCGTTCCTGAAAAAGCCGAAATCGTTGCCGAATTCACCCGACGCGCCCTGCCGAAGTTCGCTGATCGCAGCATCGTTCCAATCATTGAGAAGGTCTTCAGCATCGACGAGGTGGTCGAAGCGCACCGGATGATGGAAGAGGATAGCCACTTCGGTAAAATTGTACTGAAAATCAGTTGAACTGATTTTATGCGGACAGACTGTGCCCTGAATATTATCCTGATCGGCATGCCCGGTGCCGGCAAAAGCACAGTGGGCGTGCTGCTGGCAAAACGCCTCGGTTACCATTTTGTCGATACCGATCTGTTGTTTCAAACCCAGCAGCAATGTCGTTTGCAGCAGATCATCGCCCGTGTCGGTTTGGCCGAGTTCAAGAGACTGGAGGCCGATGTCCTGTGCAATCTCGCAACAACTCACAGCGTGATTGCCACCGGCGGTTCGGCCGTATACAGTGACCGGGCTATGGCCCGGCTGAAGAAGCTGGGGCAGCTGGTATTTATCGACATTCCCCTGGAAGAGTTGCTCGCCAGGGTTAACGACATGGACACCCGCGGCCTGGTGATCGGGCCCGATGAAACCTATGAACACCTTTACGAAGAACGTCAACCGCTTTACAGGAAGTACGCAGAAGTGACGATTTATGGTGGAGGTCTGAGGGTTGAGGCCGTTGCTGCGGCCATTGAACAATCGGTGTGTGGCGAAACTGATGAATAGTGCAGGCTGAATTTATATGGCATATGGAAAATATTTCAATAAAGGGCAGAAGGTTTTCATCAAGCGGATTTTTAGCGATGAAGAGCGGACCGCATTGGACACCATCACCGGCTACGCCATGCACAGCCAGCCAATGCAGCTCGATCTTGCTCTGCCCTACGGCTCCGATGCAGCGGACTCCTTTCCGTTTGAGTCGGGCATGAAATTTGAGGTCCTTACCGATTTCAAGGGGATGGGCCTGCGTATGATAGCATCTTTTGTTGAGCGCATCAGCAGCAAGGATATCCGCCTGCAATTTGAAGGGAATCTTGAGTTCATTTCCAGGCGCATCTTCCGTCGGGTCGATGTCAATGCATGGGTCGGAATTGAGCGCGCCACAGGCAACCTGGCTAAAATGCGTGCGCTTTGGCATGAGAACCTTAAGACAATCAGGTCGGGAGGCTCTGCTGCAGAGCTCACCACATTCAAAAAACTCCTGATCAACCTCGCAGGCGGGGGCCTTCGCCTGCCTGTAAAGGCGCCTGTAGAGGCTGCAGAGCTGTTTTTAGTTTACATCTCAGCCGGAGACAAGAAGGGGATCATCTGCGCATTGGCTGAAGCGGTGTGGGTCGGAGAGCGGCAGGATGAGGATGTGCAACAGGTTGGCCTGCGCTTCCTGAACATCCTCGGAGAAGACCAGGAGCGCATAGACGCGGTGGTCAAAACGCTTCTCGAACGCCTCGGCAAGACTGACAATCGATAAGGCAGCAACGATAGCGCAGACAACGTCTTGCAAAGATCAATGGTTCTGCAGAGCCCTTGCATGTAAACGTTCCCAGAGCGGCACTCCCTCTTCGGCAAGCACACTCTGCTCATCAGCCGGCAGCAGTAACCAGTCCCCTCGCTGTATTTCAGCATCCAGCTGGCCAGCCGTCCAGCCGGTGTAGCCGACAAACGCCCGGTAATCGACTACTTCCTCAGCAAAATCAGGCCACTCGTCAAGCACCCCCACTCCTGTTATGTACAGGTTGTCGATAATCTCATCAGCGGGCTCCGGTGGATGGTTGCGTACCTTCACCAGTGCAAGCAGGGCCTGCGGTTCGACCGGTCCGCCATAAGAGAGGGTATGCCCCTGCCCGGCCATCCTTGATCCTTTCGGGAGCATCGTTGCCAGAAGCAAACGGCTGGGACGGTTGATCACCAGACCGGCACTCCCCTGGGAATCATGTTGTATCAAGAGGATAATCCGATCACGAAAGCGCGGGTCGGCGAGCTGCTCTTTCGCAACCAGGAACATGCCCTTCGCTGGCATAAATGCATGCGCTTTGTCTGATCCGAACAGACCGGCAAACAGCAGTAGCAACAGGCAGAGTTGCGGGAAGCGGCGGCTCACAGTCATTGTGATGTCTCCGTCAACCGTGGCAGGAACACCCAGAACCTGGCAGGTTGTTTCATGCGTCCGGCCTGTTCTCCAGCCTGGTCTCCCATGCCCCAGAAAAAATCGCCTCGGATTCTGCCTTTGATGGCACCACCAGTATCCTGAGCCATCATCAATCTCTGCAGCGGCTGATCACTGTTGGGCCAGGTGGTCTCGACAAAAACCGGGGCACCGAGCGGGATATAGCGCCGGTCTACGGCCAGGCTGCGGCCAGGCGTCAGAGGAACGCCCAGGGCTCCGGGCGGACTCTGCACATCAGCAGCCAGCTCCCTGAAAAAGACATAACTCGGATTCTGGTTAAGAACATAACCCATCTCGCTTGGATTGTTCCTGACCCAGGACCGGATATTCTGCATCGACATCTGGTCACGGGTCATGGCCCCGCGGTCAATAAGATATTTGCCGATTGATTTATAGGGATGGCCATTCTGATCAGCATAACCGACCATCACCCGATCACCATTATCAAGCAGGATACGGCCCGAGCCCTGGATATGCAGAAAAAACAGTTCAACCGGGTCAGCAACCCAGAAAAGCTCCTGGCCGGCCAGTGGCCGGGTAAGGCTATCGATATCACTGCGATTCCAGTACGGGATAACCCGGTTCCCTTCAACACGGCCACGCAAGCGATAATTGCCAAGGTCGGGGTAGACATCACTCAGGTCGATTATCAGCAGATCATTCGGACTTTGATAGAGCGGGTGCGGATAATCTGCAGAAGCAGTACGACTGCCCTTGAGATCAGGGACATAGTAACCGGTCAGCAGTCCCTCGCTGGAGCCGTTCGCCTGGCTGACCTGATTCGGTACAAAGTTGCGTTCAAAAAAAGCCCGGACCTCCGCTTCTTCTGCATTCACCATGGCAGAGGCCTCTTCGCAGGACGTCTTCCATTGCGGCCGCCAACGCAGCGCTGAACAGCTTTGCAGAAAGGCTCCAAGAGCCAGGCTAGGGTTGTCCTCTTGCCAGCCGGAAACCTCTGACCAGGAAACAGCCTGCAGCACCGGGACCTCTTCAACAGCCGGCGGTTCAACAGCAGGCGGTTCAACAGCAGGCTCCTTGATGACGGGCTCTTCGACAAGCGGCTCTACCGGCGGTCGCGCACAAGCAGCAAGCAGTACCAGACAGACAATAATCAGCCAACACAGTTTTTTCATAAGTCCTTTTTCCTCTGATCGGTTGCTTGTATATCAGAACATATCAACCGGGTCGACATCAACCGTTAGAACGACACCGGCAGGCAGTTGCGACCACAATCGACTCAGTTGATCGACCTGGCGTCGCAGCGGTTCACGGAGTTTCGCTTTCAGAAGGATCTGCACCCGATGCTTGTTGCGCAACCGCGGCAGCAGGCATGGCGCCGGACCGAGGACTTCCACGGCCACGGCCGCGGATGCCAGCTTGGTAGAGAGCTGTTCTGCTGCGTTGTGAACTTTTTTTTGGTCATTGCCACTCAGCACCAGGTTGACCAGATAGCCGAATGGCGGATAAGCCAACACCTGCCGTTGAGAGAGTTCCAGGGCAGCGAACCCCTGGTAATCATGCCTGGCGACATAATCAAAGGCATAATTATCGACCGCATAGGTCCTGTCTCTTATACACATC
>JBPPMB010000256.1:0-15686 GCA_051305855.1 Desulfuromonadales bacterium
GCCGGCTGCAAATCCGGCTGTTTGGCCCATATTTCAGCTCCTTTTTGGTCCATAGCTACGGCTATGAACCTGCAAACGAGCTAAAATCTGTTCTCAAACATCCAAATTTTCGTTTCGGCCCGTATAGTCCGACAGGCTGCTAGGTCAGCTGCCAGCGGTCAACCCCCGGCGGTATTTATGCAGCATCGCCTTGATCTGCGCGGCATTTTCCGGCCCGCAGCGGAGCAGGATTTTGCGTCCGGCCGAGAGCTCTTCCAGAGCAGGATCGGCATAGAGGAAAAGGGCTTTTGGTTGCACCAGATAAACCGGTCCAGAGATTGGCGGGGTGGTCAGCAGGTGATCGATGACCTCAATCAGCCGGTCGTTGAAGTAGGCGTTCGGGTAGCCGAGCCCTTGGTAGGCTTCCTGGAAGAGCGGGTAAAGGCGTTTATAGACGGCCACCACCTGCTGCGTGTCGAGTGCGGCGAGCATCTTGACCAGGGGCGTGTAGCGTCGATAGTTGGCCGGGTCGACCGTCAGCCTGTCCCGCTCGCCGTTCGTCAGAAATTTCTCCGAGATCTTTTTGAGCGGCCGGTGGGTTGCCGGCAGTTGCCGCCGCGGCAGGTTGTCGACCATGACCACAAAGCGCTCGATGAAATGTTCGAAGACAAAGAAACGGTCGAGTTTCTGGTCGGCGAACAACTTGGCCATGATCTCTGACATCAGCGTGTCGCTTTGTCTCAAGTCCGGCAATGGCTGCTCCTCGGCAATGATTGGCTCGGCGGCTTTGAGTCCTTCCGGCTCCGTGGTGACCGGATGCTGGATCACCGGCTCCGCTTGCGGCTTGCTGATCGGAGGTGCTGCAACTACCTGTACCGAAGCCTGTTGCCCCGGGCGGTAAAATTGCCAGTAGGCGACCGCGATAATTACGCCGACAATCAAAAATCCTATTTGGATCGGCCAGTTTTTCATAGTGCATGTCTCCAGGGTTCAGGGTTTGGTCCTGCTGCAAAAACAATAACGTTAATCGTCAGTCCGTCAACCTCCCCACCGTAAAGCTGACCACCAGGCAGTGATTACGAGTCCGATGGCTGTCAGCGCCAGCAGGGCATTAACCCTCCCGGCAGGCCGCCCCCAGCGCTCCGTAGCCAGTTCTGCCCCGAGGCCAAGCGGGAGTCCGAAGAGAAAACCGAACAGGTGAGCAGCAAGGTCGGTATTCTCACCACCGGCACCGAGCATGGCGAGCAGGCCGAGGGCGGCGGCGACGGGCAAGGTCCAGCGACGACGTGGGCGCAGGTTGTGACGGTAGCGCACCATACTGATCGCTGCGAGCAGGCCGACAGCACCAAAGATGGCAGTGGAAGCGCCGACCGAACGGTGGGCAGGATTCTGCAGCCAGGCATTGACCAGGTTGCCGAGTATGCCTGCCGCAAGGAGCAGAAGCCAGGCAGGGCCGGAGCGCAGGTCGCGGCAGAGTCTGGAAATGAAGACGCCGCCGATCACCAGGTTGCCGAGCAGGTGTTGCCAGTCGGTGTGCAGGGTGAGAGCGGTGACCAGCCGCCACCACTGGCCGGCCATGATCTTGCCGGCATGAGCGTTGCCAAGGTTGGTCCAGTCGACCGGATGGTGCCCGGCCAGGTTGATGTTGTGCAGTGTGAGGTTGTAAAAAATGCCGATAGCAATCAAAACCCAGAGGGTTGTCGTGCGATTGTCAATCAGCGGTGTCGCCTTTGGCGGAGGGGGAGGCCATCCACGGTTTTCACTTTCGTATTGACGCAGCTCCCTGCTGGCTCTTGCCAGCAGGTCTGCAGGAACCAGCAGTTGCCAGCCAAAGACGCGCCGCTCGGCACGCCATGGGATATGGCGTGATTCCAGAACCAGTGACCAGTTGCGCATCTGGAGTCGCGACAGGGTCCTGCCTGATGCATCCCCCAGCCGTGACGGCAGGGGACGCCAACCCTCAGGGTTCTCATCAAGAGGCATTATGTCGATAGGTATCTCGGGCATGGTTTGCCTATCATCGCAAATTGTCGGCTCCACGTCATCCCTGATTACTTGACTGCCGAACCTGTGCAGTGATCTTAAAGGGTAATGGCCCACGGAACAAACCCGCGAAGAATCGGGGCTTTCCTTGACCGACGGGGTTCCCTGTGATAATCTGTCTACTTCCATGGGAGAAATAAAAATAATGTTTAAAATTGGTGACCGAGCTGTCTACCCTGCACAGGGAGTCGGTGTTGTTGAGAAGATTGAATCCCGAGAGTTCTGCGGTCAAACCCACGATTTTTATATCCTGCGAATTATTGATAACGATATGACCATCATGGTCCCGGTGGGCAATGCCCGTCAGGTTGGCCTGCGAACCCTGATCAGTAAAGACAAGGTTGAGACAATATACAACGTCCTCGAGGCAAAGCAAATTGGCTCTCTGGCCATTGCTTCATGGAGTCGGCGACAGCGGGAATACAACGACAAGATCAAGACGGGTGACCCCAAGGATGTGGCTGAGGTGTTGCGCGAGCTCTATCTGATCAAGGAATCAAAAGAGCTCTCTTATGGAGAGAAAAAAGTTTTGGAACTAGCGCGAAGGCTGTTGGTCAAAGAGCTTGCCCTTGCCGAGGGAATCGGGGAAGAGATGGTCACAAAACGTCTCGACAAGATGGTCAACTGATACGAGCAGATTTATGGATGATTTCGGGCCGGGTGCTGATGTGCACTCGGCCCTTCTGTTTGTCTCGAAGCGTTAATAATGATTTCCAAATGGCAGTAAATACGGTAAAAATATCAATTAAAACTGAAATTCTTGTTGTTAACGATTACTTGCGGGAATACTTATGAATGTTCACGTTCTGGTTCCTGCCGCAGGCAGCGGCAGCAGAATCGGGGGAGATGTCAAGAAGCAGTACCTGGAACTGGGAGGCCAGCCGGTTCTGGTGCAGACCTTGTCACGCCTTGCTGCTCATCCCCAGATTACGGCGATTCATCTGATTGTTCCGGAAGCGGATATCGCATTTTGTAGAGCCGAACTGGTTGATCGTTACCGGCTGGAGAAAATAGGCGGCGTGATTGCCGGCGGGGCTGAACGTCAGGACTCAGTACGCAAGGGCCTGGAGGCCTGTGGTGCAGCGAGCCAGGATGTCATTCTGGTGCATGACGGTGTCAGACCTTTTTTCCCGAAAGATCAGATCGGCCCCTTGGTGCAGCTGGCGGCTATTGAAGGGGCGGCCCTGCTGGCTATCCCGGCGCAGGACACGATCAAAGAGGTTTTTGATGGTTTGGTCCGGTCAACCCTTGATCGTCGCCTGCTCTGGCAGGTGCAGACGCCACAGGCCTTTCGTTGTGAACGGATTCGCGAAGCCTATCGGCGAGCTTATGCCGGTGATTATATCGGAACCGATGATGCTTCGTTGATCGAATGGTGCGGCTGGCCTGTCGCAGTATTGGCCGGTCATTCGCATAATTTTAAGATAACAACACCGGAAGACCTGGCTCTGGCCAGAGCCTTGCTGGCGGTAGAAGGGGTGAGCCTGACATGATGCGCATCGGCCACGGTTTTGACGTCCATCGCCTGGTTCCTGATCGCCCTCTGGTTCTGGGTGGTGTCACAATCCCCTACGAATTTGGTCTTTTGGGTCATTCGGACGCTGATGTCTTGCTGCATGCAGCCTCTGATGCGATTCTCGGTTCACTTGGTCTTGGTGATATAGGATGTTATTTCCCCGATACTGATGTGGCCTACAAGGGAATCAGCAGCCTCCTGTTGCTTGAACAAGTCGTTGGCCTGGCACAAACGCGCGGCTTCCAGGTTAGTAACCTCGACACAACGATCGTTGCCCAGCGTCCCAGGCTGGCACCCTATGTTGCCGGGATGATAGCCAACCTGGCCCAGGTTTGTCAGGTTGCGAGTAGTCGTGTGAATGTCAAGGCCACGACCACCGAACTGCTTGGTTATACCGGGCGCGGCGAAGGGATCTCCGCATATGCAGTGGTGCTGATGGCAGCAATGGGGAAATAGCGTATTTTTTATGAAAGCCACAAGGAGTAACCGACAGATGAGTCATCCCAATGTCCCTCCGGGCACCAATTTCATTCGTAACATTATCGAAGAGGATCTTGCCAGCGGTAAACACAAGACCGTCATTACGCGCTTTCCACCGGAACCGAACGGTTATCTGCATATTGGCCACGCCAAATCAATCTGTCTCAACTTCGGCCTGGCCAGCGATTACCAGGGGCGTTGCCACCTGCGCTTCGATGACACCAACCCGGTTAAGGAGGAGCAGGAATATATCGATGCCATTAAAGCCGATCTGAACTGGCTCGGCTTTGATTGGGGGGCACACGAATATCATGCCTCGGATTATTTTGAGACTCTGTACGGATATGCGGAAAAACTGGTGAAAAAGGGGCTTGCCTATGTCTGTGACCTGAGTCCTGAGGAGATGCGCGAGTATCGTGGCACTTTGACTGCGCCTGGCAAGGAGAGCCCTTACCGTGGCCGCAGCAGCGAGGAGAGTCTCGACCTGCTCCGTCGCATGCGGGCCGGTGAGTTCGCCGATGGTTCGCGGGTGCTGCGTGCCAGAATCGATATGGCTTCACCCAATCTTAACCTGCGTGACCCGATTCTGTATCGCATTCTGCGAGCCCTGCATCCACGGACCGGCAATGCCTGGTGCATTTATCCCATGTACGATTTTGCTCATGGTCAGTCGGATTCCCTCGAAAAAATCACGCATTCGCTCTGTACCCTCGAGTTCCAGGATCATCGGCCCCTTTACGATTGGTTCTGCGAAGCGTTGGAGATTTACCATCCACAGCAGATCGAGTTCGCGCGGCTGAATCTTACCTATACCGTGATGAGCAAGCGGCGCCTGCTGGAGCTCGTCAATGAAAAGCACGTCTCCGGCTGGGATGACCCGCGCATGCCGACTCTCTCGGGGATGCGGCGCCGTGGTTTTTCTGCCGCCGCAATTCGCACTTTTTGCGAACGGATCGGTGTCGGCAAGAGCGACAGTGTTATTGACATGAGCGTCCTTGAAGACTGTGTCCGTGAAGATCTCGACCAGAGAGCGCCGCGCGCCATGGGCGTATTGCGCCCGCTTAAAGTGACGATTACCAATTACCCTGAGGGGCAGAGTGAAGAGTTCACTGCCGCCAGGCATCCCAAGGATCCTGCCATGGGGAGTCGTACTATCCCTTTCAGCCGCGAAATATATATAGATCAGGATGATTTCATGGAAGATCCGCCCAAGCAGTTCTTCCGCCTCGGGCCCGGCCGCGAAGTCCGCCTGCGCTACGGTTATGTCATTCGCTGCGATGAAGTGATCAAAAACCCTGCCACTGGTGAAGTGACGGAGCTGCGTTGCAGTTATGATGCGGAAACCGGCGGAGGCGCCTTGCCGGAAGGGCGCAAGAAGATCAAGGGAATCATTCATTGGCTTTCCGCGGCGCATGCCGTGCCCGTCGAAGTCCGACTTTACGACCGCCTGTTCAGGGTTGCCAACCCGGCGGGAGAAAAAAATCTTGATTATCGCGAATTGCTCAACGTCGATGCCCTTGAAGTCCTTCCGCAGGCGTTTGTGGAGCCGTTCCTGGCCGGTGCCGCGCCTGAAACGTTTTTCCAGTTCGAGCGCCTTGGTTATTTCAGTGTTGACAGTAAAGACTCTCAATCGGGCAGGCTGGTGTTCAACCGGAGCGTTACACTGCGCGATACTTGGGAAAAACAGGCAAGTCATTAAGGGAAACGACCTGCCGCTTATGTCATGTCGTCTGAAGGCATGGGTCAATGAAGCCGTCATGGGGTTTGTCAGGAAAGGCCCTGCCAGAAGTGCTGGTCGGTATACCTGAGGCAGCGGTAAATTGTGATGTTGTGCACCAGGTTGTACCGCATGTTCAGCTTGCGCTGTCTGTTGTCGGCCCTCCCGTTGGAGGCTTTTCCTGTCAGCTGTTCTGTGATATGAAAGTCGGTCACTGCACGCAGCACGATAGACAAGACTTCCGGAGAAGAGATTATGCCGTTACGTGTTTACAATACACTGTCAGGTAAAAAAGAAGAATTTCAGCCACTTGTCCCTGGCAAGGTAGGGATGTATGTGTGCGGGGTGACGGTTTACGATTATTGCCATATCGGCCATGCCCGGGCCAACATTGTCTTTGATATCGTCTACCGTTATCTGCAATACAGCAACTATGACGTTACCTACGTTCGCAATTATACGGACGTTGATGACAAGATTATCGCGCGTGCCAGCGAGCGCGGCATATCCAGTCAGGAGCTTTCCGAGGAGTTTATCCGGGCTTTTGACGTGGATATGACGGCTTTGGGCCTGCGCAAGCCGACTTATGAGCCGAAAGCGACCGCGTATATTGCCCAGATCATCACCTTGGTTGAAACGTTGATCGACAAGGGGATGGCCTATGAATCAGCGGGCGATGTCTATTACAGCGTTGATACGTTTTCGTCATATTTAAAACTTTCCAAACGCAATATGGAGGAAATGCTGGCTGGTGCGCGGATTGCTCCCGGTGAGCAGAAACGCAACCCGATGGATTTCGCTCTGTGGAAATCCGCCAAGCCCGGCGAACCGAGTTGGGAGTCACCCTGGGGCGCTGGCCGGCCTGGCTGGCATATTGAATGCTCGGCAATGAGCTCAAGCCTGCTCGGCGCAACCTTTGATATCCACGGTGGTGGTCGCGACCTGATTTTTCCGCACCACGAAAATGAAATCGCCCAGTCGGAGGGTGCCTCCGGCAAACAATTTGTTAAATACTGGCTGCATAATGGCTTTGTCAATGTCAACCAGGAGAAGATGAGCAAGTCGCTGGGCAACTTTTTTACGATTCGCGATATTTTGAAAAGCTACGATGCGGAAATCATCAGGTTCTTTATTCTGACCGCGCACTACCGCTCGCCGATCGACTTTTCTGACCAGAACCTTGAGGAATCGCGTATTGGATTATGCCGTTTTTACGAAGCGCTGGCGCAACTCGACAAAGCCCTCGCCAGGACAGATGAAGATGTAGCTGTAGATGTAGAGCAAGGCTCTGTGGCGGTGGCGCTGGCCGAGTCGGTTGAGAAACTGGTCGGGCTGGAAGAGCGTTTTCGTAGCGCCATGGACGATGATTTCAATACGGCCCTGGCAATTGGGCATATGTTTGATGCTGTGCGGGCGATAAACCGGATCCTGGCTGAAGAAAACAACCGTATGCTGGCAATCTTGAACCAAGGCCGCGCTGATCTGCTGCGGCTCGGCGAGGTTTTGGGCATGCTCGGTTCGGAGCCCGCGGCATGGTTGGCACGTAGCGCACACCAAGGTCTGGCTGATACTGGCTTGAACGAGGTGGAGATTGAAGCGCTGATCGTAGAGCGCCGTGAAGCACGGGGCCGTCGGGATTTTACCCGTGCCGACCAGATCCGGGATGAGCTGGCCAGCAAAGGAGTGCTGCTGCTGGACAGTCCGGAGGGAACGACCTGGAAAATGAAGTAATCAGCATTCTCTGTGCTGGAGTTCCCTGTGAACGCTCTCTATGGAACGCCAGGCAGATGCTGAAATGTAACTTTGCATCGATTGTCATGCTCTTGGAACGAAGGATCGTCCAAAATTGTTGAATCCAAGCGCGCCTGCATCTCAACTTTGCTGGGTAAGCCGGTTACAGAGGCTCAGCGGGAAACTGTTCTTCAGGCCCATTGGTTCCTGATTAACAACAAACCAAACGCTTCCGGTCTGATGTATGGCAAATTTTGTTCTCAAGACCGATTTCCAACCTCAAGGTGATCAGCCGCAGGCTATTGCCGAGCTGATCGCCGGCCTCCGCCGTGGTGACAGTCACCAGGTTTTGCTGGGTGTTACCGGCTCGGGCAAAACCTTCACCATGGCCAACGTGGTGAAGGAAGTCCAGCGACCAACTCTGGTCCTCGCACCAAACAAAACCCTGGCTGCACAGCTTTACGGTGAATTCAAAGAACTCTTCCCTGATAATGCCATCGAGTATTTTGTCTCCTATTACGACTACTACCAGCCTGAAGCCTACGTTCCAAGAACAGATACCTATATCGAAAAGGATTCCTCAATCAACGAGGAGATCGATAAACTGCGTCATAGTGCAACGCGCAGTCTGTTGACCCGGCGTGATGTCCTGATCGTCGCTTCGGTTTCCTGCATCTATGGGCTTGGTTCACCCGAGGCTTATTATGGCTTGTTGATTCGCCTTGAACAGGGGATGGAACTTGAGCGCAACCAGCTGCTGCGTCATCTGGTTGAAATCCAATACAGCCGCAACGACATCGATTTCCACCGTGGCAGTTTCCGGGTGCGTGGCGATACGGTGGAAGTCTTCCCGGCATACGAGGAAGATCGTGCTTTGCGCATCGAATTTTTCGGTGATGAGATCGAGGCGATCAGTGAGATCGACCCCTTGCGTGGCAAGGTCATCGATCGACTGTCAGCTACGGCAATTTTTCCTGCCAGCCATTACGTCGCCACCAAGCCAACCTTGGACCGGGCTATTCATGAGATTCAGGAAGAACTGTGCGAGCGGATCCAGTTTCTGCGTGGTCAGAATCGACTGGTGGAGGCCCAGCGCATTGAGCAGCGCACCCTTTTCGATATTGAAATGATGGAGGAGATGGGGTTCTGCCAGGGCATCGAAAACTATTCGCGTTATCTGGACGGCCGGTCGGCCGGTACGCCTCCTGCGACTCTTTTTGATTACTTCCCTGAGGATGCCTTGCTTTTCATCGATGAAAGTCATGTGACTGTATCCCAGATCGGCGGTATGTATCGTGGTGACCGCAGCCGTAAGGAGACTCTGGTTGAATATGGTTTTCGCCTGCCTTCGGCCCTTGATAACCGACCGCTGACTTTCGATGAGTTCAGTGCCAAGAACATTCCGACGGTTTATGCTTCAGCGACCCCGGGTGATTACGAATTGACCCTTTCAGCCGGAGTCGTGGTCGAGCAGATCGTTCGGCCGACCGGTCTGGTCGACCCTCCGATTGAAATTCGTCCGGCCAGTAATCAGGTTGATGACTTGATCCATGAGATCCGTCAGGTAGTGACGGAAAAGGCCCGGGTTCTGGTGACCACTCTGACCAAGCGCATGGCCGAGGACCTGACTGGATATCTGGATGAGGTCGGCATCCGGGTTCGTTACCTGCATTCCGACATCGATACAGTCGAACGCATCCGGATTATCCGTGACTTGCGCCAGGGAGTCTTTGATGTGTTGGTCGGCATCAACCTCCTGCGTGAAGGACTCGATATTCCCGAGGTCACACTGGTTGCCATCCTGGATGCCGACAAGGAAGGCTTCCTGCGCAGCACCCGTTCTTTGATCCAGACCTGTGGTCGCGCGGCGCGGAATGTGGATGGCCGGGTGATTATGTACGCTGACAAGACCACCCGCTCCATGCAGGCCTGCCTCGATGAAACCGGGCGGCGCCGAACGGCGCAGTTGATTTATAACGAGGCTCACGGAATTACTCCGGAGACGGTCCGGAAATCGTTCCGGTCGATTCTGGATGTCCTCGGAAAAGCAGAGTCCTCGACAGAAAACCTGGTCGCAGAGGCTCTTGCCGAATATGAGTCTGCCGCTGAACTGACCGCTGACATCCATCGTTTACGATCTGAAATGCTGCAGGCTGCCGCTGACCTGGAATTTGAAAAAGCCGCGCAGTTGCGGGATCGCATTCTTGTCCTGGAGAAGCAGGATCTCGCCCTGCGCAGCTGACTCTCTCTCCTTTCGCGCCGTCCAAGGGCAAACGTAGCAAGCTACTGATCTCTTAACGCGTAAGAACTCTTCTGACGGGGAACTTTTTTCAAAAATCCGGGAGCTTTCCTTAGCGGAGGGAATTGGGTGAGGAAGGCGAATCCGCTGAGCTTTTTGGGACTCAGGACGGCATGGGCCGGTGTTCGCTGAGGTAAACCCAGCCCTTGACGATCCGGTAGATCAGCCAGAGCGAAGCCGCCAGAAGAATCGCCCAGCCGATCAGGAAAATAGTTGTGACAAATCCGATCACCATCCATAGAAGTGAATACCAGAAGGTTCTTGTCTGCCAGCGGAAGTGGCTTTCGATCCAGCTCCCTTGTACATCTTCCAAGCGAACGTAGTTGATGATGACGCCGGCGAAGAGGGTCAGGGTTCCGGTAAAAAGGCTGGCCGCCTGCAGGGCATAAACGATCGTCGTCAGCCTTAGCAAGCCGGTTTCGACAGGAGTATTGATTTGTTTCTGCCATTCACTGTTCATTTCTTACCAGTATAAGGGATTAACCTGATTTCTGCCAGTGCCCGGGCTTTTTCAGAAAGTTTTTGTTTCCATCTGAGACTACAGGTACAATGATCAGGCAGTGTTCGCACTCTTCCTGAAAACCTCATTGGGACCAGCCATCTATCATGGGTTATCGCAATTTACACGATGCTGTTGCAAGTCTTGAAAAAACGGCACAGTTAAAGCGCATTGATGTAGAAGTCGACCCCTTCCTTGAAATCAGCTCCATTCAGCGCAGGGTCTACGCTGCCGGTGGCCCTGCCCTGCTCTTCACCAGGGTTAAGGGCTGTGCTTTCCCGATGCTGGGTAACCTGTTCGGATCCCTTGAACGAGCCCGTTTCCTGTTTCGTGATGCCTTGCCGGCAATAGAACGTCTGGTTGCCCTGAAGGTTGATCCTGGATTGGCGCTTCGTAAGCTTGGTTCGTCACTTTGCCTTGGTCGTCATGTGTGGCATCTATTGCCCAAGTCGGCGAAGAGCGGCCCATTACTGCAACAGACCACAGCTCTTGCCCAGTTGCCGCAGTTGGTTTCCTGGCCAGGGGATGGTGGCGCCTTTATCACTCTCCCGCAGGTATATTCTGAGGCACTGGATAAACCTGGTTGGCGGTGTTCCAATCTCGGCATGTACCGGGTACAGATTTCCGGAGGCGCATATGCTTCTGATGAGGTAGGACTGCACTACCAGATTCATCGCGGCATTGGCGTGCATCATGCGGCGGCTTTGGGAAAAGGCCAGCCTCTGGCGGTTAACGTTTTCGTCGGGGGGCCGCCGAGCCTGGCTCTGGCTGCAGTCATGCCGCTGCCTGAAGGGATGCCGGAACTTGCCTTCGCCGGCCTGCTTGGCGGACATCGACTGACCATGGTAAAGACACCCAACGGTTTGCTGGCACCAGCGGAGGCGGATTTTTGCCTGTCCGGTTATATCCTCCCCGGACAAACCCGTCCGGAAGGCCCTTTCGGTGATCATTTGGGATACTACAGCCTGACCCATGACTTTCCAGTGATGAAAGTCACGCACGTCTTCCATCGCCCCGGCGCGATCTGGCCCTTTACCACCGTTGGTCGCCCTCCCCAGGAAGACACGACCTTTGGCGCCCTGATCCATGAAATGACCGGTGCCGCAATCCCCGATCTGGTGCCAGGAGTCAGGGCCGTCCATGCCGTTGATGTTGCAGGAGTACACCCTCTTCTGCTGGCGATTGGCAGCGAGCGCTACGTGCCCTATGTTGACAATGCAGGGCCTCAGGAATTACTGACCCAAGCCAATGCATTGCTCGGTCAAGGGCAGCTTTCACTGGCCAAGTACCTGTTGATCGTCAATGAGTCTGATCAACCGGGATTGGATATTCATGATATCGGTGAGTTTTTACAGTCGCTCTTGTCCCGAGTTGATTGGCGTCGGGATTTGCATTTTCAGACGTGCACCACGATAGATACTCTTGATTATTCCGGTTCGGCCTTGAATGTTGGTTCCAAGGTCGTCATTGCGGCATCTGGACCGATTCGGCGCAGTCTGCCTGCCCGGATTTCCCGTGACCTGCGTTTGCCTGCAGGGTTTTCAAGGCCGCAGCTTGCTCTCCCGGGTGTGCTTGTCCTGCAGGGCGAGTCCTGGCAGGGTGAACGGGGGGGGCCGTCAGCCGACCTGGCGGCCTTCTGCCGTTCCTACACGCAGGACGATGAGATCAACGACTTCCCTTTGATCGTGATCGTCGATGATGCAGGGTTTTCCGCACGGAATCTCGAGAACCTGCTCTGGGTTACATTTACCCGTTCTGCCCCTGCCAGTGACATTGAGGGGATCGAGTCCTTCTTTCATGTCAAACACTGGGGATGCCGTGGCAGCCTGGTCATTGATGCAAGAAAGAAGAGCTTTCATGCTCCGCCTCTTGAGCATGATCCTGAAGTTGAGCGTCGGGTCGATGTCCTTGGTGTCGCAGGGGGGGCTTTGCATGGTCTGATCTGAGAGTTATCTTGATCACCAGAAAATCAGCGGGGGCAGGCTCCATCTTGAGCCTGCCCCCGCTTTTGCTCGTTTCAGAAAGCTTCCTAGAGAGCTCCCCCCTGCAGGGTTTCCAGGATCTTTGGGTTCTCTTCCTCGATGGCCAACAAGGTGTGACAGGTGTTGCAGTCGGCAGAGATAGTCCTGCCGTCCGGGCTTTCATGCATGTCATCGTGGCAGCGGAAACAGCCTATATCAAAGTCCGGGCCGTGGCTGATATGGTTCACATAGGTGCCCCATTCGACTTTCATCTCCGGGAAAACGTTTTCAGAGTACGCGGAAACGACCCCAACAACCGCATTTTCCAGTAATTGCGGGTTTTCTGCAACCAGCTGAGGATAGTTCGTTTTATACCAGTTGTTGAGACCGTTGGTGATGGTGTCGCGGGCCAGTTGCGAGGTTTCGTAGCTGGCCGTGATCAGCTCCATTGCTTGTCTTTTTATATAAGGGAGATCCTGGGGGATGTCGCCTTCTGCCAGTTTGCGATCCAGGGCGTCATCCGGTGGGAGGTAAATATGCGAAGGACGATTGTGGCAGTCGATGCAGTCCATCTCGCGGACATTCTCCTCTTGGCTGTTCGCTTGTAACAGCTCCTCTGCATCGGGGGTGCGGAAGACCGTTTGTGTCCCGTCGGCCAGGGTCAGGGTGACCTCCGGAATCACCATGCGGTTGAACTCTGCAGCCCGGTAGGTGATCTTGTTCTCGGGAGCAACGTGCCAATGAATTCCATGCGAGCTTTGAGCCCGGTCGCCGGCACTGCCGATCTTCATCAGGAGCACATCGTAGACTGCGCTGTTCTGCTCATCCGGGAGGAAACGCTTGGTGACGTTGAGCTTGTCGCCGTGAAAGAGTTCGGGGCGGTGACATTCTTCGCAGGTCTCTCGCGCCGGGCGAAGGCCATGCACTGGAGTCTCAATGGGAGTCGGGTAGGTTGCGGCTGCGACGGCCAGCAACTGGCGTGCTCCTGAAATCTTCGATTTCACAAACCAGTCAGCTCCAGAGCCGATATGGCATTCGACACAGGCAACGCGAGAATGTGGCGAGTTTTCGTAGGCGGTGTGTTCAGGTGCCATAACCGTGTGGCAGAACTGGCCACAGAACTGGGTCGACTCCATGTAATGATAGGCGCGGTAGAGAAACACGCTGAACACCGCAAAGTTGACCGAAGTGAGCAGGACGATCAGGAAGACGTTTCTGCGCAGGCGGCCAAACATGTCCGGTTCTGTGAAATACCTGCGCAGATACTGCAGGGTGAAGAGATGAACATCACGCTCTCCGCGAAAAAAGAAGGCGCCGATAAAGATCATTGCAAGCCCGGCAAGAAAAACTGGCCCCAGGGCAAGGTAGACCGCCGCACCGAAGTAGGGATTCTTGATGTGCCAGATCGTGTCGGCCAGCATATAGCTGACCAGGAAGGGGGTGGTGATGGTGACGAGCATGCCGCCAACCAGAGATAAGCGGCTGCGGCTGATGCCAAGGAAGAAGTCCTTGACCATGTCGAACTGTCCCATGGAATACTCCTGTGTCGCGTCGTTGGGCGGTATGTGAATTCTTAATAATGCCGCTTGGGAAGCTGATAAATTTAAAAACGAGCATCAATAGAAAGGATTAATTGGTGTTTAATTATCAAATTCGTCTAAAAAAAACAAGAAAAAAGGCGAGTTTAGCCCTTGCTCAAAAATAATGAAATTTTTTTAACTTTTATTGTTGACATGAATTTTATTTAATGTTAAAAGTTTAATCAAGAGTGAGGAACAAGTCGCAAATCAAATTCGACAGGAGGACGTCATGAAAACTCAAAGCCGCTTTATGGATAATGTGAAAAGCAGTTACCTGGTTCTGGTCATTGCCCTGCTCGGCGTGTTCGCCTTCATCTCTGCCGTATTGATCGCCTGGCCGGCACTCGCTTACATCGGCTCGAAACTTTTTAACTAGGATTTAACCTTTACCTCTCATCCTGTGAGAGAGACCATAGGAGAAGCGCCATGAAAACCGAAGCCAATATCGTCAATAATGTGAAAGCCAGCTACACTGTTGCCATCATGAGCGTGCTTGGCGTGTTCGCCTTTGTCTCCGCCGCTTTGATCGCCTGGCCGGCACTGGCCTACCTTGGCGCCAAGATGTTCAATTAAAGAATCAAAACAACGACCAGATGTCCATCTGGCCGGGATGAAAGATAAAAAAGGCCGCCCCCGAAAGGAGTGCGGCCTTTTGGTTTTTAAGAGGCTCCTTGCTTAGTGAGCCTCGTCATCGGACATGAAAGCTGGAAAAATCATGTTGAGGAAATAGAAGATAATAAACGGGGTAACAATGACCGACAGCGCCCCTCCCAAACCCTCCTTAAACGTTTCGATGTCGTGCGGAATGATGGGCAGGTGATATTCCATGAAACCGGCAAACGTGAGAGAGAAGGCCTGCCCGCCAATGACGACGTTCCAACGCATCATGAAGACACCAAAGAGCACCAGTATGCTGGCGACGACAGCACGTCTGGTCGTCAGGCCCGGCAACAACAGCATAATGAATGGCAGGAAATTACCGATCGCGTACTGATAGACGAAAATCTTCATGAAATCATGCTCGTAGATGACCATGCGCAGGGCATCCCACGATTTCACTGCGGTGTAGCCTCGGAAAATCATGTCAAGGACTTCAAGGGTGATCGCAAGGGTCATGAAGATCAGCAGATACCTGGAAGTCATTTTGACTTCATGCTCTTGAATGCTGCGCAGTTGTTCGACAGGAATGGCCGTTCCGCCTTGAGCCAGCGCGTCAGGAAGCAACCAGTTCTTGCCACGCTTGGCAGCCCATTTGCGCATTTCCATGAAGATGTAGTAGCTGACGATGCAGAGTGCAATTCCGGAAACGATCGCGGAACAGATGAAAATAACCGGCATAAGCGGGGTCATCCAGAGAGCATTGGCCTTGACTGAACCAAAGATGAACCCGGCGTAGCCATGCAGAAAGCAGGCAACCGGGATGCCGAGTCCAGCCAGAAACTTGATGGCCTTGTGGTCTGAGTCAAGGGCCTCTTTGGAAATGTCCATCGCGCCAAGTGAAATAATTTTGTAGATCGGACGAAGGAAGCTTTCCAAACCGCTGCGACTCTTCTTAGCGTCGAGTCGGTGGATGGATTCAACAATAAACTTACGATAAACGAACCAGATCTCTGCGGCAACGATGAAGGCATAAGTCATGAATACACTGCCAAAGGCTGAAATTGCCGAAGTAAAATGGGGTGTCATGAGTACATGGATGCCACGCAGGGGCTGCAGTAGATGCAGCTAGAGGGGCATCATTGCCACAGGTAGCAAGGCGAATGAGAAGACCAGGGCGTAGCGGGCGATCTCTTTCAACTTTTGAACGTTAAATACGTGGTAGAGAGAAGAAAGTACAAAGGCACCGGCGACCAGACCGGTCATGTAGGGATACATGACGAT
>JBPPMB010000027.1:0-4184 GCA_051305855.1 Desulfuromonadales bacterium
GCGTTCTGGATGGCGTTGATCTCCGGCAGATTGTTGGCGATGTCGAAGCACATCAACAGCTCGTTCAGATTACCCGGAACGAAGGTCGAGGACACCTTGGCCTGGCCACTGGTGATCCGGTCATAATTGCGTCTGATCATCTCTTTCTGCAGTAATTGCGAACGTGACTTGATAACGTCTTGCTTACTATTGTTCATGAGGAACTCCATAATTTGATCGAATCGGCAAAGGTCCCCGCCTGCTCGCGGATCGGCTGCATCTGTCCGGAATTCTCGGCATACTGCATGGTGATGTAGGGAATTCCCAGGGCCTCCAGGCGGTGAACCATCATCGGTTGATCCAGCAGGGCCGGATCGCAGAAACTCGGTGCGGCAAAGATAACCCCGTCGGCACCCCGCTTGCGTATCGATTCGAGCATGTAGCTGCCCTTCTCTTCCAGGTTCACTTCGTATTTGGCCGCGGTTTCCGCGCTGTGGTGCAAAAAAGCTTTGGACAGGTTATCGATCGGATCGCCGTCTGTCGGCACCGCTTCGAGCAGCCAGCGGGTGACCAGCATGGTGTCGTCGTCGACGATATAACAGCCGGCCATTTCCAGCGACTTGATCAGGTTGAGAGGGGGCTGCTCGCAGAAGGTGCCGATCAGGGTGACCCGGCAATTGTCACGCATCGGTCGGGGTTGGGCAGCGGCCGCCTCCAGATAATCCTTCATCAGCTGGGTGTGTTCTTCCACCGGCAGCACTATGCCGGCACGCATCAGCAGGTAGACTTCTGCAGCGGGGGCATTCCAGGGGGTTGCTGCACGGAAATCATAGACCCGATTGACCCAGTCACGATTTTCATTATAAACGGCGATGGAATTGTTGATCTGCGCATCGGTGATTTCACGGCCGCCCAGCTTTTCCAGCCCTTCCTTGAGTTCGCGCAGCTCATTGGAGTAGAACACCCCGCCGATCTCGTCCTTGAAGTTCTGCGGCACATCGAAATAGCGGACATACTTGTCCTTGAACATGATCTGCCAGATGCCTGACAGGTTGCGGATGACATCACAGATCGAAGGGAACATCATGCCGTCGACGAAATCGAGCTTGCCGGTGATTGCCATCTCGATGGTTGAACGGGGGATGCGGCAGATGTAGCTCTGATAATAGGCGTCACCGTGGATAACTTCCATGTCGGCGCCGCCACCGAGGATTCCCAGCGGCAGCATGCCGGCGGCATGGATGATTTCGCGCGGGACATAGACCGGCATGTAGCCGATCACCTTGCGACCCGGTTGGGCATCTTTCCATTGCCGCGCTCTGGCGAAGGTCATGTCCTCGAAGATGCACTGGCAGAAATCGACTATCTTTTCAACAGGTTTTGCAATCATAAATTTCTCCTGACCGGAACAAAACGATCTAAACAACGGTAATTTCAACTCATAAGGAAAGGCATAAAATTCTCGCTTAACACCTATAATAAAAAGCATACTACGAGACGAATCCTGGGCCACCTTTACGAATTCTTCTCACAATTCCAATCTTATAGTATAAAGGTACTTCAATGCCGATTTAGTGTCAATCAATAATAACGCCTCCCAGCGCTGGCTTTTTTATGCTCTTTCCGGGAGTCTGTTCGTTGCCATCTGGAAGCTCCGGATAACACATGCACAGTTTCCGGACGAAAACCAACGATTTGGCAGTTTTATCCTGCAGCTCTCTGCCAGGGGAAACAAGACTGATGAAACGGATGGTTTAGATGCTGTTGGGATTGAAGTCGCTGACGATCAAAACAGCGGGCTCGCTGAGTCGGTACTGTTAACGCGGGCAAAAGGGACATCGGTTTTGGATGTCCCTTTTGCCGGATGGCACGACCGAAGTTTTCGATCTGAAAATGAGCAATTTTTCGCAAGGTCAAGAAAATCAAGGATTTGAGCGGAGGCGTAACACTTTACGCCGCACAATCACATCCGCAGATTGACGCAGGGATTGCGGAAAGAGGCCGTTTCCGGACGAAAACTAATTACTTGTTCTTATCCAGGATATAGCCGGACGCCCCGCCGACGCCTGCGCCGATAACGGCACCAGTCACAGGACTCCCTCCGGTCGCCGCGCCAATCACGCCGCCACCAACAGCGCCAATACCAGCCCCACTCAGAGTCGACTGCTGTCTTGAGTTCATGCCCGAACATCCAACAATAAAGGTAAGACTCAGAATCGTAATCACTATCACCATGCTTTTCATGTTTTCCTCAATGTAGAAGTTATGCTCGTTTGTACTTCTTATCCTTTTAAACTCATTTGTCCTGTGTGTAACTTGCTGCCATTTGTGGTGTCTTTCCAGAACAGGATGCGAAGTTCACATATACGCAACTGCGGCTTCGTCCTTCCATATAGTATGAAAAGCAACAAGCGTGCCGATGACAAGCTGGGGATGCAACACGTGTGAAGGGTTGATATTAAAGAGGAAAACAGCGACTCCAAAGAAAGTCCAGAGCATTACCCTCCAGCTGCAGCTGTCACATATGACCCTACTGTTATATTTGACGGATAAAGCCGACACGACAATACCTCAAAGAGTCTCACGTCGTACAATGTTACCGAAACGCCACACATAGACCGTCAGTGGCAACATCAGCACACAGGCGCAGAGATAGGGCAGAGCGTGATCAATCTGGTACAGACTGGTACCGACAATCGGCCCCAGCACAAACCCCGCCGACGGACAGGCGGAAACCATGCCGCTGACGGCTCCCTGTTCTTCAGGACCGACCGCCAATGAAGCGCCGGCGGTAAATCCTGGCGAAACCATGCCCAGCCCAAACCCCAAAATTCCCAGAAAGATCACCAGCAACACAATACTGCCTGCAAACAGCAGAGCGCCATAGCCGATCATCAACACCGGCAGCCCCAGGGTCATCATGCGGACAGGTTTCATCTTCACCCGTCCTGCGAGATAAGCCTGAGAAAAGAATGATGTAGCTGCCGCCACCATCATACCCGTGCCGAGGGCCTGGGCCGTGGCCCTGCCGTCAAGGACGAAGCGATCCTGGATGTAGAAACCGATGGTCTGGGTGGTCATAGAGAAAGCGAAGAAGGTCAGAAAGCCGACCAGAATGTATGGGAAGTAGCGTTTGTCCAACAGCTTCAGTTTCGGCTTTGTCGTGGTCCGGCGGGGTGTACGCGGGGGTTCCTGCAAAACCAGAGCGATCAGAATCGTGCTGAACAGGGTGATACCTGCGGCGATATAGAGCGGCGTCAGCAGGCCGATGACGGCAAGCAAGCCGCACATGGCCGGTCCGAGGATCGCACCGAGGGTCCTCGCCGCCCCCAGCCGTCCCATTCCAGCCACCCGCTGCTCCAGACGGGTGGTGTCGGCTATGTAGGCCGAGGCGGCGCTGGGAGCTGCTGACATCAGGGCAGCCATCAGTACCCGCGTGGAAATCACCAGCATGTAGAGGGTGATTCCCGAAAGAAGCCCCTTGAGTCCGTAGAAAAATACTGTGGCAAACAGGATGCAGCCAAAGGCATAACCGAACAGGCCCAGCAGCATCACGGGCTTGCGCCCCCAGCGATCGCTGGTGCGGCCCCAGGCTGGACTGGTCAAGGTAAAGACCAGGGAAGAGCATGTGATGATCAGGCCGATCTGCACCTCACCCAGGCCGACTTCACGACCCAGAGGCGCCAGCAGGGTAAAGGTCATTGACTGACCGATGCCGGTTGCGAGAACGCTGAATAGAACCAGCCTGGTGGAAAGCTTGGACGATATCGTTGTGGGGATGTTCGAGGAATTCATTGCCTTGAACAGTAGCACCGAGGGCGCTCAAAGTGGATACCCTTTTTTGCGTGTCGACGAAATCCTGATCGAAGCTTTGCATGACAATCGTCGTTTGTGGGCTTTGCGAATTGAATTGAGAGGTTGCACTGATTCGCTGCCGAATGCTGCGATTGACAGCAAGAAAAAAGTACCGTGCAGACAAAGGAGCCGGTCCCGCAAACAGGGGATTGAGTCCTTTCCACCTTGACAAAAGGATTGGCACATCGCTAGACTGAATGATCGTTCATTCGGAGGTTAATATGTCCAAAACAGATAAGTGCAACGAGATCATGGCGGCGGCTATCGAGCTCCTCGCCGAGCAGGGATTCCACGGCGCGCCGATGGCGCAGATCGCCAGCCATGCCGGGGTGGCAACGGGTACGATTTAT
>JBPPMB010000026.1:0-6819 GCA_051305855.1 Desulfuromonadales bacterium
AAAAAACACAAACTTCACCAACGACTTTGTCAGTGGAATCCAAAGATGGTGCGTCCAGGTTGCTTTGATGATACGACCTCCGGACTCCAGGAGCGCCGATCTATGCCGACCCCGATGCCGAAGACGCAAAAAAGGGCCAGCACTTACGCTGACCCTCAGAATTGTTTGGCTCCCCGAGTTGGACTCGAACCAACGACACGCGGATTAACAGTCCGCTGCTCTACCGACTGAGCTATCAGGGATCGTATGCTGCCCTTAGCGTTAGCGAATAACGCAAAGACAGGGCGTTTTTATACACTTTGGGCTGTTTGATGTCAATAGATTTATGCATGACATATTGCGCACTGATTGCTTGTGGATCACAAACAGGACTTCACTTGTCAGTAATTATAAATCCCATGTTGCCAATCATTACTTTCTCGTTCTTGTCACCCAACCAAAGCCTAACAGAACGTTCCCCAACCAACTCAAACCTCATGCTTTTGTCTTCGATAATAGCAACCTTGTTGCCTGCTTCGGTATAGACTTCAACAACTCGGTGTGTACCGATCGTATCGGCCTTCAGATCATAAACCTTCTGTTGGGTGCTCTCGCAGCCTGCCAAAAACATAAGAATAACCATCAAGCCAAACGCCAATATTTTTTTCATTGCCATCCCTTTCTATGAATCGATTCATTTAACGTAACACAAGTTGGACTTTAAGTTAAAGAAACGATGTCGACTGGAACCAGAACCAGTTGTCGCAATGGCTTTCTAATCTTCCTGCAACTCAGGGCCACTGCTGGCGGCCAACAGCGGTGTGCCATTTTGTGCTTGACCAAACGTCGTTTTATGATAACTTAACCTAACAAACGTTAGGTTAAGTGGGGGACAATGTCGGACGATAAAGCATCGCGCAAGCAGATCATCCTCAAGGAAGCTGCACGGTTGTTTCGTGAGAAGGGCTATATCGCCTCCAACCTGCGTGAGCTTGCCAGGCGGGCAGGGATCCAGGGGGGGAGTATCTACCATCACTTCGGTTCCAAGCAGGAGATTCTCTTTCAGCTGATGGACAATACCATGACCGATATGGTCGCCAGTTTGTCTGCCGTACTTGCCGGAATTGACGACCCGGGAGAGAAGCTGCGCCGGTTGCTGCGCTTCCATATCAGCTACACCATCTGCGGCCCCGACGAGACCTACATCACCGATGATGAATTGCGCAATCTCCATGCAGACAACTATCTGCAGATCATCGCCAAGCGCGATGCTTATCAGAAATTGTTTGAAGAGGTGTTTTTGGCCGGTTCTCAGCAACAGGGCTGGATGGTTGTTGACCAGAAGCTGATGGCTCGTGCGGCGATCCAGATGGGGACCGGTGTGGCGAGCTGGTATAAGCCGGACGGCCCGCTGAGTATAGAGCAGATTTCTGAGTACTATGCCGATCTGCTCTGCAAGGGTCTGCTGCCGAGAAAAGCTGTTTGACGAAAAATCCTTGAACGATCGTGGAGAACTGATGACTGTGAACTTACCAAAACTTGCTGATTCCAGCCTTGAAATGACCAGGCGGGTCGCCACGCTGACCTTTCAACGTGATGACGTGCGCAATGCACTCACCGGCACTGCTCTGGTGGATGACATAATCAAAACCGTCAATTGGGCCAACCACAACCACGAGGTTTCGGTGCTGATCCTGACCGGCGGTGGTTCGGCGTTCTGCTCCGGCGGCAACATTAAGGAGATGGCAGAGAAACAGGGCGATTTCAGCGGCAGCGTGCTGGAGATTCAAGACCAGTATCGACGCGGCATACAACGCTTGCCCCTGATGCTGAATAAAGCCGAAATCCCCTTGATTGCCGCGGTAAACGGACCGGCGGTGGGGGCCGGGCTTGACCTGGCCTGTATGTGCGATCTGCGCATCGGTTCTGACCGGGCACGCGTCGGAGAGACCTTTCTCAACCTGGGGCTGGTCCCCGGAGATGGCGGCGCCTGGTTTCTGCAGCGCCTGATCGGTTACCAGCGGGCTGCGGAAATGACGCTGAGCGGCCGTCTTGTCGATGCCAAAGAAGCGCTTGCAATGGGACTGTTCCTGGAGGTCGTGGCGCCGAATGAACTTTTGCCCCGTGCCCAGGCGCTGGCCGCAGAGCTGGCCGCTCAGCCGCCGCAGGCTTTACGTTTGACCAAACGGCTGTTGAAGCTTGCCCAGCGCATGGAACTGCCGGACTTTCTCGACCTGTGCGCCAGTTTCCAGGGGATGGCCCATCACAATGAGGAACACAGCGTTGCCGTGCATAACTTTCTGGAAAAAGCCAGGCAAAGGAAACAATAAGGAGGCTCATTTTATGATCAATTATCCGACTCTCAGCTTTGATATGGGTGACACCATCGATCTGTTGCGCCAGTCTGTCAAAGATTTCTCCACCGAGGAGATTGCGCCACGGGCAGCGGATATCGATCGAAACAACCTGTTTCCCGCAGATCTCTGGCAGAAAATGGGCGCCCTCGGGGTTCTCGGTATTACTGTTGACGAGCAATACGGTGGGGCCGAAATGGGTTATCTGGAACATGTGGTGGCCATGGAAGAGATCAGCCGGGCCTCTGCGTCGATAGGTTTGAGTTACGGCGCCCATTCCAATCTTTGCGTCAACCAGATTTACCGCAATGGCAACGCGGTGCAAAAACAACGCTATCTGCCGAAACTGGTTTCCGGCGAGCATGTCGGTGCCCTGGCAATGAGCGAGGCTGGCGCCGGTTCCGACGTGGTCAGCATGAAGCTGAGGGCGGACAAGCAAGGCGATCGTTACCTTCTGAATGGCAGCAAGATGTGGATCACCAATGGTCCGGACGCCGATGTCCTGGTGGTCTATGCCAAAACCGATATGGCGGCCGGAGCGCACGGCATCACTGCTTTTCTCATTGAAAAAACCTTTCAGGGTTTTTCCACGTCGCAGAAGCTGGACAAACTCGGGATGCGCGGGTCAAACACCTGCGAACTGGTGTTCGAGAACTGCGAAGTTCCCGAAGAGAATGTCCTGGGCCAGGTCAACCAGGGTGTCAAGGTGTTGATGAGCGGCCTCGATTACGAGCGCACGGTTCTCAGCGGAGGCCCTCTGGGAATCATGCAGGCCTGCCTGGACGTGGTTGTCCCCTACATCCATGATCGCAAGCAGTTCGGCAAAGCGATCGGAGAATTCCAGCTGATTCAGGGCAAGGTCGCCGACATGTACACAACCATGAGCGCTTGCCGTGCCTATGCCTACACGGTTGCCAGGGCCTGCGACAAAAAGAGGAAAGTCCGTAAGGACGCAGCAGGAGTGATCCTCTACTGTGCCGAAAAAGCCACCTGGATGGCACTTGAAGCGATTCAGATTCTGGGCGGCAACGGCTATATCAATGATTTCCCCACCGGCCGGTTCCTGCGTGACGCCAAGCTCTACGAGATCGGCGCCGGAACCAGTGAAATCCGCCGGATGCTGATCGGCCGTGAACTGTTTCATGAATCCTCTGCCTGATCTCGGTCGGTTGTAGTCCGGCAAGTCTTGAATTGATGATGAGGTAATGCGTCATGAGCAAATATCAGAGTGCCCTCAATACCCACTCGGAAGAGTACGCAGCCAACGCGGCCATGATGGGCGGCCTGGTCAGCGACCTGCGTGAGAAGGTTGCAGGCATCATGCAGGGCGGCGGGGAAACTGCCCGGGCCAGGCATGCCGCGCGCGGCAAATTGCTGCCCCGCGAACGGATCCGGCAACTGCTTGACGTCGGCTCGCCGTTTCTTGAGCTGTCCCAGTTTGCCGCCTGGGGGATGTACGGCGGCGATGTTCCTGCAGCCGGGGTCATCACCGGCCTCGGGCGGGTTGCGGGACGTGAATGCGTGATTGTTGCCAACGATGCCACGATCAAGGGCGGCACCTACTACCCGCTCACGGTCAAGAAGCATCTGCGCGCGCAGGAGATTGCCGAAACCAATCATCTCCCCTGCATCTACCTGGTCGATTCGGGCGGGGTCTTTTTGCCCAGGCAGGACGAGGTCTTTCCCGATCGCGAGCACTTCGGCCGCATTTTCTACAACCAGGCCAACATGTCGAGTCAGGGGATTCCGCAAATTGCCGTGGTGATGGGTTCGTGCACTGCGGGCGGCGCCTATGTTCCGGCCATGGCTGATGAGAGCATCATCGTCAAGCAGCAGGGGACGATCTTTCTGGGTGGGCCGCCGCTGGTCAAGGCCGCCACCGGCGAAGTCGTCAGTGCCGAAGAGCTGGGCGGCGCGGAGGTGCACTGCCGCACGTCCGGAGTGACCGACCACTACGCACAGGATGATGCCCATGCCCTGGGCCTGGCACGCAGGATTGTTGCCAATCTCAACCGTGTCAAGCGGCCTTGCCTCGAGCTGCGAGAGCCGAGAGAACCGCACTATGATGCGCGTGAACTGCACGGCATTATTCCCACCGACAGCCGCAAACCCTATGACGTGCGCGAGGTGATTGCCCGCATCGTCGACGGTTCCGCGTTTGACGAGTTCAAAAAACTCTACGGCGAGACCCTGGTGTGCGGTTTTGCCCACATCTTCGGTTACCCGGTGGGGATCGTCGCCAACAACGGTATCCTCTTTTCTGAATCGGCACAAAAAGGGGCACACTTCATCGAGCTGTGCAGTCAGCGCGCTATTCCCCTGGTCTTCCTGCAGAACATCACCGGCTTCATGGTCGGCAGCAAATACGAGAAGGGCGGGATCGCCAAGGACGGCGCCAAGATGGTCACGGCGGTGGCCTGCGCCAGGGTGCCAAAGCTCACGGTGATTATCGGCGGCAGCTTCGGTGCCGGCAACTATGGCATGTGTGGTCGGGCCTACAGCCCCAATTTCCTCTGGATGTGGCCAA
This sequence comes from Desulfuromonadales bacterium, assembly GCA_051305855.1. Taxonomy (GTDB): domain Bacteria; phylum Desulfobacterota; class Desulfuromonadia; order Desulfuromonadales; family BM103; genus M0040. The sequence goes on from JBPPMB010000026.1 coordinate 4,861, forward strand.
ATGCCCGCATTTCGGTCATGGGTGGCGAGCAGGCCGCCAGTGTTCTCGCGCAGATCCGACGTGACGGCATCGAAGCAAAGGGCGTCAGCTGGAGCGCGGAGGAGGAAGAGGCGTTCAAGACGCCGCTGCGCGAGCAGTACGAAATCGAGGGCCATCCCTACTACGCAAGTGCCCGGCTCTGGGATGACGGGATCATCGACCCGGCTGACACGCGCATGGTGCTGGGACTGGGCCTCTCGGCGACCCTTAACGCACCTCGCCGGGAAACCAGATTTGGCGTCTTCAGGATGTGACCAGTGCATACCAACCTGCTGACAGAAATCGACGCACGGGGCCTGGCAACCGTGACCATGAACCGGCCCGAACTGCACAACGCCTTTGATGACCTGATGATCAAGGCATTGACCAGCGCATTCCGGCGCCTGAACGACGACCCTCAGGTCCGTGTCGTACTTCTGGCGGCCAGCGGCAAGAGTTTCTCTGCCGGTGCTGATCTCAACTGGATGCGGCGCATGGCTGACTACACCCGGGAGGAGAATCTGGCAGACTCCGTGGCCCTGGCAGGCTTGATGCGCACGTTGTACGGACTCTCCAAGCCGACGATTGCTCTGGTCCAGGGCGCAGCCTATGGTGGCGGCGTAGGGCTGGTTGCCTGCTGCGACATTGCCCTGGCGACCGATCGGGCGACCTTCTGCCTCTCGGAGGTAAAGCTCGGCTTGATTCCCGCAGTCATCTCTCCCTACGTGATGGAAGCCATTGGCAGCCGCGCTGCCCGCCGCTATTTCCTGACCGCCGAGCGTTTTGACGCTGTCGAGGCACAGCATCTTGGCCTGGTTCATGAACTGGTCGCCGTCGCAGATCTGCGCGCAAGGGGCGAATCCCTGGCCGCCCTGCTGATACAGAATGGCCCTTTGGCACTCAGCGCAGTCAAAAGCCTGGTGGCAGACCTCACCAGGATGCCCGTCGACGACGCCATGATCGCCGCTACTGCCGTACGCATTGCCGATATTCGTTCCAGTGACGAAGGCAAGGATGGTGTGGGCGCCTTCCTGCAAAAACGCCCGCCCGCGTGGGTGAAAGGATAACCGATCATGTTCGACAAGATACTTATCGCCAATCGCGGTGAAATAGCCTGCCGAATTATCCGTACCGCCAGGCAGATGGGGATACGCACTGTCGCCGTCTATGCCGATGCCGATGCCAGCGCCATGCACCTTGCCCTGGCTGACGAGGCATACCATATCGGTCCGGCCCCGGCGCGCGAGAGTTACCTGCGGGCGGACCGGATTCTCGAGGTGGCGCAAGCAAGCGGCGCCCAGGCCATTCATCCCGGCTACGGTTTTATGGCGGAAAGCGCCGCATTTGCCGAAGCCTGCGCCAAGGCAGGCATGGTGTTCATCGGGCCGCCCGTGGCGGCGATCCAGGCCATGGGCTGCAAAAGTGCCGCCAAGACGATCATGGCCCAGGCAGGCGTCCCCCTGGTTCCCGGTTATCACGGCGCAGACCAGGACCCGGCGCGGCTGCAAGCAGAATCAATAAAAACCGGTTACCCGCAGTTGATCAAGGCTTGTGCCGGCGGCGGCGGCAAGGGGATGCGCGTGGTCCACAACGCCAGCGAATTTATGACTGCCCTTGAGGCCGTCAAGCGCGAGGCGAGCGCCTCTTTTGCTGATGACCATGTTCTGCTCGAGCGCTACCTGATTAAACCACGCCATATCGAGATCCAGGTGTTTGCCGACACACAAGGCAGTCTCCTGCATCTTTTTGAACGGGATTGCTCTATTCAGCGTCGTCATCAGAAGGTTCTCGAAGAGGCGCCAGCGCCGGAGATGACCAGCCTGATGCGAGCCCGCATGGGTGAAGCCGCGCTGGCTGCCGCCAAAGCCATCGGTTATGTCGGTGCCGGCACGGTTGAATTTCTGCTGGATAAAGAGGGTGCGTTTTACTTCATGGAGATGA
>JBPPMB010000093.1:0-7011 GCA_051305855.1 Desulfuromonadales bacterium
CGCAAGCTTCTGGACCAGGGTCAGGCCGGTGACAACTGCGGTATCCTGCTGCGCGGTGTCAAGCGTGAAGACATCGAGCGTGGCCAGGTTCTGGCGAAGCCGGGCAGCATCACTCCACACACCAAGTTCAAGGCTGAAGCGTACATCCTGACCAAGGAAGAGGGTGGTCGTCATACGCCTTTCTTCAAAGGTTACCGCCCGCAGTTCTACTTCCGCACGACGGATGTGACGGGTATTGTCGAGCTTCCGGAAGGGACCGAGATGGTCATGCCTGGTGATAACATTGCCATCACCGTAGACTTGATCACCCCGATCGCCATGGACAAAGAGCTGCGCTTCGCAATCCGCGAAGGTGGCCGTACCGTTGGCGCCGGTGTCGTCAGCGACATTATTCAGTAAAAAGGACGAGATCATGCAGAGCCAGAAGATCCGTATCCGCCTCAAAGCATATGACCACAAGCTGCTTGATCAGGCGGTCAATGAGATTGTCGACACTGCCAAACGGACAGGCGCCCGCATTGCCGGACCGATTCCGCTGCCGACAGTAATTAACAAGTACTGTGTGCTGCGTGGCCCTCATGTCGACAAGAAAAGCCGTGAGCAGTTCGAAATGCGCACACACAAGCGTCTGCTTGATATTGTCGAGCCGACCCAGCAGACAGTTGATGCTTTGATGAAGCTGGACCTGTCGGCCGGCGTTGATGTCGAGATCAAACTGTAATAGCCAGGTAAGGGTAAAGTAATGATTCAGGGAATTTTGGGTAAAAAGCTGGGTATGACCCAGATCTTCGCAGCCGATGGTCGTCGTATCCCGGTGACTGTGGTGGAGGCAGGCCCCTGTACCGTTTTGCAAAAGAAGACGGAGTCCACTGATGGCTATAATGCTTTACAGGTCGGCTTCTCGGCAAAAAAAACCCACCGGGTTAACAAGCCGCTGATGGGGCATTTCAAAAAAGCTGATCAAGGTACATTTGCCTGCCTGCGCGAGTTGGAGACAGAAAATGTCGATGATTACCAGGTTGGCGATCAAATCACCTGTGAAACGATCTTTAAGGCCGGCGACATCGTTGATGTCACCGGGACCAGCAAGGGCAAGGGTTTCCAGGGCGTTATCAAGCGCTGGGGATTCTCTGGAGGACGTGCCACGCACGGCTCCCACTTTCATCGTGCTCCTGGTTCGATCGGCATGAGTGCCTGGCCTTCACGCGTGCACAAGGCTAAGAAAATGCCTGGTCAGATGGGCAATGCCCGTGTCACCATGCAGAATTTGCAAATCGTTGAAGTTCGTCCCGAGCAGAATCTCATTCTGGTCAAAGGGGCGATCCCAGGTGCTAACCAGGGTTTTGTTCTGATCCGTAAATGCATTAAGTCTAAGTGATCCATACAAGATTGAGTGCCGGAGTTTAGTTATGGCAAAAATTGCTGTATTTGATATGAGCCGCAAGCAGGTTTCCGAGCGGGAATTGGCCGAAGAAGTATTCAACGCCGACGTCAAGGAATACCTGTTGCACGATATGGTTCGCTACCAGCTGGCGGCACGTCGCCAGGGCACTTCCAAGGCCAAAGACCGTGGCGAGGTCCGCGGTGGCGGCAAGAAGCCATATAAGCAGAAGGGTACCGGTAATGCTCGTCAGGGTACACCAACGGCACCGAATCATGTTGGCGGTGGTGTTGTTTTCGGCCCCTCGCCGCGTGATTACACCTTCAAGCTGAACCGCAAGGTCAAGCAGTCTGCACTACGCAGCGCACTGTCGGCACGCTTCAAGGACGAATGTATGACCGTTGTCAATGCCCTGGACCTTGAGCAGATCAGTACCAAGGATTTTGCTGAAGTCCTTGATCGTTTTGAGCTTAAGAAAGCGCTGATCGTGATCGATAGTGAAAACACAAACCTTGAGTTGTCTGCGCGCAATCTGCCTTTTGTCAAAGTTCTGCGTGCCGAAGGTGTCAATGTATATGACATCCTGAAGTACCCGAACCTGATCATGACTGAAGCTGCGGTCGATCAGATTGAAGGAGTTCTGGCAAAATGAAACCTTTACATCAGATTATCAGGAAGCCCCTGGTTACAGAGAAGTCCAACTTGATGAAAGAAGCTGGCAATGTTGTTGCCTTTGAAGTTGCCATGAGCAGCAACAAGGTTGAAATCAAGCAGGCGATTGAACGTGCTTTCAAGGTCAAGGTGCAGGACGTTCGCACTATGATTGTTGCTGGCAAGATCAAGCGCTCTGGACGTAATTTTGGCAAGCGTCCCAATGTCAAAAAAGCGTATGTGACCCTGGCTGACGGCACCATTGATTTCTTTGGTGTTTAGCAAGATTGATATCCATCTGACGGAGTAGTAATAATGGGGATCAAAAAGTTTAAACCAACATCACCGGGTCGCCGGCACATGACTGCCTCGAATTTCGAGGAAATCACTGCCACAACACCGGAAAAGTCACTGGTAGCACCGCTGACAAAATCCGGCGGTCGTAATAACACAGGCCGAATCACGAAGCGGCACACCGGTGGTGGGCACAAGCGCAAGTACCGGATTATTGATTTCAAGCGCGACAAGCGTGAGATTTCTGCCAAGGTCGTAACGATCGAATACGATCCTAACCGCTCTGCACGGATTGCCTTGCTGAACTATGCTGACGGTGAGAAGCGTTATATCCTTGCACCGGTTGGTATCAAAGTCGGCGATGTTGTCATCGCCAGCGAGGGGGCAGATATCGTGCCAGGCAACGCGCTGCCGATCCGCTCGATTCCGCTTGGTACATGGGTTCACAATGTTGAGCTTAAAGTTGCCAAGGGTGGTCAGCTTGCACGCAGTGCTGGAACCTACGCCATGATCGCGGCCAAAGAAGGCAAGTATGCCCAGTTGCGACTGCCTTCCGGTGAGGTTCGCCTGGTTCTTCAGGAATGCAGCGCCACGGTTGGTCAGGTTGGTAATACGGATCATGAGAATGTCAAAATTGGTAAAGCTGGCCGTAATCGCTGGCTGGGCAAGCGTCCACAGTCGCGCGGTGTTGCCATGAATCCGGTTGACCATCCGCACGGCGGTGGTGAAGGCAAGAGCTCGGGAGGCCGTCACCCTGTAACACCATGGGGTGTTCCGACCAAGGGTTACAAGACGCGTTCTAACAAGCGGACGGATCGCTTTATTGTCCGCCGTCGGACCAAGTAAGAGAATAGGAGACGACCGTGGCTAGATCAGTAAAAAAAGGCCCTTATATTGAAGCGAGCCTGTTGCGTAAAATCGGAAACATTGGCGATACTGGCGCCCATAAGGTGATCAAAACCTGGTCACGGCGTTCCACGATCCTGCCTGATTTTGTTGGCATGACATTTGCCGTGCATAACGGTAAAAAGTTCATTCCGGTCTTTGTGTCCGAGAATATGGTCGGCCACAAGCTTGGTGAATTTTCCCCGACCAGGACCTACTTTGGTCACGGTTCGGACCGGAAAAAGAAGAAGTAATCATTAGCTGAGGGAGTACCGGCACATGGAAACTAGTGCGACGTTGAAATTTGCTCGCCTGTCACCACAAAAGACCCGCCTGGTTGTGGATATGGTCCGCGGCAAGGCTGTTCAGGAAGCCCTGAATATCCTGAAGTTCTCGCCTCAGCGCCCGGCTGACGTTGTTGCCAAACTGGTGCGCTCGGCTGTTGCCAATGCGGAACAAAAGGGTGTCTCGGATGTTGACCGTCTCTTTGTCAAGGCGGTGTTTGTTGATCAAGGCCCTGTCCTCAAGCGATTTATGCCGCGCGCTCAAGGTCGGGCAACAAAAATTCGTAAGCCGACCAGCCACATTACAGTGGTTCTTGACGAGAAGTAATCACCTGAGGAGGTGTAGTTTTGGGTCAGAAAGTTCATCCAATAGGGTTTCGTTTAGGCGTGATTCGCACATGGGAATCCAACTGGTACGCTGAGAAAGATTATGCTCAGCTGCTGCATGAAGATCTCAAACTGCGTAATTATCTGAAAGAACGCCTGCACCATGCCGGCATCTCCAAAATAGAGATTGAGCGCGCTGCTGGTAAGGCCAAAATAAATATCTTTGCAGCCCGCCCTGGTATTATTATCGGCAAAAAAGGCTCTGAAGTTGAAGCTCTTAAAAAGGAGTTGGCCAAGCTGACCGACAAAGAGGTCTTTATCAATATTCAGGAAGTTCGTAAGCCTGAAATTGATGCTCAGCTCGTAGCTGAGAATGTTGCCTTACAGTTGGTCCGCCGAGTTGCTTTCCGGCGTGCAATGAAAAAAGCAGTCAGCCAGTCTCTGAAATTTGGTGCTGAAGGAATCAAGATTGAATGTTCCGGTCGCCTGGGTGGTGCCGAAATGAGTCGTCGCGAATGGTATCGTGAAGGTCGTGTGCCATTGCATACCCTGCGTGCAGATATTGACTATGGGTTTGCCGAGGCCAAAACAACCTACGGTATAATCGGTGTTAAGGTTCTTATTTTCAAGGGCGAGATCCTTGGCAATAAGGATCGGCAGCAATAAGTAACAGATCAGGAGTTTATTTGTCATGTTGATGCCCAAAAAGGTTAAACATAGAAAACAATTCAAGGGTCGTATGAAGGGTGCTGCTCGTGGCGGTACGGACTTGAACTTTGGAGATTTTGGTCTGCAGGCTGTGGATTGCGGTTGGCTTTCGTCTCGACAGATTGAGGCAGCACGTCGTGCCATGACACGTTATGTAAAGCGTGGTGGGCAGATCTGGATCAGGGCTTTCCCCGATAAATCTTTAACCCGCAAGCCTGCCGAGACTCGTATGGGTAAAGGAAAAGGTTCTCCTGACAGTTGGGTCTGTGTGGTTCGTCCCGGGATGGTGCTTTATGAAATGCAGGGTGTTGCTGAAGATGTTGCGCGCGAAGCCTTTCGTCTTGCAGCCCATAAGCTGCCAATGAAAACCAAGATCCTGGTTCGTAAGGAGGCTGGTCATGAAGCCTGAGGAACTGCGCGATAAAACAGTTGAAGAACTTAATGCAGTGGTTGCAGAGTTGAATCAGGAGTTGTTTAACCTGAAATTTCAATTGCACACCGGGCATCTGGAAAACACCTCTCGCATCCCTGTGGTGCGTAAGGAAATTGCCAGAATCAAAACTGCGCTCCAAGCAAAGCACAGCTAATCCGACAAACGAGGACGGCGATGACGAAAGAACGTGGAAATAAGAAAGTACGCGTAGGGGTCGTGGTAAGCGACAAGATGGATAAGACTGTGGTAGTCAAGGTCGATAACATCATCAAACACCCGGTCTATAAGAAATATATCAAGCGTCGCGTTACCTGCAAGGCACATGATGAGCAAAATATCTGTGCAGCCGGAGACAAGGTGCTGATTGTCGAAACACGCCCTCTGTCGAAGGATAAACGGTGGCGGGTCCGTGAAATATTAGAAAAGCACGTGAGCGTTTAGGAGATACTGGCCATGATTCAGATGCAATCTACACTTACTGTTGCAGACAACTCCGGTGCCCGGAAGCTCTGTTGCATTAAGGTTCTTGGCGGGTCCAAGCGCAAGTATGCAGGTATTGGCGACATCATTGTCTGCTCTGTCAAAGAGGCAATGCCTAATTCGAAGGTGAAAAAAGGTGATGTTGTTCGTGCTGTTATTGTGCGTACCGCAAAAGAGGTGAACCGTCCAGACGGTTCGTATATTCGTTTTGACACTAATTCTGCTGTGGTTGTTACCGCCGCTGGAGAACCGGTTGGCACACGTATCTTCGGGCCTGTTGCCCGTGAACTGCGCGCAAAACGGTTTATGAAAATTGTTTCACTGGCCCCTGAGGTCCTTTAAACGCTGGGAGTAAAGAGTCATGGCAGTCACAAAACTCCATGTGAAAAAAGATGACCTGGTAATGATTATTGCCGGGAAAGATAAGGGCAAAAGCGGCAAGGTCTTGCGTGTTATGCCAGATAAAGGTCGGGTTCTTGTTGAGAGCCTCAATCTGATCAAGCGCCATACGCGCCCCTCTCGTACCAATAATGAGGGTGGGATCATTGAAAAAGAAGCACCCATTGCTCTCTCTAATGTCCAATTGCTGTGCCAGGGCTGTAATAAGCCGGCGCGCACTGGCATCAGAGTACTCGAGGACGGCAGCAAATCCCGATTCTGCAAGAAGTGCAACGAGATTGTGAATAATTAACGGAGTTTTTCATGGCAAGGCTCAAGGAAATATATCAGAAAGAGCTGGTTCCAAAGTTGGTCAAGGAACTTCAGCTTAAGAATGTGATGGAAGCCCCTCGCGTCGAAAAAGTCGTCATCAATATGGGACTTGGCGAAGCAATTCAGAATGTTAAAATTCTAGAATCGGCTGTTGAGGAAATGTCGCGCATTACCGGCCAAAAAGCCGTTATTACACGGGCCAAGAAATCGATCGCACAGTTCAAGCTGCGTGAGGAGATGCCGATTGGTGTCATGGTGACTTTGCGCCGTGACCGGGCTTACGAATTTCTTGATCGTCTGATTAATGTCGCTCTGCCGCGCGTCAGGGACTTCAAGGGCGTTTCAGCCAAAGCTTTTGACGGTCGTGGTAATTACACCCTCGGTATTCGTGAGCAGTTAATTTTCCCTGAAATCGACATTGAGCAAATCGACAAGATTAAGGGTATGAATGTGACGATTGTCACCTCGGCTCGTACTGATGAAGAGGGTCGTGCACTGCTTACCGAGATGGGAATGCCTTTTCGGAAACAGAACGTAGCAGCATAGCGGAGGAAAGCTCGTGGCAAAAAAATCGATGCGCATAAAGGCCGCAGGGCCTCAGAAGTTTAACGTGAGAAAGTATAATCGCTGTCCGATCTGCGGTCGGCCTCGTGCGTACTATCGTAAATTTGATATGTGCAGAATCTGTCTGCGCAAACTGGCATCTGCAGGTAAGCTGCCGGGCGTAACCAAGTCCAGCTGGTAAGCGGGCAATAAGGAGCAGTATTCATGGCTATGACGGATCCGATCGCGGACCTGCTGACCCGCATCCGCAATGCAGGCATGGCAAAGCATTCCAAGCTGGACATTCCTTCGTC
>JBPPMB010000157.1:0-3347 GCA_051305855.1 Desulfuromonadales bacterium
TCGGCGTGCCTGCAGCGACTCTTATCCTCCTTTACCATCTTCCCCTTGATACCCGCAATCCGTCACCGGAGCAGCCGATCGCATTCAGCCATCGTCTGCATGCCGGGGAGTACGGCATCGACTGTCGTTACTGCCACCGGGGTGTCGAGATTTCTGCCGTTGCCGGCATTCCACCGCTGGAGACCTGTCAGTCCTGTCATCTTCATATCGCCAAAGACCGCCCGGAGATCATCAAACTTCTTGGACACATGGAGCGCAAAGACCCGGTAGAATGGGTGCGGGTCTATAAGCTTCCGGAACATGTCTATTTTCCCCACAGGGCACATATTCAGGCAGGAATCGACTGCTTGAAGTGTCACGACAATGTGGCCGCCATGGATCGCATCAAGCGTAGCGTCAATTTGAAGATGGGATGGTGCCTCGGCTGTCACCGGGACTACGAAGCCAGTATCGATTGCTGGACCTGCCATATCTAGAGGTCGTGGAATGAAGCGTCGCACTTTCTTGAAGTTGACCGGTATGTCCTCAGCCAGCATGGTGATGGCCGGTTGCCAGAAGAGCAATGAGAAACTGATTCCCTTTCTCATAGCGGCAGAGGACGGCTCGGTACCGGGCCTGGCCGATTATTATGCAAGCACTTGCCGTCAATGTCCGGCAGGCTGCGGTATTCTGGTCCGGATCAGCGAGGGCCGGGCCAAAAAAATCGAAGGTAACCCACTGCACCCGGTCAATAGCGGCAAGCTGTGTGCTCGCGGGCAGGCTGCCCTGCAGGAGCTTTATCATCCCGACCGCATCCGGCAACCACTGAAAAGGACCGGACCGCGAGGATCCGGGCAGTATGCTGAAATCTCATGGGAAGAGGCCTTTACCACCCTGGTTGAGAAATTAAGTGCGCTCCGGGAGCAGGGCAGGACCGGGCAATTGGCTTTGATTACACCGCCTCTGAATGGTTCCCTGGTAACTTTGACCGATCGGTTCATGACTGCCTTTGGCTCGACCCATCACCTGGCCTGGGATCTGCTCAGTCCGGAATGGATCAGACGCGGGGCCCTGGCGAGCTACGGCCGCGACAGCATCCCCGACTACGACCTTGAGAACACTCAGTACGTCCTCAGCTTCGGGGCCGATTTCCTGGAGACACATCTCTCCCCGGTACGTTACGGTCATGGCTTCGGCGCCATGCGACAGGCTCGCTCGACCATTCGCGGTCGCTTTACTTATGTCGGCGCGCGCATGTCCATGACCGCCGCTTCGGCTGATCGCTGGCTGGCGACCCGTCCCGGCACCGAGGGCCTCCTGGCACTCGGTCTGGCCCGCGAGCTGCTGATCAGGGGCGACTTCGACCGCAATTCCCTCGCGACCGCCGGCATTGATCCTGGCGAACTGGAGACCCTGTTGGCTGAGTTCGTCCCGCACGGGGTGGTCGAAGCGACCGGCATCACGCACAAGGCGTTCATGGCGACGGCCAACGATTTGTCGACCATCCGTCCGACACTGGTGATGGCTGGCGAAACCGTCGCCTGGCAGACCAATGGACTGGAAGCGGTCAAGGCGATTCAACTCTTGAATATCCTGATCGGCAATATAAACCGGAAAGGCGGTGTTTTCCTGCCGTCGTCCCCGGGTACCGGGAAGTTGAGCAGTCATGCCGACCTGCTGGCCTTCACCGGCCGTATGCAGCAGGGTGATTTCCAACTGGCCCTGGCATGGCAAAACAACCTGGTCCATACCACGCCACCTGACCTCGGCTTCGAGGACGCTCTGGCAAAACTTCCTTTCCTGATCAGCGTCTCTTCCTTCATGGACGAGACGACCCGATATGCCGATCTGATCATGCCTGACCACACGCCCCTTGAGAGTTGGGGCGATGTCATGCCCGATCGTGGCATCCGCAGCCCTGTGATTGGCCTGATGCAGCCGGTGGTCAATCCGCTGCACAATACGCGACCGTTTCCTGAAATTTTACTAGCGGTTGCCCTGCAGCTCGGCGGCGATATGGCAAAGGCTCTCCCTTGGCCCTCCTACCCGGACATGCTGAAAGCAACGATACAGGACCGTTTGAACAGCCCACAGAAAGCAGATTTCGATCAAACATGGAATCGCATGCAGCAGCAAGGCGGACTGTTCGATCAACCAGAACAGAACGAACCACCAGCCAGTGAGAAGACAAGCTTGCCGAACCTGGCCAATGCCCGCTTTAGCGGAGACGCCGAAACCTATCCGCTGCATCTTCAGGTTTATTTCTCCCCGGCGTTCACCGACGGGCGAAATGCGCATCTGCCATGGCTGCAGCAGATGCCCGACCCGATGTCGACTGCCGTATGGGGAACCTGGGTCGAAATCAACCCGGCAACTGCCGCCAAGCAGGGTATCAGGCAAGGCAACCTGGTCGAGGTCACTTCACCGGTTGGCAGCATTAAACTGCCGGCGGTCATCTATCCAGGCATCCACCCCGACGTGCTGGCCATTCCAATCGGCCAGGGTCACCTGGATTTCGGCCGCTATGCTGCAGGCCGTGGAGCAAACCCGCTGCAGCTGTTGACCACTGAACTGGATGCCGAACATGGCCTGCCGGCCTGGGGTGCAACCAGGGTCCAGCTGCAACAGGTTGCAGTTGATGGCGGACTGGTCACAGCCGGTCACCCGGAAGGCAGCTACCGCAGGGACATTCTGGGCATCTAGTACCGAGTTAACGAGGTAACGAGGTAACGAAACGAATATGAGTCAATTGCAGAGCAAATACCAATGGGGGATGGTCATCGATCTGGATCGTTGCACTGGATGTGGCGCCTGTGTGGTCGCATGCCAGGCCGAAAACAATATCGCACTGGTCGATAAGCAACGCTTTGCCCAGGGACGAAACATGCACTGGCTGCGAATCGAGCGCTACTGGGAAGGCGAGTTTCCCAATGTGCGCGCCCGCTTTCTGCCAATGCTCTGTCAGCACTGCAATGATGCCCCTTGCGAGCCGGTCTGTCCAGTCTACGCCAGTTACCATACCACGGAGGGGCTGAACGGCCAGGTTTACAACCGCTGCGTGGGCACCCGTTACTGCGCCAACAACTGTCCCTACGCGGTACGGGTCTTCAATTTCCTCAATCCTGACTGGCCCGAACCACTGACGGATCAACTGAATCCGGATGTGACGGTTCGCAGCCGCGGGGTCATGGAGAAATGTACCTTCTGCATCCAACGCATCCGGCGCGGCAAGGAAACGGCCAAGCAGGAGAAGCGGGAGGTCCAGGACGGTGAGATCAAACCGGCCTGCGCCCAGACGTGCCCGCCCGGCGCAATGGTCTTCGGCAATCTGGCCGATCCGGAGAGCACAGTCTCCCGGCTGGCACGCA
>JBPPMB010000163.1:0-4673 GCA_051305855.1 Desulfuromonadales bacterium
TCCAGCACCATGCGAACCCCGAACAGCACCAGCAGTGAGATGCCGATCAGGATCACGACCAGGGTTACGGCTTGCGGCAGGTCGGCCATCGACATGGCGAGGTAGATGCTGCTCGGCAAAGTCGCGGTCTGCCCTCTGGCGGTGCCGGCCACCATGACCGTGGCGCCGAACTCGCCAACGGCGCGGGCCCAGGTCAAAATGATCGCCGCAAGGATACCGCGCCTGGCTAACGGCAGGGTCACGTGGAGAAAGCTGCCGAAAGCCGAACAGCCGAGCAGGCGAGCAACCTGTTCCTGGCGTGGATTGACCTGCTCAAAAGTCGCTTTAAGCATACGCACGCTGATGGCGACGACGACGGTAAACTGGGCGAGGATGACGCCGGCCAGGGTAAAGGGAATCGTCAGGCCGAAGCCGGCAAGCATTCTGCCGATCGCTGTATTCCAGGACATGAGGATCAAGGTGCCAAGAGCAATCGGGGTGAGCACCATCGGCAGGTCGATAAAGGTGTCGATCAGGCGCTTGAAGGGGAAATCAATACGGGCCAGCGCGTATGCTGACGGAATCGCTATGCCGACAGCGACAGCACTGCTGACGGTCGCGGCGATCAGGCTCAGACTGATTGCCGAGCGGATGTCGACTTTTGATAACTGCTCGATAAAACCGGAGAAACTGAAAAAAGCCGACTGGCTGCCGACCAGCAGCAGAAAATAGCCGGTGAGTGCAGCCAAAGGCAGGAGCATGGCGAGTTTGAAGGCGGCATCCCTTTGCTTCACCAGCGTTCCTCCGGAAGTTGATAAAGGCCGCCAATACCTGCTTGGGGTGCAAACTTGCGGGCCGCACGTTCATCAGTGAAGTAACCCCACTTCTGGAAGATCTCCTGTCCTTCACTGGAATTCAGGAAGGTAATGAACGCTTGCGCTCCTCGCCGGTTTTTCGCATGTTTCAATACGGCAGACGGGATATACGCCAGGCGGGGAACTTCTTCCGGGTTGAGCAGGACAGCCTCCATGGCTGCAGGACTCCACGAGGCGAATTCACGCCAACCGAGCACCACATCCACCAGGTTGAGGGGAATCATAGCCGCGGCCTTGGCACAACTGTCGACCATGCCGCGCAGGTTGGAGCGGACCTGGTCCGTTATGGCGTGGTATTCAAGGATCTCGTGTGCGTAGAGGCCGACGCAGACCCCGTCCGGAGCCGCACGCCCGACCCGTAACCCCGGCCTGACCAGGTCCTGCAACCCAGTAATCTGATGTGGATTGCCCTTGGCAACGATGAGCGCCGGGATCAGGTAGGCGATGATTGTCGCATCATTGTCCACGAGGCCGAATGTCTTTGCCTTCTCCATGTAATCAGGGGAACCCGGGATGTAGAGGTCGCCCTGGCCGGTCAGTTGTATCTGGCTGAGCATGGTCCCGGAGCCACCCATATGAAGAATGATCGCGATGCCGGATGCTTCTTCAAATTTCCTGGCGGCTTCTTCGAGTGGCGGCTGTGATGCGGAACCGGCAAAAACCAGAACCGATTGGGTTGTGCTGGCCGATGCCGGCGCAACGATGAACAGCATGAGGCTGAGGAAGAAAATGCTACGCATCAAAGTCTGACCCTTCTTCAGAAAAACATTCTTTATAGAGACGGTCCGCTTGCTGATTGACCTGTTGACGCAACATATCGAAGCGCTCTATCAGTTCGACGGCCTGCGCCGTCAGTCGCGTTTCTCCACCACCACGACCGCCGGTGCGACGCTCCAAAAGCGGCATGGGAGAGATCTCCTCCAATGCCTGCAGCTGTGCCCATGCCTTGCGATACGAGATGCCGAGGTCTCTGGCTGCGGCGTTGATAGAGCCATTGCGCTGCACAGCCAGCAACAGGCGCAAGCGGCCGTCACCAAGGAAAGGCTTGCCGTTGACCTCAAGCCAGGTTTTGCTGCGGACCCGAAAATTTGTCACCTCAGATACCGTTCCACGATCAGGTCGCAAAGACCTTGTGCATCATTGATGTCAAAGAGCGGCACATCGACCTGAAGAGAACTGTCTGAGGCAACAGCGATCAGGGCTGAATCAAACTCCTCATCTCGGCAGAGAAGTTTTGCGCTGCGCGCCCGCCGATGAACCTCAATCTTTGGCATGGCACTCTTCTTGAAACCTTCTGTCAGTACGATATCGACATCCTGACAATAGGTCGCGACACTTTCAACCAGGTTTGGTTCCTGCTCCGGCAGGTACTGCTTGATCAGGGCGAGTTTGTCCGGCGAGGTGATCAGCATGGTGTCGGCACCGGCCCGGGACAGTCTCCAGGAATCCTTGCCTTCATGATCGATGTCGAAACGGTGCGCATCGTGCTTGATGACGCCCACCTTGTAGCCGCGCCGCTTCAGCTCGGCGATCAGCTTCTCCAGCAGGGTGGTCTTGCCAGTGCCACTTTTGGCGACAATCGAGACGACAGGAACAGTCATTGTTGTTTCGCTCTGAGCCTGGCCAGTTCGTGCGGCGTGTTGACATTCAATAAAGAGCGTTCCCAGTCGTCGGGAAGTTCCTGCCAGTCAAGAAAGCGAATTGCGATGCGCTGGTAAAAATCATAGATGCGAAACAGGCCATGACTCAGCATGTCTTTCATCTGCGGCAGGCAGTTCTTGTGGTAGAGAGCGAACACTGGTTCATAACCATGCGGTGTACGTGGCACGACAGCATCGAATCCGTTACGATGCGCAAGCAACAATTCAAGTATACGGTGGTCCGGGTAGGGCATGTCGCATGGGACGACAAAAATCCAGTCTGTGTCTGCCGAGAGCAGCCCTGTATAGAGTCCACCCAGGGCGCTGCCCGGGTAGATGTCCGGAATGGACGGGATGCCAGGCTGGGCCAGGTCAGGTCGGTCTCCGGCGATCAGGATTTTTGTAAAATAACGGCGCAGCAGATCGAACGACCGGGAAACCAGGGTTTGTCCTGCAACTTCGATGCGAGCCTTGTCGTGGCCCATGCGCAGACTTTTTCCTCCGGCGAGGAGGACGCCTGTGATGTCGGTTAAGCCCGCGACTCTGCATTTTTCGTTGTGCGCATCATGCATAGCGGCAATTATAGAAATTTACCGAGGCATTGCAACAAAATATGGACAGGCTTATCAGTTTGGCTATAATGCCAAATAGCCAAGGAGATTACTATGGATCAACAACGCAAACTTCATCTTGATGCCCGGGCGAGAGTCCTCAAGGCCATGGCCCATTCGACCCGGTTGTTTATCATCGAGGAACTGGAGAAGGGCGAGCAGTGTGTCTGCGACCTGACAGCCATGATCGGCGCCGATATTTCCACTGTCTCGAAACATCTCACCGTACTCAGACAGGCCGGCATCGTGCTTGACGACAAGCGCGGCAACCAGGTCTTCTACCGTTTGCGCGTGCCCTGCATTCTCAATTTTTTCGGCTGTGTCGAGTCTGTGCTTGAATCCCGGGCGAAGGATCAGGCCGCTTATCTGGCGGTGGTTGGCAAGTAGTTTTTTTAGTGAAAAAAATTGGCCATTAGGCCAAATAACCAATTAACATGGGATTCATCCATGAACTGGAAAAAGGAATGGAAACCGCTGGCGACGATTGTTGCTGTCTTTCTCGCCATCTACTATCTGCCGCTGGAGTGGCTGCAACAGCAGATGTCTCTGCCGCAAAGCCTGTGGGAAGCGCTGCATCTTGCCCGCTGGTACGCCCGGGAGCATGTGCTGCTCTGCCTGGTCCCGGCCTTCTTCATTGCCGGTGCGGTCGGCGTGTTCGTCAGCCAGGCGGCGGTGATGAAGTACCTGGGGCCAAAAGCTCATAAAGGCCTGGCCTACGGCGTCGCCTCCGTGTCGGGGACGATCCTGGCCGTCTGCTCCTGCACCATCCTGCCGCTGTTTGCCGGCATCTATCGTATGGGTGCGGGCCTCGGTCCGGCCAGTGCTTTTCTTTATTCCGGTCCGGCCATCAACATCCTGGCCATCGTCCTGACCGGTGCCGTGCTCGGCCCTGAAATGGGAATCGCGCGAGCGGTAGGTGCTATCGTCTTTGCCGTGGTCATCGGTCTTGCCATGCAGGTCATCTTCCGCAAGGATGAGGCGGAGAAAATCGTGGCGGCCGCCGGCATGCCCGAACCGGAGGTGAGCAGGCCTCTCTGGCAGAACGCTTTGTACTTCGGCTCGATGGTCGGCATCCTGGTATTCGCCAACTGGGGAAGTCCAACAGGCGACACCGGTCTGTGGGCGGCTATTTACACGGCGAAATGGAGCATTACCGCTTTCTTCGCTGCGGCTCTGGCGGTGATTCTGGTCGCCTGGTTCAAAGTAGGCAAGTGGCGCATGCTCATCATTGCTTCGCCGGCAGTGGTGCTGGCCCTGGCCGCGCCGGATTATCCGCTGCTGCCCTTTGTCGCTGGAGCCCTTGGCCTCTCGACCCTGACCGCTACCAGCAAGGATGATGACGGGGAACTGCGTGAATGGTTTGC
This sequence comes from Desulfuromonadales bacterium, assembly GCA_051305855.1. Taxonomy (GTDB): domain Bacteria; phylum Desulfobacterota; class Desulfuromonadia; order Desulfuromonadales; family BM103; genus M0040. The sequence goes on from JBPPMB010000163.1 coordinate 4,470, forward strand.
CACCAGCTGGGATTTTGCCAAAAAGATACTGCCGCTGCTGCTGATCGGCGTGCTCATTGCCGGGGCGCTGCTCGGGCGTCCTGGCAGCGAGGGGTTGATCCCGTCAAGCTGGATCGCCGGACTGGTTGGGGGCAACTCCCTGTGGGCCAACCTGTTTGCTTCGGTGGTTGGTGCATTCATGTATTTTGCCACCTTGACCGAAGT
>JBPPMB010000167.1:0-2339 GCA_051305855.1 Desulfuromonadales bacterium
GGAATCCTTGTGTGGCCAAAAACAGCATTTGGTCTTCCCAGGCATCCGCGCTCAGCGGCCAGCCATGGCTGAAGACCACGGGCTGCCCGCTACCCCAGTCCTTGTAATAGATCTGCGTACCGTCTTTCGTCGTAATCGTGCTCATTATTTTACCTCCTCTTATGAACAGGGGTAGTCGATCTGGTCGATTGCCTGTTTCAGCGAGATGTTGGCCGGAAATCAGGATATTCGACGTTTAATTCTTCCTTGGAAAATCATCATTTTGTCAGGCAAGTGTGCAATCGCGCGACTGCCCTTATACCGCGACAAACGTGCCCCGAAGTTCTGCATGTAACGGGCGGTGCCTGGCCAGATATGCCCTCAGCGCATCTATGCTCCGCTCAGTGTGCTGTTGGCGGTTGCGCCCGTACTTGCTCGCGACGCCCTGTTCGGTAACAAAAGTCGTCGGGTAACAGCGGCCGGGTTGCAGCTCTTCATTACCGATAAACACCTGCTGCACACGCTGACCCGAGGGATTCTCGATCTTGATGTAGGCGTTGAAACCGAGACCGCGCTTGACGTAGCCACCCATCTGATCGTAGGGATCGCGGGCAGCCCCGCTTGCTGAGCGATCGTCATCAGCAATGGCTGGTTGTTATTAGTTTTTTGCCATTTTCCGGCATTCTTCAGCGCACTTGTAACAGGCTTGAGCACATTGCTGACAATGCTCCATTTTGTGTTTGGCGCATTCATCACCGCACGCCTGACAAATCTCAGCGCAGAGCGTGCAGAGTTTTCCGGCGAACGATGAGCCGCGTGACATGAATTGAGCGGCAAGGCTGCAAATATCTGCGCAGTCCCGGTCCAGTTCGATGCACCTCGTCATCATTTTGATGTCTTGTTCGTGCAAACAAGATGTTGCGCAATGTTCGCACGCGGTTACGCACTCGTTACAGGCCTCGATGCAGTCCTGGGCGTTCTGGTCCAGATGATGAGTCATGGTTTTTCTCCTTTGGTGAGTTCAGGCGAAATTGCCTGTCATGTTTTCCTAAAAAATATATAACGCCGGAATTAAGGCGCGCCGCGAAGTGGCGTCGGCTTGATTTCCACCTACAAACCATCGATATCTCTGATCAGGGCTTCCATCTCCCCGATCTCCCGGCGCTGGGCTGCAATGATCTCGTCAGCAAGCTTCCTGACCCGAGGGTCAGAAATGGTGGCGCGCTCACTTGTGAGTATTGCTATCGAGTGGTGTGGAATCATCGCCTTCATCCAGGCGACATCTCCTACAGTTGCCTGGCTGCGAACCAACCATAAGCCTAGGCCCATCAGTGCAACGCTGCCAATAACAATGGCTATATTGGCCTGCTTGTTTTTATACATATGGCGCATGAAGAAGAGCATGACCAACGACATGGAGCCCGCCATGATGAAGATCATTAACAAGCGAGTTTGGCTGAACCACACATGGCTAAGCTGATAGGTGTGCAGGTACATCAAGCCAAACATCAGAGTTGCAGACACAGCGATCATCAGGATAAAATTTCTGTACGGATGCATTGATCGCTCCTTTGACGTTTAACTGTTCATCTCTGGTGTGTGCCTAATTGACCGTGCGCATCAATTGCATTGTTTGCGGTCTTCGCGCCGAGCGCTGTTTGTCTTCACCGTGTGGTGAATTGCTGTAACACCACCAGGAAAGCGGTGAGAGCCGCTGCAAAGTAGGCCACAAACACGCCACGTGGCACGTTCAGCAGGTCGGGGAGCAGCACTTTGCCAAGGTCGCCCCATTTCTCGATCGTTTGTTTGGTCCATCCCGAAAGTTCGGCAAATATCCACGAGCCGGTAATAAGTCCGGCCATGCCGAAAAGCGCATCCCAACTTCCCTGTCCCAGTGCGACGGCGGCAGTGCCCGGGCAATAGCCCATCAGCGCAAAACCCGCGCCGAAAAGGAGCCCGCCGATGATGTTCGCGCCAATGCGTGTCGGCTTAATGTGCAGGTTCACCTTGGCGAAGTGGTTCAGCGTGAATACGCCGACCATGCCGACGACAATGGCGGTGAGCATGATCTTCACCACGGTCCAGTCCTGCAGAAGCAGTTGGCCGATGAGCACGTTGTATTTGCCAACGCCTCCTTTCTGCAGAAGGAAGCCAAAGATCAGACCAAACAGCGCGCCGGTGATCAATTTGGGAACCGTGGCCACAGGCGGCGCGGGCTTTTTCGTCGACCGTTTAACAGCTTTGCCCGGATCAATCATAATCTCCTCACCATTTGAAGAGGGGTATGGCCACAGCGACGCCACCGATGAAGAAACAAATCACCGAGATCCATGAGGCCAGGTTGAGCTGGAGGGTTCCGC
>JBPPMB010000192.1:0-39670 GCA_051305855.1 Desulfuromonadales bacterium
TCCTCCCCATCAAACAGACCCATCTGATCGAAACGATGGTTATCAACCTTGAACGGCAGAGGAAAGTAACGCGGGCACACCAGCAACTGAATTACCGCCGGCTGCTTGCAATGACGCAGGCACTTCAGGCAAAGTGAATTAACCGTTTTTGCATCTGGTGAAGACTTCATAGTCATGTCCGGACATACGAGGGTGCAAAGTAAATTTATCAGACCAAGCGCACCGCAGCGCTGGTTTATGGGTTACTGGGTACTCGCCTCAATGAACTTTTGTCGACTCGTTCAACACTTCTGCAACAGCTGCTTGAATGCGCTCCAACACTGTGTCCTCCGGTTCCGAATCAACTTCGATTCGTCTTTCTGGCAGCGTATGTCGATAAAGAGGGTCATAGTAATTCACCATCAATTCATTGACCAGTTCAGTCCAGCTGCCCGTCTCTAACAACTGCAGATAGCGATTCATTGTTTCCTTGCCAAGCTTGTCCTTAAGGGCACGGATCGGCTGGGTGAATCCTTCCTTGAGCCGGTCAACAGCAGGATAATCAGCAAGGATATTTCTGACCCTGGCTTCCAGGGGAGCATGTAGCCAGATTGACGTTTCGATCTGCAACGTCTCGTAGACCCGCGCCGGCAGAGCCACTCGGCCGATATGCCGGCTCTCTCCTTCTGCCAGGATATAACCGTCACAAGGGGTCTTGCGCAGTTCGTCCCAGAGCAGCGCTTCAAACATCTTCTGTCTCGGTTGCGGTGGCAAGCCAAGGTTGCCAAACGCACTGCCACGGTGGTTGGCCAGTCCCTCGAGATCGACGACAGGATATCCCCGCTCTGCCAGACGCTGCAGGTAATGGGTCTTGCCCACACCGGTCAAACCACGAAAGACCAGCAATTTCGCCCATTGCCCATATTCAAAGAAATCCAGCACATACCTGCGGAAGCCTTTATGGCCACCGGACAACTGCCGGGCCGGGATACCGGCGAGTTCAAGAAACTGGGTCAAAGCGAGACTGCGCATCCCGCCTCTCCAGCAGAAAACAACAACCGGCTGGGAGGTTTCAGCCTGCAGCTTGGCAATCTGCTTGATCATGGCCGGAATTTTAGGTGCGACGATTTCAACGCCACGTTGCCGCGCCTGCCGCTTGCCGGCCTGTTTGTAGAGTGTACCCACCTCGGCTCTTTCGGCATTGTCAAGGACCGGCACATTGATCGCACCGGGGATGGTCGCATCGGCAAACTCATCCGGGCTGCGGGCGTCAACCAGCAGGGCACCTTTTTCGCGCATGGCCAAGGCTTGTTCTAAACTAATCGTTGTCGACATATTTAAAGCTCACAGTTGGAGTGGTTATACTCCAAATGAAGTCATCCGGCAAGCCAGAGAGCCTGAGTCATAAGAAAAGGTGTAAGAAAAGGTTGACAAGCCGGGTGGCTTCCGGTAGCTTGGCGCCTCTCGTTGCGGGGTGGAGCAGTCAGGTAGCTCGTCGGGCTCATAACCCGAAGGTCACAGGTTCAAATCCTGTCCCCGCTACCAAACGAATAAAGGGACTTGCATCCATGCAAGTCCCTTTTATGTTGCAGGCCTTCTTTTCACCAATAAGAACGGTTAAATCGACAATTCCAGGTAAGCCTGACGATAAACATTCAGATCCTGCTCAGAGAAACAGGTTATAACCACACGCGGCGCAGACTCTTGCGTAGCGATAAAATCCAGTAGGACCCGCAGGGCAATGCGACTGGCCTTCCCGATCGGGAAACCGTAAACGCCGGTACTGATAGAGGGGAACGCGATGCTTCTCAATTTATGATCGACAGCCAGTTGCATACAGTTGCGATAGCAGTTGGCCAACAGATTCGCTTCGCCGTGACCGCCACCATCCCAGACTGGACCTACGGTGTGAATCACATGCCGGGCAGGGAGGTTGTAGCCTGCCGTGATCTTTGCTTCTCCCGTATGGCAGCCACCCAGAGCTCTGCACGCTTCCAGCAACCGAGGGCCAGCAACCCGGTGAATGGCGCCATCCACCCCGCCACCCCCAAGGAGGCTCTGGTTGGCGGCATTAACGATCGCCTCAACTTCGAGCTGAGTAATGTCTCCTTGAATGATCTCGACCTTTCCTTGCTGCATATAATCTCCAGCCTCACCTGCAATATTTGCATTTACCTTCAAGTATCAAGCGTAGCGAAAAGCAACGAAGAATCAAGTCGGCAGATCACAAGAGTTTGCCAGTTAACAAAATTATTGAGAGACTCCAGTTGCCCGTGGATTGCCACCGTTGTATGTCTGGGATTGCACAGAAAGCAAAAACGTTTAGAATGGATACCGGAATTGGCTGGCGACCGCCACTGGTCATAGTCCTATGCCTGCAACCAGGCTCGGCGAGCAGGCGCATTTACTGACAGGTTTAATTCATGACACAAGCATGGAAGTGTGACCTTTGTGGCTATGTCCATAACGGTGACGAAGTGCCACGATCCTGCCCGGTTTGCGGGGCAGAAAGCATTCATTTTTCAATACTTAGCATTCAGACTTCGACGTTGCAGAAGCCTGCTGCCGAAGCCTGGCAATGCAGCATCTGCGACCATATCATCCAGGGCACGGTGCCACCGGGCTTCTGCCCGGTTTGCGGTGCAGCGGCCGCACTTTTCCATCCTTACCAGGCAACACAAGCCGCAGCAATCGCTGCGGCTGACATTCGTAAAGTAGTCATCCTGGGTGCCGGAATCGCCGGGCTGACTGCGGCTGAGGAGGCGCGGCGGCAGGCCCCGGAAGTCAAGATAACCCTCGTTTCCAGAGAGCTGACCCTGCCCTATTACCGGCTGAACCTGACCCGTTTTCTGGCCGGCGAGGTCGCTGAGGGAGATTTACTGATTCAGCACCAGGACTGGTACAATGCGCAAAGGATTGAATGTCTCGTCGGTGAAGCTCAGGAGATCGACAGGGTCGCGCACCAAGTCACTTTGCGAGATGGCAGAGAGATTGACTATGACAGGCTGATCCTCGCCAATGGCGCTCACCCCTTCATCCCGCCAATACCAGGTGCCAACCGTGATGGTGTAATGGTTCTGCGCACACTTGAACACGCTCGAGACATGATCCGCAACCTGCGTCCCGGGCGCCGGGCAGTTTGTCTTGGAGGAGGCCTGCTCGGCCTGGAAAGTGCGCGGGCCATGCAACGCCGAGGTGCCGAGGTCACCGTTCTGGAAGGCTTCAACTGGCTGCTGCCACGCCAGTTGCCGTCTGATGCTGCAGCATTGCTGCTCAGACATCTGGAAGAGCGGCAGATGAAAGTCGAATGTGGAGTTCAGGTCAAAGAATTCACGGGGGACGAGGCTGTGCACGGTGTACTGCTGGAAGATGGCCGCGAAATCCCTGCCGATCTGGTGGTCCTCGCAACCGGTGTGCGACCGAACAGTCACCTGGCGAGGCAATGCGGCCTCAAGGTTCAACAGGGAGTCATCGTTAATGATCGACTCTTCACTTCCGATGAACATATCCTCGCTGCTGGCGACGTCACTGAGCATCAGGGCCGTGTTTATGGTATCTGGCCAGCCAGCTACGCCCAGGGACTGGTCGCCGGATCCAATGCCGTCGGCGGCTCAGCCGAATTTTCCGGGCTACCCATGACTAACCGCATCAAGGTGCTTGATGTCGACCTCTTCAGCATCGGCCAGCTCCATGCAATCGACGCCAGCACGCGCCTCTTCGAAGTTCAAGACAATGGAAATTACCGCGGCCTCGCCTGTCACGATGGTCAGGTTGTCGGTGCCGCTCTTTACGGTGACATGCAGCTGGTGGGTCGCTTGCGAGAAGCGGTCGAAAACGGGCAACGCGTTCAGGAGCTCTCCGGACTGTTTGAATATTTCCCCGAGATGAAACAAGTCGCCTCCTGACGATTGCAAAAGAAAATTACCTCACGGCGAACTCATGTTTCCGGCATCAGATTACCGCTCTTTCAGATGCCCGTGGAACTATGAACCGGATGCGAATTCAGTTGGTTGGGAACAGATTTCAACGTCGGACCTTATCGCCATTCAGGTTTCCAGAACTCTTTTTTTCTCCTGGCAGGGATCTCTCCGAACCCGGCCTGGCCGATTCTCACCATACAGTCACTGTGCCTGAAGCACATTCTTGTTTTGGCTCCAAAGAACATTGTGGCAAGCTTATTGCTGTTCTTGCGTGATGATAAATCTCAGGAGTGAAGAACGCATGGGCTTGAAGACTAAAAACACTCTGATCACCATGGCAGTCTTGTCCGCATTGATCCTGACAGTCGTCGGAATCACCTACCGCAGCACCCAAGCTATTATTGAAAAGACCATTGACGACCATCAGCTGGCAACAACCACCGATGTGAGCAAAACCACTGAGCTGTGGTTGAATCAGCAGATGAAAATCCTAGATGCAACGGCAGCTTCAGTCCTGTTGCGTGGTGTCGGCGATAATGCTGAGACCCTGGACATGCTGAAAATGGCCATGCGGGCGGGGCATTTCAGCGATGTCTACATCGGTCTGACCAATGGCGTGATAATTGATGGTGCCGGCTGGACGCCACCGCCTGGTTACGATACCAGGGTCCGTCCCTGGTACAAACGTGCCGTGGAGGCCCAGCACACCACTTTTACCAGACCCTACATCGACCTCACGACCATGGAGCTGGTCATTGCGCTGGTGACGCCACTGCACGTAGATGGGCGATTTATAGGGGTCATGAGTGCCGATGCCGTGCTCGACACGTTGGTGGAGAACCTGATGAGCGTCAAGGTCGGTGAATCCGGATACGCGTTCATTATTGACGAAGAAGGCACCATTCTGGTTCATCCGAACCAGGACTATGTCATGAAGATGAAATTGCAGGAAACGCAACCAGATCTTTCTATTGAAATTGGCAGATTGCAGCAATCATCCTTCGGCACTGCTGCCTATCTGGACCAGGGCAATGGACTGGAGAATATCCTTGCCTACAAGAGGATTACCAATACCGACTGGTTTCTGTGCACAACGGTACCCAGTGTCGAGGCTTATGAACTGACGAGGAAAACAACGGCCCTGATTGCCGTTGAGAAGGTGCTGGTCGTGCTCGGTGTCCTGGCTCTATTGACCCTTGTCGGCGGTGGCGGCAGCGTGCTGGTCCTGTTTGTCTACAACCGGAGATTTGAGTCAACCGTTCAGCAGCACAAGGAAGAACTGACAGGAATTAGTGAAGATCTTCAGTGGAATATCAGCAAGCGCAAAGAATTCGAGACCTCTTACCAGACTCTCTTTCTTGTAGCAAATGACGCAATTTTGCTCAGCAAGGGTTTGCAGTATTTGGAATGCAATGAAAAAGCGGTGGAGATGTTCGGTTTCCCGCGGGCCGAAGTGATGGGCATGAATATGCTCGATTTTTCACCTGAATTTCAGCCGAACGGTCGCGAAAGCATGGAAATGGCGCGAAAGATCATTGACATAGCCAAAACCGGAGAACAGCAGTTCTTTGAGTGGACGTTCCTGCGCTCTGACGGGACGGAGTTTGCGGCCGAGGTTGGTTTAAAGATCCTGCAGCTTGACAACCAGGAATTGACCCTGTCGAGTATCCGGGACATATCGAAACGTGTCAATGCAGAGAAACAACTGAGACAGGCTCAGAAAATGGCGGCCATGGGAGAGATGCTCGGCGCTATAGCCCACCAGTGGCGGCAACCTTTGAATACCCTGTCAACCTATGTCGCCAGTCTTCAAGCCGCTTATCACAACGATAAAATCAATAAGGATTTTGTTCAAAAGCTGACTTCAGAGGCGGACGCCCAAATCCAGTTCATGTCAAAGACAATAGATGATTTCCGGCATTTTTTCCGCCCCAGTAAAAGCAAGGTCCCGTTTGACATTGTCGAGGCGATTAACAGTGCCGTTAAATTGATGCAGGCACAGCTCAAACAGAGTGAAATAGCCCTGAAAATCAAATATGATGATACCCGGGGGCCTTTGGTTGTATATGGCTATCAAAGTGAATTTGTCCACGTTCTGGTCAATATCCTGGCAAATGCCAGGGATGCGATAGAAGACAGGCTTTTACAGGAGACGAATGCAGCACTTCGTCTGATCGAAATCGATGTCGCCAGCCATGACATCGAGGTTATCATACGTGTCAAAGATTACGGCTCCGGGATTCCCACACATTTATTGACAAAGGTATTTGATCCCTATTTTACAACCAAGGCGACCTTGTCAGGAGCCGGGATAGGTCTCTACATGGCTAAAATCATAGTAGAAAAAGAGATGAGCGGGGTGCTTTCGGCAAAAAACACCAAAGTTGGTGCCCAGTTCACCATAAAGCTTCCGAAGTCTGAGTCTATGATGAATTCAAGTCGGAAAGGTGCATAATGCTGGACCTAAGCAGGCATAACCCTCATATCGTTTTGGTGGATGACGAGCAATCGGAATTGGATGCTTACAGTTTCCTTCTCGAGTCGATGGGAGTTCAGAATATCAAGACAATTCCAGACAGCCGCCGGGCTCTGGATGAATTGCAGAACATCCCGTCCCCTATCGTATTTTTGGACCTTAATATGCCGTATATGTCAGGGCAGGAGGTTCTTCGTTTGATCAAGAGAGAGCGTCCTCAAGTTCCGGTCATCATATTGACTGCAAACTCGGAGATTGAAACTGCTGTGGAATGCCTGAAATTAGGTGCGCACGATTACCTGGTCAAACCGATCAGCATGGCGACCTTTGGCTCGTCTTTGCGCAATGCCCTGGAGATTGGCACATTACGCAACGAGGTGATGTCGCTGAAGGGGATTCCTTTCGGCACAAGGACGACACACAAGGCTTTTTCAAACATTGTGACACAAAATTCCGAGATGATGGAAATCTTTCAGTATATCGAGGCTATTGCTGAAAGCGGCCAACCGACACTTGTGCTTGGGGAAACAGGTTCTGGTAAAGAGCTGATAGCGAAGGCCATCCACGATGTGAGCGGTTTGCCTGGGGAATTTGTGGCCGTGGATGTTTCCGGCCTGGATGACACTCTCTTTTCCGACACGCTCTTTGGCCATGCCAGGGGGGCCTACACGGGGGCAGACAAGACCCGTCCCGGGTTGCTCGAAAAGGCCCAGGATGGCACTATTTTCCTCGATGAGATAGGCGACCTCAGTGAAGTTTCGCAGGTGAAGCTACTCCGCTTTCTCCAGGAAGGTGTTTATTATCCGTTGGGAGCCGATCAACCCAAGCACTGCCGGGCGCGGGTCGTTGCTGCAGCCAACAAGGATCTGCAGAAGATGGCCGGACAATCGGGTGGCTTCCGCATGGACCTCTATTACCGGCTCAGTACCCACTTGATCAAGGTCCCTCACCTGAGAAACCGTCGGGAAGATATCCCTTTGCTGGTTAAACATCTGGTTGAGAACGCGGCGCGCGACATGAACAGAAAAGCTCCTTTGGTCAGCAGGGAAGCGATGCATCTCCTGCTTCGCCATCCTTTTTACGGCAATATTCGTGAGTTGAAGACCTACCTGTTTGATGCCGTGGCTCGTTGTGGTGGCGCGGAAATCTCTCAAGAACTTATTGCTGAGCGACTTGGAGACAGCCTTCAGGCGACTCGAACAGAGCTTCTCGAGGACAACTCATTAGAGAAACTGTTCGGACACTTCCCTACGCTGGAGAAGTTGACGAATTACGCCATTGAAGAGGCATTGAAGATCACCTCGCACAATCAAAGCCAGGCGGCCAGGCTGCTCGGTCTCTCCAAGCAGGCCTTACATAAGCGCTTGAAAAAGCACCCCTCAAAGTAGCCCACCTCTAAAGGTCAACCATGGTTGACATGGTCAGCTATGGTTGACCCTTAAAGTTGACCCCGTCTTTTTTCTTCCCAAAAAACCGCTATTCTTCTCGAAAATAACGATTAAATATCCGGATTGCTTTGACGTGGTTGTCTGGCACAGGTGTTGCTAATTAAAGGAGGCATAACGCTTTAATTGTTATTCAGGGAGTCATCGCATTTGCCGGTGGCTTTATTTAACTCTCCGCAAATGCGGAAAAGACAAACGAAAGGAGACAAGCATGAAAATGTTCAAACAGCTCGTTGTACCTGTTGTTGCTCTGGCAATGCTGACAGGCTCATTCGGAATCGCGCAGGCGGCACCAGCCACCGTGAAGATCGGCAATATCATCCCCTTATCGGGACCATCGGCATCAGTCGGTATTCAGGGCAAGCAGGCCCGTGAGATGGCCGTTGAGGAAATCAACAGTGCGGGAGGCATCAAGGCCCTGGGTGGGGCCAAACTTGAGCTGTTGTTTGCCGACAGCAAAAGCGATCCGACCACCGGCGTTACTGAAGCTGAGCGTATGATCAACTCCGAGAAGGTTCATCTCTTGACCGGCTGCTGGAATTCAGCAGTTACCTACCCGACCACCCAGGTCGCCGAGCGTTATGGCATCCCTTTCATCGTTCCGGTATCGGTTCGCGACACCATTACCGAGCGCGGCTTCAAGAATGTTTTCCGGATTGCCGCCAAAGACGGCTGGTGGGCGAAAGATCAGTTCGTCTTTCTCGATGACATGAAGAAAGAGTTCAACGTTGAAGTTAAGAAAGTCGCCTTTGTCTACGAGAATGGCGACTGGGGTGTTGGCTTTGCTGAGAAGTGGGTGGCTTTGGCCAAGGAGCGCGGCTACGAGGTGGTCCTGAACGAGCCCTATCCAAGTACCGCCAGCGACTTGACGCCTGTCGTCATCAAGTTGAAGCGTGCCAAGCCTGATGTTGTTTTTATGACGTCCAACGCGGCCGATGCGATTCTGCTGACCAACACCATGGCCGAGATGAGAGTCAACGTCAAAGCGATCATTTCAAGTGGTGGCGGACATGCAGACCCCTCGTTCCTGAAGGCCGCCGGCAAGAACGCCGAGTACCTGTTCGATATCGTCGAATGGGAAGCCGATCTCAATCGCCCCGGCTTGACGGAGACCAATGACAAGTACAAGAAACTCTATGGTTACAATATGAATGGCGAGTCGGTGGATGCATACGCTGCAATGTACGTTATCAAGGAAGCCCTTGAGAAGGCTGCGTCCACTGATCCGGCAGTCCTGAGAAAAACCCTGTCAGAGATCCAGGTCTGCGGCGGCAAAGTCGGCCTGTTGGCTTATGATTGTGTTGATTTTGACGAGACTGGCCAGAACAAGAACGCCAGCCTGGTTATTGTGCAGACCCGCTCGAAAGGTAATGAAATGGAGCGGATCACGGTCTGGCCGAAGAACGTAAGAAGAGCTGGTTACACCCCGGTCTTTCCTCAACCGGAGAAATAATCTGCAAAGCTGAGCTGCGGGGCGAAGAGTAATTTTCGCCCCGCTTTTGCTGCCGAAGGAGTTTGCATGCTAGGCATTATTGAAGCATTGATTAATGGCATTCTCATGGGGTCGATCTACGGCCTGACGGCTGTGGGGCTGACACTGATTTTCGGTGTCATGAAAGTTATCAACTTTGCCCACGGTTCGATTCTCATGGTGGGAATGTTCGCCGCATACTGGTTCGTCATTCTCACCGGCTGGAATCCTTATTTTGCCATTCCAGTGGTGGTCCCGCTCCTGTACTGGTTCGGCTACTACATGCAAAAAATTATTATCAAGCCAATCTTTGAGGCTGAGAAAGACGTTCGTGAACCTATCACCGTCATAATCGTGACAACCGGCATCTGGTATGTCCTGGACAACCTGGCCCTGATGATTTTCGGCGCCGAGTTCCGCGTCGCAAAAACCTCCGTTACCGGCCAAATCATTGAATTTCACGAAATGTACTTCCTGGTGCCGAAGGTTATCGGAGCGGGAATCACCATGGTTTGTGGCATCTACCTTTACTGGTTCCTGAAACATTCAAAAATGGGCAAAGCCATCAGGGCCACCAGTCTCGACCGCGAAGCTGCCTCCCTGATGGGCATCAAACAGTCAAAGATTTACAATGTGGCCTTCGGCCTGGGCAGTGCCTGCTGTGGCATAGCGGCATGCGTACTGATCCCGTTTTATTACGTCTATCCGACCGTTGGTGTCCCCTTTGACATCAAGGCATTCATCATTGTTGTTCTCGGCGGTCTTGGCAGTATTCCCGGGGCGATCCTCGGCGGTATCATCATCGGTATTATCGAAAATGTCGGTGCCCAGTTTATGGCAGCGACCTGGACCGAACTTTTGCTGTACGCGGTCTTCCTTTTTGTTTTACTGGTGAAGCCGTCTGGCCTGTTCGGCCTCAAGCAAGATTTTTAGGGGAGAGAGTAACGATGAAGACGCTTTTAAATCAAAAACCCGCGGTTTTGGCAGTGACCGCGCTTTTGTTGCTCGCCCTCTTCATGTTGCCAGTGTTGGTCACCAGTCCCACGCTCATGCAGATTTTTATACTGGTGATCCTTTACGCATACTTCACTTCAACCTGGAATTTCGTTGGCGGGTTCGCAGGAGTCTTGCCACTTGGCCATTCCGCATTTGTTGGAATCGGCGCATATACCTCCACCGTGCTTCTACAGACTTATGGTCTCAGCCCCTGGTTCGGCATGTTGGTCGGCGGGCTGCTGGCTGCTGTCGTCGGGGTGGTCATCGGCCTGCCGACGTTGAAACTGCGCGGCGCTTACTTTGCCCTTGCCACAATAGCTATTGGTGAAGGCATCCGTGTATTGGTTGAGAACGTCAAACAAGTAGGACCTTTCAAGATCAATGGACCAAGCGGGCTTTCCATTACCCTCTCCGAAAGCTCTTTTTCCGCTTTTCAATTTGATACCAAGGCGCCCTACTACTACATCATTCTGATCATGCTGATCGTCGTGCTGCTGCTCACCTATTTCATGATGAATTCAAAGATCGGATACTACCTTGCCGCCGGTGGCGAAGAACCTGAGGCGGCGGAAGCGCTCGGGATCAAAGTACCCCGTTACAGGCTGATCGCCATGGCGATCAGCTGTTTCCTGACCGCCTTGGGCGGAACGTTTTATGCGCAGTTGATGCTCTACTTTTATCCGAAATCGATCCTGGGCCTGGACATGTCTTACGAAATTGCCTTTATTGCGCTGATCGGTGGCCGCGGGACCATACTGGGGCCGATATTGGGGGCTTTATTGCTGAGACCGGTAAGCGAACTGACGCGAATTTACATCGGAGATGCACTGCCTGGCCTGCACCTGGTGATTTTCGGCCTGATCCTCATCCTGGTGATGCGCTACTACCCGAAAGGGTTAATAGAACCGATAAGGATCCTGGTCAATAAGCACATTATTGATCGGTTCGGCACGCGGGTTGACCTCAAAGGAAAGTCAAATACCGACAAAACTGATTAATGCATCAAGGAGCAACTTATGCCATTGCTGGAGATAACCAACGTAACGAAAAAATTCAGTGGTCTGGTGGCCGTCAATGAAGTCAGCATGACCGTCGAGGCCGGGCAGATTGTCGGTGTTATCGGTCCTAACGGTGCAGGCAAGACGACTCTCTTTAATTGCATTGCGGGGGCTTTTCCGCCAACCTCAGGGAGCATTTTGTTTAACGGTCAGGAAGTGGCAGGGGAAAAACCTTACGAAATTTGCCAACTCGGTATTACCAGAACCTTCCAGGTGGTTAAACCGTTTGGCAGCAAGACCGTTCTCTACAACACCATGGTTGGTGCGTTCGCGCAAACCAAGCACCTCCATGAAGCAAAGTACAATGCCATTGAAGTTCTCAAGTTCCTGGGTCTTGAACACAAGAAAGATATAGTTTCAAAAAGCCTGACGCTCCCGGAAAGAAAAAAACTGGAACTGGCTCGCGCCCTTGCGACCAAACCGAAGCTGCTGCTCCTGGATGAAGTTATGGCCGGTCTGAGGCCTTCGGAGGTTACCGAGATGTTGCCGATCATCCGGAAAATCAATCAAACCGGGGTGACCATTGTCATCGTTGAGCACATTATGCAGGCAATTATGAACCTGTCTGAAAAAATCTATGTCGTCAATTTCGGCAAAAAAATCGCGGAAGGCGACCCTCACAACGTGGTGGCTGATGTAGAAGTGATCAAAGCTTACCTGGGAGATGAATATGTCGCTACTCAACATTGAGAATATAAGCGCAGGATACGGTGAAATACAGGTTCTCTTTGACATTTCCCTGCATGTGAATGAAGGAGAGATTGTCAGCATAATCGGCGCTAACGGAGCAGGGAAATCGACACTGCTCAAGACCATATCCGGCCTGATCAAGCCCGCTCATGGTAGAGTCGAGTTTGCAGACAAGCCAATCCATGATCTACCTCCTGATGAGATTGTCGAACAAGCCTTGATTCATGTCCCGGAAGGAAGACGGCTTTTTTCGCAGATGACCGTGTATGAAAACTTGGAGATGGGCGCCTACAGCAAGCATGCAGAAGAAGGCTTTGCAAAAAACCTGGCAGATGTCCACGCGTTGTTCCCTAGACTTAAAGAACGGGAGAAACAATTGGCCGGGACCTTAAGTGGTGGCGAGCAGCAGATGGTCGCCATCGGTCGTGGTATAATGGCACAGCCGAGGATTCTGATGCTGGACGAGCCTTCTCTCGGCTTGGCTCCGGTTCTGAAAAAGGACATTTTCGCTGCCATTAAAAAAATTGCGGAAACGTATGGGACCACAATCGTTCTCGTGGAGCAGGATGTTGTAAACTCCCTGGCTATCAGTGATCGGGCCTACGTCATGGAGCAGGGACAAATTGTGATGGAGGGTAACAGCGAGGGATTAATGGCCGACCCTCATATCAAGACAGCATTTTTGGGCCTGTGAAAAATAACAATCAAGAAAGGAACCTCATGTCAAACGTTGAATTAGTTGCTCGCCGTAACACCGCCGTTCCCCGGGGTGTCGCCTCAGCCACAGCTGTGTTTGCCGTCAAGGCTGAAAACACCGAAGTCTGGGATGCTGACGGCAAGCGTTATCTCGATTTTGCTGCGGGGATAGCCGTCTGTAACACCGGTCATCGCCATCCGAAGGTGATGGCAGCGGTTGCCAGACAGTGCGAGGCCTTTGTGCATACCGCCTTCCAGGTAGTGCCCTACGAAACCTACGTAGCCCTGGCGGAGCGACTCAATCAGCTTGCACCGATCAGTAACGCCAAGACACTCCTGATGACCACCGGCGCCGAGGCGGTGGAGAATGCGGTCAAGATAGCACGGCATTATACCAGGCGCCCGGCGGTGATTTCCTTTGTTGGCGCGTTCCATGGCCGTTCCTTGCTGACTATGGGGCTGACCGGCAAGGTGGTTCCTTACAAAACCGGATTCGGCCCCTTCCCGGCCTCACTCTATCATGTGCCTTTCCCGGTCACACATCATGGAGTCAGTGTCCAGGACAGTCTGAACGCTCTGGAGCGGCTTTTCAAGGCCGACGTCGAACCGGAGCAGGTGGCGGCAATCATCATCGAGCCGGTCCAGGGCGAAGGCGGCTTCTACATTGCCCCCAGGGAGTTTATGCAGGCGCTGCGTCAGCTCTGCGACAAGCACGGAATCCTGCTGATCTGCGACGAAGTGCAGACCGGCTTTGCCCGCACCGGCAAACTCTTTGCGACGGAGTATTCCGACATCGAACCCGACCTGATGACGATCGCCAAATCCCTGGCTGGCGGCATCCCTCTTTCGGGAGTGATCGGCAAGGCCAAGGTCATGGACTCTCCAAAGTCTGGCGGACTCGGCGGAACCTACGGTGGCACCCCGCTAGGCTGTGCCGCAGCCCATGCGGTGCTCGATGTGATCGAAGCAGAACAACTCTGCGAGCGCAGCAGACGCATCGGTGCACGCATGGTCGAACGTCTTAATGTCATGAAACAGCGCCCAGACACCACGCCGATCGGCGATGTGCGTGGCCTCGGCGCCATGGTTGCCTTTGAGCTGGTCAAAGATCGTGGTGGGCATGTCCCTGATCCTGACAAGGTCAAGTTGCTGACCGCAAAGGCGCTGGAGTATGGTTTGATCCTGCTCTCCTGTGGTATTTACGGCAACACGATACGCTTGTTGGCACCCTTGACTATTCCTGACGTGCAACTGGAAGAAGGTCTCGATATCCTCGTACGCAGCCTGGTTGAGATCGCCTGACTTTTTTTATCTGAGGAGAACCGGCCAGACAATGCCCCCCGAAGGTCCACCCTGCACCTGTTGTATTGTTGACCGGTGCAGCGGTTATGCTATTCCTGTATCGGCCGCTTTCCGGTTGATTCCGGGACATTCCGATGGTGAGCCTTTAACCTGTTCGTTCTTGCTGGTCAGTCGTCTTATTTGCTTACGGAGCTGCTCTGCATGAACATCAACGTCAAATTAATTGGGCTGTTTCAGGCCGGGCGATTCAAGCAGGAAGAACGGGACTATCCTGATGGCGCGAGCGTTCAGGCCGTCGTTAATAGCCTCGATTTGCCACGACAGCATTTCGGCATTGTCCTGATCAACGGTGTCCATGCCGACAGAGATACCCTTCTGGCCGAAGGAGACCAACTGGTGATCATGCCGATTGTGGACGGCGGCTAGGACCCTGCAACCTATAGGATTTCGCAAGATTGCGCAGGGATTTGGCGGGTCAGCAAGACGCGATAGTTTATGGGTTACCGAGTACTCGCTGCAACATCTACAAATCAAGAGATTGGATAACTTATGAAAATTCAGACGACAGACCCGGCTGCAAACCCTTCGTCGATTTCCTACAAGCGTTGTACTGTTGACCTGCGCACTGGTGATATGGCCTTCGCCGATGTTCCCTGCCGCAACCTGGAGGATGTTCTGGGCGGCTTCGGCCGCTCTTTTCAGGATCTGGCCAAACGGCAGGTCGAAAACGCTTACTGCGACGAGAACCCGCTGATCGTCAACACCGGGCTGCTCACGGGCAGCAGCGTCATGACCGCCCTGCGCACCTACTTTTCCGGCTACAGCCCGATCAAAGGTTCGCAGGCCGGGCTTCCCGCTGCCATGTGGTCAACCGGCAGCGGCAAGTTCGGCGCCAAGTTCAGGTGGACCGGTCTGGATGAACTGGTTTTCGAGAATCGTTCGTCACAGCCGGTCTACGTGGTCATCAGGGAATCCGCCACCGGGCCACAGGTTCAATTAAAGCCTGCCGGGCATCTGCTCGGTCTTTCGACCCATGACAAGATCATGGCATTACAGAAAGACTATGCCGACGCCCACTTCGCCGCGATCGGCCAGGCCGGTGAGCATTGGCAGGACAACTACATGGGAGCCGTTGCCCTGTCCACCGAGAACCAGCTCAAATCGCAGGAAGATAAATGCCGCTTCGCCGGTCGCGGCGGCATGGGCAGCCTGATGGGTTACAAGAACATCCTGGCCCTGGTGGCACAGAGCAGCGACAAGGTAAACGCCGTATCCGAGGCGGTGAAGAAGGTCAATATCAACGTCATCAAGGGTGGTGGTTCGGCCCGCATCCAGCCCTTGAGCCGTGGCGGGGGTGGTGGCACCTGGGCGGCCTACGACGTGCTGCAGGAGTTTCACGCCGTCCCGATCAACAATTTCCGTCCACAAGGCAATGCTCTTCCTGAGAAGCTGTTCCGCACCAACGTCGAACGCGAGTACGACATCAAGTCAGAAGCCTGCTTCCGCTGCGGGATCACCTGCCACAACAATGTCTTTGAGAAGAACGCCGACGGCAGCAGGGGCGAGTTCCTGGCCAAGTTCGACTACGAACCGCTCAACCTGCTCGGTACCAATCTCGGCGTCCATGAGGCCGGACAGGCGGCGCGCTTGATCCAGCTCGGCGACAACTACGGCATGGATGCCATCTCCCTTGGCGTTACTCTTGCCTTTGCCCTGTCGTATAACGAGAGACATCCGGACGAGCCGATTCTCAACGGTGCCACCTTTGGTGATTACGAGAAAATCCGTGAACTGGTCATACAGGCTGGAGAAGGTAAGCTTCCGGAAATCGGCAAAGGCTCCATGCGCCTGTCACAAAGCCTTAACGAAACCAGCTATGCCTACCACGTCAAGGGGCTGGAGATCGCCGCTTATCAGCCGGAGACCAATCCCGGCTACGCCTGGGCGATTGCCGGCGGGCACATGTCGATGGGCACCTACGGGCTGCTGACCCGTGAGGGAAAGTCCGATCTTGAGTCCTGGGTCAAAGGGATTACCG
Source organism: Desulfuromonadales bacterium (assembly GCA_051305855.1). Lineage (GTDB taxonomy): Bacteria > Desulfobacterota > Desulfuromonadia > Desulfuromonadales > BM103 > M0040. The sequence continues at coordinate 16,072 of JBPPMB010000192.1, forward strand.
AGGACAAGCTGCATATCGTCGGCTTCGACATGATCGGCCTGTGTAAATTCTTTGACATCGCCAAAGGCATCGGCACCCAGATGGTGGTCGACTGCCTGAAGAGTGAATTCCATCTGGATGTCAGCGTTGAAGATATTCGCGCGACCGTACGCCGGGCTTTCCTGCGCGGCCTGGCCCTGGAACTGAGGCAGGGATACACGAAAGCCGAATTCTGCCTGCCGGCCGAGGTGCACGAGAAGCCAAACCAGAACATTAAGCTGCCGAATATCACCAGTCCGGAATTCATTGAGATACTGGAAGCGCGTGTTTGGGCGATCTTTGAGCCGGAACTTGAAGGGCTGCTGGATTAGAGGGGTTTACAGGTCGTTTGTTTATCTTTCCTGTTTGACAAACACAGTCTGCTCATTGCATTCCGGACACTTCTTCGGCTTGCAGCGGCCTTCCTTTTCATAACCACATTTTTCACAATTCCAGATGGCCATAAAAATCTCCTTTCGTTTAGTTACCAAGCAGGTCTTATTTATCGCTGTCCAGAGAACCCTGTCAAGCCCACGCTGTTATCGTTTGATAAGCGGACTCGGGTTGCACAGGTCTTCGGGTTGATTGGCAGAGGCATTACAATTATGACAGAGATACCCCGGATCATCCGTACGTACGGCAATTTCTGCACTGAGGCCTCTTTTCTTCAATTGACAGAGGTGCAGTTGGTGATCTTCCCTGTTTTTGCAATCGGTTTGCGTTGCTCCTGACATGTGGCCTCCAAAGAGATGTGTTATCGCGTGACGGCAATCATAACACGTCCCTGAAGTCTTGCGATGCGGACAGGAGAAACGCTGCCGGAATAGATCAGTCTTCCGTCAACAAAACAGCTTCGGCAACTTCACGCAACGATTTACGCTTGTCCATTGCCAGTTTCTGCAGGCGCCTGAAGGCCTGCGGCTCATCCATGCCACGCTTCATCAAGACACCCTTGGCGCGATCGATCACTTTCCTGGATTCAAGTGTTTCCTGAAGCTTGACCACTTCCTCGCGCAGGCTGGACAGTTCGACAAACTGATGAATGGCCAGGTCCACAGCGACAAACAGCTGTTCGGCCCTCACCGGTTTGACCACGTAATTCATGACTCCGGCAAGACGTGCCCGTTCGATCGTGTCAGCCTCTGTATTTGCTGTGACCAGCACAATCGGCAAAGGCTTGGTTTTGCCTATTTTTTCGGCAGCAGTGACGCCATCCATAACAGGCATGCCGACGTCCATGACCACCAGCAGGATCTCCTGGTGGGTGGCAATTTCAACGGCCTGCACGCCATTTTCAGCCTCGAGAATCTCGTCAAAGCCATATCCAGCAACGATTTCAGCAAGCTGACGTCGCAGCAACGGTTCATCATCAACAACCAATGCACGCCTCATAACACGGAACTCCTCAGTGATTTAAGAAAAGAGATACAGAACGATGGTGCATCAGGGATGCCAAAGCAACAGGTCTAATTCTCGTTGGCACTCTAACTGCAATTCATCAAAAAGCTGATCTGTGACATGTCTGCTGCAAACTGCTGTTTTTGCAGACACAGATCTGCATTGAGACACTAACATATCGAATTTTATAACTTTTCGTTAAATCTTTTGTGCCCTGGCCGCTTGGCATGCAAAACTGTTATTTCCTCGCTGCGCAAAAAAAACAGGCAACGAGCTCAGATTGATAGAGCACAGCGAGCTTTTCTATAAAGAACGTCAACCTTGCTGTGTTGGTTTATGACTAACAAGTATTCGACATCAATGAACCGCTGCAACCTGCCACCCTGGGCGATTGCATCACGGTACTACAACCGGCACCCCAAGGTACTGGAGATCCAGGGGGTACGACACAATGGTCGACCCTTGTTCGAGAAACTTGATTTGCAGGATGACCCGGAAGTTCGCGGAACCCTGTTCCATGACTTCATGGATGTACGCTATCAACTTCACCAATGGCAAAGGGAGAAGTCGCAGAACAGCCGCAATAGTCTTAAAAACAGCTACCTGCGCTTTCTGCGTGGCTGGCTGTTTGACAGCAACTCGATCGAGGGGGCAGTCCTCAAGGGCTGGGTGGAATCACGTCTCGGCCTGGTACCGACGTTTCATCGTGAAGCGATCGGCGACATCCACTCGGAAGCCTATTTCCGCTACACGGTCGACTGCATGAGGGGTTCAGAACGTACCAGCGCTATCTTTCCGCAGTTGGACCTGCTCTACGAATTCGTCCAGTATGAGCTTGCAAGACGATTCCCGGATAAAACACACCTGAGGCTTTATCGTGGCATCTACGATTTTGCTGAGCACCAGATTATCGAAAGACTGGAGCATAACCGTTACCTCCTGCGCCTGAATAACCTGAACTCCTTCACCCATGATTTCGAAAAGGCCTGGGAGTTCGGCAGCCGGGTTTTGCACACCGAAGTCCCTTTGACCAAAGTGTTTTTTATGAGTGGAATCCTGCCGAGATCGCTTTTCAAAGGTGAGGGCGAAGTGTTGGTGATCGGTGGTGAATTCGAGGTGAAGGTTCTTACCGGTGGTTGAACAAGGAGGCGCGAACTGCGAGGAGCGAAGTGCTCATGATGTTTACTCCCGCGCGCGCGCCGCATACCTTGGCTTGGCGGTCGGCGATGCCTTGGGGGCAACCACCGAGTTCATGACGCCAGGTGAGATCAAGACGACTTACAAGGTCCATCGTAAAATCATCGGCGGTGGTTGGCTGTACCTGAAGCCAGGACAAGTAACTGACGATACCGAGATGTCGTTGGCCCTGGGACGTGCCCTGCTTACCGCCGGTGTCTGGGACCGCAGAGGCATCGCCGACAATTTCCTCGCCTGGATGAAAAGCAAGCCGGTCGATATCGGGGCGACCTGTCGACGGGGGATTCGCGATTACATGATCAAAGGACAGTTGGAAACGCCCTGCAACGAATGGGATGCCGGCAACGGTGCCGCCATGCGCATGGCCCCGGTCGCCCTGTTCACCCTGGGAGATGAGAAGATGCTGGCCCGTTGCTCACTGGAACAGGCGCATCTGACTCATAACCATGCGTTGTCTGATGCGGCCTGTCTTGCCATCGGCAGGATGGTACAGAAGGCGATCTTTGGCTGCAGCCGGTTCGAGCTTCACGAGACAGCCCGCGAACTGATCGCTGAATACTGCAGCTTCCGGTTCAACAACTACCTGGGCAATGCCAGTGCCTACGTTGTCGATACACTGCAGACTGTCTTCAACTATATTTTTACGACCGGCAGCTTCGAAGAGTGTCTGGTCGGCGTGGTCAACCAGGGCGGCGATGCCGACACCACGGGCGCAATCGCCGGAATGATCGCCGGCGCATTTTACGGTCTGGACGCGATTCCAGCGCGTTGGCTGAAAAAAATGGACCGAGACGTGAGAGCAGAGGTTGAGGATCAGGCCGTCAGGCTGGTCGGGCTTTCACCCTGGGGCGTCCAGCGGCGATAAGGGGACTGTCCCGGCTTCTCAGGGGACTGTCCCCCCTGACTTTAAAGCAGATCGGTCACAACGAGGTGACTGGAGCTGACGAGCAACGATGCCCGTTCGGATGAATCCCGTACGGGTTTTTGCGTTTTACTTACAGAAAGGGAAAACCATGCAAAAGGAAAAAGAAAAGTTACCAATCCCGGTCGTCGCAGAAAAACTCAACACCACCCCCTTGAACGTCCTCATGCACATCAAGCGCGGCCTGTTGCAGGGCGTCGAAGAGGATGGCATCTGGCTGGTCGACGTTCAAAGCCTTGAGGCGCTGCTGACAAAGACCGGTGGCAGCAAAGCAGAGGATCTCTGTGCCAGCGGCTGTACCAAGAAACACGCCTGCAGCGGTGGCTGCAGTTGAACGGCAAGGTATTAACCAGGGGGATCGAGATCAAGCCATCCGACCTGTATTACAAGTACCGTCGCAACAAGGAATTGCGCGGCGAACCGAAGTTCACCGGCAAGCCGGACTCCGGCACTTACGATCGCGATGACCTCTACGATGTGATTCCGATGCTAGGCGCGGTGATGGATGCACTCAAATGCCGGGACGCAGACGTCCTGCACCGACTGGAGGCCCTGGCCGGAGATGAGATGCCGAAATTCATCACCAGCCGTGAGGACGTTTTTGATTTCCTGGTCAATGTCCTGGGAGACATGTTGGGGGCAGATAATGCACCAGATCTCAGACGATCTGTGGAAAGAACATGACCTGGCCGACACGTTGCTTATTTTTTATATCTGCCAGCTGGCACACGGAAACGGCCGCAGGAAGTCTGCGAATCAGGTGTGCTTGAAGCCCACCTCGACATCCTGACGGTGTGCAGGATCGATCTGCCAGAGGATGCGCCTGGCGAAGTTAAAGATACGGGCGACGATCACGTCAGGGAATTGTTCGAGACGAATGTTGTAGATATTGACCGATTCATTGAGGAACTCGCGCCGGTCGGCGATCTGGTCCTCAAGTTCGGTAATCCGGTAGCCGAGTTGCTGGAACGTTTTGTCGGCCTTCAGATCAGGATATTTTTCAACGACCATAAAGAGAGACTTCAAGGTTTCGCTCAACACGTTCTGGGCCTGCATGTTCTGTTCATCATTGCCGGCCTGGTTGACCATGGAGCGGGCCTTGATAACCGCTTCCAGGGTCTTCTGTTCGTGCTGCATGTACCCTTCGCAGACCTTGATCAATTTGGGGAGTTCATCGTAACGCTGCTTGAGAAGCACATCGATGTTACTCCAGTTGCGCTCGATATTATTCTTGAGCGAGATAAAACCGTTGTAGATGGTGATCACGTAGAGCACCAGCGCGGCAAGGATAAAGACCAGAATCCCGAGAACAATCCACCCTGTCATAATGAGACCTCCTGTAGAGAGTTAAACGCCTAAAAACTCCAGCAATTTATAGAGAGAGAAAGCTGCGGCCGTCAATCCGGCAACAAGCAGTGGCAGGCTGATCAGCCCGTAACTGCGTGTCAGGTTTGCCTCGGAAACGGCCTCGGTAATAATAAAAGGCATGCCACGCTGTGGCGCTCTGGCAATAACAATGTGTTCCTCCTGCCGCCTGCGGCCCTCTCCTTCGGCAAGCTGCTCCCTGAGCACCGCCTGTTCTGCTTCACGGCGCGCAACCTGCCACTCATCCGCGCCGACCTGACCGTCACCATCCGTATCGTAGCGATGCAAAGCCCCGTGGTCAAGTTTGAGAGCACGCAGCTTCTCAACTGTTCGCTCCCGCAAATTTTTACCTGCCTCTCGTCGTGGCTGGGCAAAACCGAGGACATAGAGGGTCGTCCCTTCGTAAATAATATCTTCGACCCATTTTTCATTTTCATCGGCACTGTCAAAGCCAGTAAACGCCAAGGGTGATTGGCCAGGATAACCTGCGAGACGGGTCTTGGCCTTGACCGAAGCTCCGTGTGGTTCAACAACCACCCGTCCGGTGCCGTCGTCGATCTGAAATGCCACATGACTGCTGTCGACATCCCTGATCAGGTTCCATTTGTTATGGTCTTCACGGCGATACTTGCGCAGGCGATAGTAGACGCAGGCCGCTTGGGTCATCGGGGCGACCAATGCATACTGGCGCCGGGCTTGTCCCTGAACTTCAACCATCCCCATGGCGATTGAACGGACCTTGCTGGTCGGGGTATTCTCAACCTGCCGCTTCAGGCGAACAAAGTAAATCCCGGTCCATAGCAGGGCAAAGGCAACCAGGCCCGGCACGGCTCCCGCCCTGGTACCATACCTGGCAACGGAGCGAAGCAGTTGACTATCGTCGGCCATCACCAGGGCCAAAAGCGCAGCCCCCGCAAAAAATCCGGACATCGTTAGCATTCTGCGCAGTGACATTGAAGCTTCGGGCCGTTCCGGTGGTGGCGGGAGATCCTTCCTGGCCGGCGCTACCACCTGCCCCTTTGGCAGGACATCCGATGCTTCATCGCACAACACATCACCAAGCTCGCCGCCCGCTTCGCCGAGCCCAGGTGCCACAGCAGCGGTACCGTCAATTCCCAGAACGGTGCCTAACGCCGGCTGACCGATAGCTGCCACAGCAGCAAACCCGACCGTCAGAGTGGCCGCTTTGCCATGGGCTTCTTCTTCCGGGCGCCCGCTGCCCTTTAAGCTGGTTAACAGCCAGCCATATTGGTTCAGGCTTTTGAGGTTATTCTCGAGAGAGGAAGTGCCCTCGATGAGACGTTCGACCTGGCAGTGCGGCAATTGATTCAAGCCGAACTCGCAGTGCAGATGAAAAGGCTGTGCATACTCCTCTATCAGGGCCAGCATCGCCTCAAGGTTACCCCTGGAGCTCAGCGTGGCACGTTCACCTAAGCCGGTTGGGCTGAACCGGCCAGGCAGCACCCTGACGGCGCTTTGAGGCTGGCCGTGATTGTCGAGCAGATAAAAATCGAAGACGGGCCGGCCCTGGAAGATGGCCAGGATCATCTCATCCCTGGTGAGAGAAACAATGGCATCGCGCCCCCGGTAGGTATTTTGAGCCAGTATGCGTTTGACGTGCTTGTCGACCAACGCGCCGGAAAGATCGGCAAAAACTCCGATTACAAAAGTTCCACGCTGCAGACGAACTGGACCATTTGCACACTCGAACAGAACGTACTCGTGATGGATTTCCAGGCTCTGCAATCGGGAAGGGATCATACCGGGAGGGCTCGGTTCGATTTGCCAACAGGCGACACCATACCGATGCAGCAGCATGGCAATTTTCCCGGTCTTCTCCAGAGTCCCCTTGCCAAGCATGGCCAATCCTGGACCAATCAGCCGCTGTCTGGCGGTATAGGCGTCCAGACCGTACTCTTCCTGAAGAACCCGCAGTAAACCATCCAGCGTGGCAATCTCTGCGGACATCTGGCGAACAATCAGCTGGTAAGTTATCGTTTCACCGGGCATAAAGCACAAAGCGGCGCGAGGCGCAAAAAGTATAGTGCGAAAAGCGGAAGCTGTCTCATGCTACTGTTAATTTGTTCCGGAGGCAACGTTGATGCTTCGCAAAACTCATGGAATAGCCAGGATTTTGCTGTATGCTTTGCGATGGGCACCATGCAGCGGCAGTTGCCCAAGTTCAAGACCACTGCACCAGCGGTAGTCACCACCTTCCGCGATATTCCAGGCAGGACCGACCTCTACCTTGAAAACCGTCAATTCCAGTTTGAAATGGCTGTAAGCATGGCGAACGTCTGCAACCCTTTCGAGGTTTCCGTGCAGGGACAGGTCAGAGAGCAAACGGGCAGCAGCCTGTTCAGGCTGCAGATCTGGAAGCAGATCAACCGTCGGGAATTCCCACAGACCTCCGAGGAAACCTGCAGGTGCACGTTGTCGAAGCAGGCTTTGACCTGAAGAGCCGACAAACAGGGCGACCTGTTGCCGCACCGGGATCTTTTGCTTCTGGCGAGACAGGGGCAAAACTCCTGCCAGCCCCTTATGGCAGGCCTCACAAATCTCGTTTAATGGACAGGCCTCACAATTCGGTTCGCGTGGCATGCAGACAGTTGCACCAAGATCCATGATCGCCTGGGTGTAGTCGTGGGGTCTCATTTCAGGGGTCAAGGCCTCTGCCCAGACCCAGAGTTGCTTTTCCGCACTACTGCTGCGGGGATCTTCCATCCAGGCAAACAGACGGACGAGCACACGGCGGACATTACCATCGAGAATGGGGGCCGGTTTGTCGAAAGCAATGGCAAGGATCGCCCCGGCTGTGGATCGACCAACGCCAGGCAATGCCGTCAGGGACTCCAGATTCTCCGGGAAAGTCCCTCCCCGTTCCGAGACAACCTGCCGGGCGGCCTGGTGCAGGTTGCGGGCCCGCGAATAGTAGCCAAGTCCGGCCCACAGGGTAATGACGTCATCCAGAGATGCCGACGCCAGGGTGTCGACGGTAGGAAGATGCTCTAGAAATTTTTCGTAGTAAGGGATGACCGCGGCCACGGTCGTCTGCTGCAGCATGATTTCAGAGAGCCAGATTCGGTAAGGATCGCGGGTCTTGCGCCACGGCAGGTCACGGCCTGCGCGGCCATACCAGTCAAGCAGGCGTCGAGAGACTTCGGCAGGGTCAAATGGCAGGCTCATCTTGGCCCCTCCGGAACACGGTATGCGGGACGAAAGGCGCGATAAAAACCAGAAATCGCGTCCCGCTTTTCTGCCATCAACCTATCTCCGCAATGGCGGCCAGCGTCCTCTCCATCTCCTCTTGCGTACCGATCGAGATGCGCAGGCCATGAGCCAGAACCGGATCACTGAAATAGCGCACCAGGATTTTGCGTTGATAGAGTGCGTCGTAAACCCGTTTGCCATTGTGATCGGGGGGACTGGCAAAAAGATAGTTGGCGCTCGACGGGATGACACCATAGCCAAGCCTGGCCAATGCGATGCTGAACCACTGCCGGGTCGCGCAGATGCGTTCGACACATTCGTGGAAATAACCCTGATCGATCAAGGCGGCGGTAATGGCTGCCTGGGCCAGGCGGTCAAGATTGTAGTGATCGCGAATTTTATCCAGAGCGGCAATGATATCGGGGCGGGCAATCGCCAGGCCAAGGCGCATCCCGGCCAGAGAATAACTTTTTGACAAGGTGCGGGTAACCACCACATTCGGCTTCTGCCGGACCAGCTCCAGGCAGTTGCCTTCGGCAAAATCCGCGTAGGCTTCGTCCACCACCAGCAATCCACTGCAGCGGTCAGCCAATGCGGCAACGTCTTCGGCTTGCCAACGCAGACCAAGGGGCGCGTTGGGGTTGGTCAGGAAAAACAGCTTGCCGGTGTAGCGCTCGGGAAAATCCAGGATATCGCCACTCTCAGTCAGGGCGAAGGTTTTTATCTGTGCGCCCTGGACCGCCGCCAGGGTTGCGTAATAGGAATAAGAAGGGTGCAGGTAGGCAACCTCTTCTCCCTCGCCGGCACAGGCCCGGATCAGGTTGTTGAGCAGTTCATCCGAACCGTTGGCCATGATCAGCCAGTCAACCGGGTAGTTATAAAGTTCAGCCGCCGCCTCACGTCCGGCTCGGCAAGCCGCATCAGGATATTTGCGCAACCCCTCTCCGGTAGCAGTCTGGATCGCCTTGATCACCTGCGGCGATGGCGGGTATGGATTCTCGTTGGTGTTGAGCTTGATCCAGCTGGACTCGTCGGGAGGCTGAAAACCGGGTACGTAACCGGTCATGTCGGCGATATTCTTTCGGAGAAAAGACATTATCTGCACCCTCTTGTAATACAAAAAACCGTAAAGAAGACATTAAGACGCAATGGTCAGATTTTTCAAAAGTCACGTTTGTCTTAGCGGATGATTTATTTTTGTAACTATTCAGTTCCCTTATTCAACGGCACAGCATGTGGGCTGCAGCTGTTGCTTGCGGGAAGTTAAGTGACAACGTTGGACGCAGGCAATGGCTGCAGACCACATGCTCTCGCTTATGTGCTGAATAGTTACTTAGTTTTACAAGTTCCTGAATAATCGCTCAATAGGTTTCCAGAATCTCATAGGTCGTCGTCCGCCGCGCCGGTTGAAAACCGGCGCTTTTTGCCAGGTCGATAATTTCATCCTGGCTCAGGCGGAAATCAACCCCGGCGGCTGCAACAACATTCTCTTCCAGCATGGTACCACCCAGGTCGTTGGCACCAAAGTAGAGCGCGATCTGCGCCATGCGCGCCCCCTGGGTGACCCAGCTGGCCTGGATATTGGTCACATTATCCAGTATCACCCGCGCCAGCGCCAGCACCTTCAAATATTCGACCCCGCTCGCCTGCTCACCTCCCAGCTCGGTATTGCCAGGCTGATAACTCCAGGGGATAAAGGCTGTGAAACCTCCCCGTTCCGACTGCAGCTCACGAATCCGGAACAAGTGCTCGACAATATCTTCAGCTTGTTCGCGCACGCCGAACATCATGGTCGCTGTCGTCGGCATGCCCATATGATGTGCCTCACGCATGACTGCCGCCCACTCCTGCCAACCGATCTTGTTCGGCGAAATCTCCTGGCGAACCGAGTCGACCAGGATCTCGGCCCCGCCGCCGGGCAGCGATTGCAGGCCGGCATGGTGCAAGCGTGCGAGACAGTCGGTCATGGATAGCCCGGAAAGTTTGGCGATGTGCACAATCTCGGCAGGTGACAGGGAATGAATCTGCACCGTCGGAAAACGTTGACGGATTTGACGGAAGAGGTCCTCAAACCAGTCAAGCTTCAGATCGGGATGCAGTCCGCCCTGCATCAGCAGTTGCGTGCCGCCGCGGTCGACCAGTTCCTTGACCTTGCTGAAGATCTGTGCATAGCTCAGCAGATACGCTTCCGGGTGGGATTCATCACGGTAAAACGCGCAGAACTTGCATTGCGTGGTACACACGTTGGTGTAGTTGACATTGCGATCGACCACAAAAGAGACGCGCCGATCCGGATGCCGGCGCCGGCGTACAGCGTCGGCCAGCTTGCCAAGGCTGAGCAGGTCGGCCTGGGTCAACAGCCAGAGAGCTTCTGACCGATCTAAAGCCAGCCCCGCATCTAGTTTTTCTCGTATCTGTGCCAACAAGTGATTCACTCTCACTGATAGACCTTACCTCGCGTTGCCGAGACAAGCAGTGGCATCAACGTGTCCATTTCCGTTTCGCGCAGGGCCATTATTCCTTCTCCTCCAGCTTTTTTACACCGAGATCCTCGATCAGTAATCGCATCTGGCACCGGTGGTGTCTATCCACTGTTTCGGGGTCAGGACAAAACTGTTGAGACCCGCCCTGTTTCTAAACCCCTTGAATTCGAGGGGTTTAAATGCCGGATTGTTCAGACGCTCCCAGATGCCGAGGAATTCGACCGTATTCCGGTTTCGCATCCAGTTCTGAATGACGTGATCGGTCCGGTGTGGTTCTTTGTAGCGCGCGATATCCGTCAGCGAAATATAGTCGTTCGCATCAGCGGCAAGGACCCTGACGTCATTACCCTTCACTTCTATTTTCCGATTCATGGCTTCCCCTCCCAATCATGGCGAATTCGCCGCATTCAAACCTACACATCGACGATGGTCATGGTGTCGTTGCCAAAGACTACCCCCCCTGCCTCCCCATGAAGGCACCGAAGCTGTGCCAGGCGATCGAAACCATCAATGGAATTTCTTCAAGCGGCACCTGCTCGTCGGCGACCGCCTCAGCCACATAATACATCTGCTCCCAGGGCACCGGGGGTTTCCTGGCAGACTTGAGCCAGAGGGCGGTGAGCACCAGGCGTTCGAGCCATTGAGCCCGGCGCGGCGGGAGAATCCGCTCAAGAATCGCCGTGAGGCAAGGTTCCGGATCGGGACGACGTTTTTTACCCAGGGCTTTTTGTACGGCCGTGTCGACCTCGGCGTCATCCTCAAACCAGGACCAAGCAAAGGGCTGCTCCTCCGGCCAGGCTTTAGAGGCGTCCAGTGCCTGCTGCCGGTAACGTTCAGTCACGAATCGACCACCGCGTCGCTTGATTTCGCTACGCAAGTCGGCCAATTCGGTCGACAGATCGAGGGGAATGGCCTTCCACTGGTCGCGGCCAAGCAGCTCGGCGATAGCAACCAGCCAGTGAGGAGGAACCTTGCCCTGTTCGGCACCATCGGCGATAGCCTGACAGACACGCTGATCGAGATAATCCGCCGACGATTCAATCGCCCCGGCCTCCTGACGCAGCATATCCAGCAGCTGGTTTCTTTCGCGCCTGCCGAGGAGTGGAACCAGAAAGGCATCGGCCACCCCGAAACCCTTCTTGGGCATCATCGAACAGCAGAGAAAACTTTTGCCTTCGGGGAGCAGAGCCTGAAACGTCTGCGCCATCGCGCCGTCAACGGCACTGGCATAAACACTTATCGCCACCCTTTTGGGCAGCGGCGCACACTCCACCCTCGCCTTGCGCGCACCCGCCACCGCCTGATCAATCCGGCCACGCAGTTCTTCGGGAAACCAGTTACGGGCGACAATCAGGCGCCGCAGGCTCGCCGGGGTCAAAGCCTGGCCATCGGCCTCGGCGATGACTTGTGCCACCCCGGAACGCACCTCGGCGTGGGGATGGAACAGCATCAGCACCGCCGCCTCGCGCACCACCGGATGCGGGACCTTCAGCATCATCCGGCAGAGGTTGATCTGCACCTCGGGGTCTCCAACGGCCATCATCTGCAGAATCGCTTCGAAAAACTCATGAGGGTTGCCAGCCCCCTCTTCCTCCAATTCTGCAAGCATTTCCAGCAGGGCCTTTTCCGGGTCAGCGACAACATCAGCATCAGCATCAGCTTCAAATCCGGCCAGCATCCGCTGGCTATTGGCTTCGTGCAACAACGGTAGAATTTCAATGCGTGCGTTGAGCAGGACCTGGGTCACCATGGCACCGAGGTGCGGATCAACTCCTTCAGCATAGACCTGTCGGGCCAGGGCGGCCTGCCAGGTTTCCATGCGCTGCAGCGTTCCAGGCCGCTGCCGCTCCAGATCGACCCGCAGAATCTCCAAAGCATCTCTCAGCAGCCACAAGGCCGCGTTGACACGCTCGGCCGAATCCTCTTCGAAGCTGGCAACCAAAAGCTCGACGAACTCGCTGGCAGCTTTGTCATGCTCCTGCAGACATGTGCGCAGTGCGTTCTGCAAATCCATAAGTGATCCATATGGGGCATCGGCTTCCTGCAGGTACAGTTCGAGCAAGTCAACCACTGCTCCGGGAGCAGCGAACTCCTCCGGGAACAAGCTGTCCTGCAACGCATCGACTTTGCTTTTGCGATTGCTGCGGGGCGGAGTCCGCACCGCAGCCTCCGTTAGCGACCGGAATTGAGCAAAAGGGATTTCTTCGTCTTCAGGCTGCTTGATGAAACGTTCAACCGCCCCCGGCTTCGGGAAGGGTCTACCGCGATAGGTACGGCCATCCACCTTTTTACGCACCTGTTTGTAATGTCGGTACATCCCCTTCATCCAATCAGGGTTGTTATTGATGGCATCAACGAAGAGCTGCAACAGGTCCGCAGCGCCAGCCGATTGTTTTACATACTCGTCGAGATAGGGCCCGGCCAGCGGTTCGTCGGGATCGAAACCGAATTCAATAACTGCGACCTGTTTACCTTTGGCGTTGATGACTATAATCACTGTGCGGCGACAATCGCACCCTTCGTCCACACAATAAGCTTCGACAAAGCTGTACTCACCGGCCTTCGCCTTGCCGACTCTTTGCGGGAGTGAAAGACCGACCACACCTTCTTTGGCTGTGGGGAAAATCAAAGGATAGGGGATCATCCCTGGAAATCCGGTTAGTTCTGTCATCTCAGTAAACTTTTAGCTCCCGATATAAAGAGTCGCGCTCCACCGCCTGCTTCCCCGCCTTGCGAATCAAGTCAACAAGTTGTTCCTTGTTCAACTGCTGTGGCGAGTCGGCCCCGGCAACGTGACCGATCTGTTCCTCAACCACCGTACCATCAATATCATTGACGCCGAAAGCCAGAGAGACCTGGGCCACCTTCAGGCCAAGCATGACCCAATACGCTTTGATATGCCTGAAATTGTCGAGATAGATGCGGCTGATGGCCAGGGTCTTGAGGGCATCGACGCCGCCGACACCTTTGGCACCCGGCACCCGGGTGTTGTCCGGCTGAAAGGCCAGCGGGATGAATGCCTGGAAACCTCCTGTGCGGTCCTGCAGCTGGCGCAGCCTGGCGAGATGGTCAACCCGGTCGGCGTAGCTTTCAACATGACCGAAGAGCATTGTGGCATTGGTCTTCAGACCCGTCTGGTGCACCTGCTCGGTGACGTCCAGCCAGCGCTCGCCGGAAATTTTTTCCGGGCAGATCTGCCGGCGCACTTCGGCGGCAAAAATTTCCGCGCCGCCGCCGGGCATGGAATCGAGTCCGGCCGCTTTCAGTTCGGTGATAACTTCGCCGGGAGATTGCCCGGTGAGCCTGGTAAAATAGTCAATTTCCACGGCGGTAAAAGCCTTGATATGCATTTCCGGGCTATCCGCCTTGATGGCCGCCAGAATTTCCAGGTAAAAGACGAAAGGCAGATCGGGGTGCAGACCGCCGACCATATGGATTTCGGTAGCACCGGCTGCGCTGGCTTCGGCAGCACGCTCGAGAATATCATTAAGCGCCAGAGTATAGCCGCCGGCATCATCCTCATGTTCGCGGCTGAACGCACAGAAAGTGCAGCGGTTGACACAGATATTGGTGTAGTTGATGTGACGGTTGACGTTGAAATAGACCCTGTCGCCATTCACGCGCTGGTTGGCCTGTGCTGCCAGTTCACCGATGGCAAGCAGATCGTCACTCTCAAAAAGCGCCAGGGCCTCGGCGTCGGAGATGCGTGTCCCGGTTTCTATTTTCGCGCGGATATTGTCAAACAGCTTGATCATGATCTTTATAAACCAATGATGTGACCGATTAAGGGAAACGGGCTGACGAAACGTCTCCGTAACTTCAGCATGCCAGCGAATGCCCGTGGGCTGCAGCCATTGCCTGCGTCCAACGTTGTCACTTAACTTCCCGCAGGCAACAGCTGCAGCCCACAGGCAGTGCCGTTGGTGTTGGAGCTGAAGAGTTTCACGTCACCAACCTTTGATTACTCCTGGTGGTCTCCCCACCTGGCAAAGAGTGAGTGCTCAATAGCCACCTGGTCCAGGACCTTGCCGACCACGAAGTCAACCAAATCGTCTATGGTCTCCGGGGCGTGGTAAAAACCGGGCATCGCCGGCAGAACAACCGCACCGGCCCGGGAGAGCCGCAGCAGGTTCTCCAGGTGAATGGTATTGAACGGCGTCTCGCGCGGCACCAAAACCAGCGGACGACGCTCCTTGAGCATAACATCAGCGGCCCGCTCCAGCAGGTTGCTGCTCAAGCCGGCAGCAATCCTGCCCACGGTTCCCATAGAACAGGGCATGACAATCATGGCATCTGCGGCCGCAGAGCCGCTGGCGGCACTCGCCCGGAAATCATTGTGGCCCAGGCACTCAACGGCAATACTGGTAAAATGTTCCTGAATCTGCTGTCGCTGTTGCTTGACGTCTTCGGACCAATCCAACCCGGTTTCATGATTTAAAACCTGGCGCCCCGCATCGGTCAGCATCAGGCTGACACGTTGACCGGCGCGCAGTAACTCGCGGACCAGTCTCAGGCCATAGAGTGAACCGGAAGCTCCCGTTATTGCAACGACAAACTGTCTGGTTTCATGATTTTTCGAAGACATTATTATCCCCTGGATTAAATCAGCGCGTCGGCAAGCGTGAAGAGCAGAATTGTCACGCTGATGTAACCATTCATGTTGAAAAAGGCTGCGTCCAGACGTGTCAGGTCGTCGGGGTGCACCAGCATATGCTCATAAATCAGCAGACCAGCCACCACCGCCACGCCAAGCAGGTAAAGAACCCCCAGTCCCTCGCTGAAGGATAGCAGCACGAGCAGGGCCACCATGGCCACGTGGAACAGTCGCGTTATCTGGAACGAGCGGTTGACGCCGAAACGTGACGGAATCGAAAAAAGCCCTCTGGCTCGATCAAACTCGTAGTCTTGCAGAGCATAGAAGATATCGAAGCCTGCTACCCAGAAGAGCACCGCCAGCCCAAGCACCACAACCGGCCAACCGATATCACCACGCAGGGCGATCCAGGCACCAATCGGCGCTATCGCAAGGCAAAGACCCAGAACGACATGGGCCATGGCCGTAAAACGTTTACAATAACTGTACAATGCCAGGAAAATGATGGCGACCGGCGCCAGTTTCAGGCACAGCGGGTTGAGCATCCAGGCGGCCAGCAACAACAGGGCAAACGCTCCCAGAACCAGCAGCCACGCTTCACCCATGGCGACTTTCCCGGTCGGCAGGTGGCGTTCTGCGGTACGCGGATTGACAGCGTCGATGCGGGCATCAATGATACGGTTCAACCCCATGGCTCCGGTGCGCGCTCCGACCATGGCCAGGCAGATCCAGAAGACCTGTCCCAGGGTTGGCGTTGTTCCACTGGCCAGCGATGCGAGGATTACGCCCATCAGGGCAAAAGGGAAAGCAAAAACCGTGTGGGAGAATTTGATCATCTCCAGCAGGGCTGTCAGCTTGTTCCATAAGCTGTTTGTTATTGATCCGTCCATAAGTCAACCAGTTTACAACGCTCTCGCCGAAGGTTCAAGCAATGCAGGTATCCATGCAGACCTTACCAACACAGTTGTGCAGCTCTGTGAGAGACCCTAGCAAGAGGACATGCACAAAGATCGGCGATCAGGTAATGTTGAACTCGGTCCAGACCGGGGCATGATCGGACGGTTTTTGCATGGCCCGGGTATCATAATCGATCCCGGCGTCCACACAGCGCCGAGCAAGCGGGGCGCTGGCCAGGATCAGGTCGATACGCAATCCCCGGGGCGGTGTCGCTTCAAAACCCCGACTGCGGTAATCAAACCAGCTGAATTGATCATCGCTCTTTGGATAACATTGACGAAAGGTATCCACCAGCCCCCAGTCAAAAAGCCGACCCAGCCATAGTCGTTCTTCGGGGAGAAAACTGCATTTCCCCGAGCGAAGCCAGCGTTTGGCATTATCGGCACCGATGCCGATATCATTATCCTCAGGTGCAACATTCATATCGCCTACCACCAGCAGCCATTCTTCCGGGTTCTCATGGCTGGTCAGATGAGCAAGCATATCCTCATAGAAACGGGCTTTGTTCGGAAACTTGACCGGATGGTCACGACTTTCACCTTGCGGGAAATAGGCATTGATCACGCGCAGGGTTTGACCGTTGACCAGAGGATAACTGGCAGCGAGCACTCTACGCTGTGCAACGTCTGCATCACCAGCAAAACCGTAGCGAATATTGAGCGGCTCTGCGCGGCTCAACAGCGCAACCCCGTAATGGGTCTTCTGCCCGAACCAGAGAGCGTGATATCCCTGTTCCTGCATAGCGGCGAGCGGGAAATCGTCATCCTGCACCTTGGTCTCCTGCAGAGCGATTATTTCTGGCTGATGCTTTTCAATCACAGCAGCGAGTTGATGCAGACGACTGCGAATACTGTTGACGTTGAATGAGATTATTTTCATAACGATCGATCAGGGCCTCCTGTGAACGTCCCCCAAGGAGAAGCTTTGCCATCTTTTTATCACGTTATGCAGCGTATTGCGGCTTGTATGGACTGCGGCCCCTCGCGACCCCGCTCTTGCATCAATGGTCATCTGGTCAGCTTCGATCAGGACGCTATGCTCCCAGGGCCCGGCGTTGACAAGGCGCCAGTAAACGTTTGCAGCTTTGCGCAAGTCACAGCACTTGTCCAACAAAATAATCAGCCGTGAGTTGCGCAGGAGCCTGGTCAGTCTCAGCATCTGTCCGATCTCCATTACCGGGATGTCCGGAGCATCAACAGAAACCAGTGCTGCGCGATGATAGATACCTTCCAGAGGCATGTGTATATCTTTAATCCACGGATAATCATGCTGCAGCAACGGCAGCATCATGCGTTCGACAGCTTGGGCAAGATACATATTCTCCATCGGCGGGGGTCCGACCACGGTGCAGGGGTAAACCGCTGATTCTCTCATGTGCACACTCTTGACTCTGATAACTGGCGCAGGAGTAGCCGATGAATAATAGCCGGTATGGTTACCGAATGGCCCTTCGATCTGCTCTTCACCAGGAATGAGATGTCCTTCAATGACAATTTCTGACGAGGACGGGACAAGCAGGTCTGAATGTCGGCACTGCGCTACCGAGACTGGTTGTTTGGTCAGATAACTTGTGAATTCAAGCTCAGAAACTTCGTCAGGAAGAGAGGCTCCTGCACACCAGGTCAAGGCTGGTGGTCCACCCAGGGTGATCGCAATCGGCATGGTTCGACCTTGTGCGTGCCAGGCGGCTATATGTGCACCTCCACCCGAGCCGGAGTGACATCGAATCAGTGCCATTTGTTTATCCAGAATCTGGACACGGTACATACCACAATTCTGCTCGCCACTGCCTGGATGCCTGGTAAAAACCTGCCCGAGCGTAAGATAACGGCCGCCATCGCCTGGCCAGGAATGCAAAGCAGGAAGAGCATCGAGGCCCTCATCGGTTACATTTCTTTTGAAGCACGGAGCACCATCCGTTGGAATGACTTCAATGGCACCGTGACGAGCCAACTGTGCCAAGGCTTTGTCTGCATTAACTGCCTTGCAGGTTTTAAGGTCGCTGCGAAGACGACTTGCCAACTCTTCGATATCGTCAACACCAAGGGCTTTGGCCACACGTTTTTGCGTGCCGAACAAGTTTGCAACCAGAGGAATCCGCGAACCCACAGCATTTTCGAACAGTAGTGCTCGTTTATCTCCAGCGCTCTTGCAAACCTGGTCAACGATACCAGCGATCTCCAGATAAGGGTCAACTGAAACCTTCACCTTAGCGAGCTCGGCTGTACCGTCAATATGTTTAAGAAAACTTTGCAGGTCGTTAAATTGCATTTTTATCCCAAATCTAAGCAGCATTATTAAAAGACAGTTTGACAATCATACTGTTCTGACCAGACATAGCAAGTACCATTACTTGCTTGGCAGGCTCCACAGCACTCGTCAAATTCTGATCGGGCAGGGTCGTGATCAGGGCGCTGACGCACCAACAAAAAAACCCCAACCTGAATGGCCGGGGTTTTTTATCTGTAAGTTGGTAATCCCTAGAATATGGCCAGTTTAGCCAGTTCCATAACGTCGCCGGGAATGATCCCCAGGTAGAGAACGCCGATAAGTGCAATCACGATAGAGATCACCGCCGCCGCCGGCAGAGAAACCCAGGCATAATCCTCCACAGGATCACGGAAGTACATGTAGACCATCACGCGCAGATAGTAGTAGAGCGAGACCGCCGAATTGAGCACGCCAATCACTGCAAGCCAGATGTAGCCGGCTTCAACAGCACCGGCAAAGATAAAGAACTTGCCTGAAAATCCAGCTGAGGGGGGCAGGCCCATCAGAGAGAAGAGGAAGATGGTCATGGCCACTCCCAGGAAAGGCCGTTTGAAACCGAACCCTGAGAATCCCTCCAGGGTCAGGTTGTCTTCACCCTTTTTGCCAGCCAGAACCAGTATCGCAAAAGCACCGATATTCATGAAAGTGTAAGACAGCATATAGAAGAGCAGGCCGGAATAACCGATCTCATTGGCGGCAACCATACCAACCAGCGCATAACCGGCATGCGCAATCGATGAATAGGCGAGCATACGTTTGATGTTGGTCTGGCTGATGGCGATCACGTTGCCAATAATCATTGTCAGAACGGCCAGGACCCACAGCATGGCAGTCCACTCCGGCTTCAGTCCAAAGAAGCAGTACTCCATGATACGCAGGAATGCGGCGAATGCGGCGGCCTTCGGACCGGCGCTCATGAAAGCGGTTATCGGCGTCGGTGCTCCCTCATAGACATCCGGTGTCCACATGTGAAAAGGCGCTGCTGCAATCTTGAAAAGAAAGCCAATGGAAAGCAGGACCAGACCTGCGAGGGTCATTGGGTTTTCCAGCAAAGAGGAATGGGCATTTAAATAGATGCCAATCTCTGTCAACTTGGTCGAACCTGTCACGCCATAAATCAAAGCCATACCGTAAAGGAGGAATCCGGTAGAGAAAGCGCCCAACAGGAAGTACTTGAGACCGGCTTCATTGGAGCGGACCTGCCTGCGGAAGAAACCGGCCAGGACATAGAGGCTGATTGACATGACTTCCAGACCGAGGAAAATCGTCATCATGTCGGTACCGGAAGCCATCCACATGGCACCCGCTGTGGTAAAGAGAATCAGCGGGTAATATTCACTGACCGGGTAACCTTCGCGGTGCAGGTAATCGTCCGATATCAGGATTGTCAGGCCGGCGGCAAACAGGAAGATGATGCTGAAAAACGCGGCGTAATTATCCATCGCGACGGCATCATTGAAACCATATTGTGGGTTCCCCCAACCGCTATACACAAAGAACCCCGTCACCACAAGGCCGATGATGCTTATCCAGACGGCATGCCGCGTGGTGCCACGGGGCAGGAATACGTTGATCAGCAGTAGTCCCATGCCGAAGCAGGTCAGTATCAGTGACGGCAGGATAGCCGCCATATTGATGTTCTGCAGGGCGATTTGCACCAGGTTTTCCATTGAATGGCTCCTCAGAAGCTATAGAAATTTATTTTAATCGTTAACCGAAACGTGCGTGACGGTTTGGTCCATTTCCTCGGCCATCATGGCAATATGCTGCTTGCCCTTAACCTGCTTGATCATATTTTCAAGAGCCGGATTCATCTTGTCCAGGAAGGTGTTCGGGTAAATACCGATCCAGAATATGAAGACCAGCAAGGGCATCATGATGGCAACTTCGCGAGCCGACAGGTCTTTTAGCTTTTCATTTTTCGGATTAGTCACTTTTCCCATCATGACCCTTTGGAACATCCACAACATGTAGACGGCGGCCAGAATGACCCCTGTGGTGGCAAAGACTGCGAAGATGCGCAGTTCACTCTCAAAAGCACCGACCAGGATCAGGAATTCACCGACGAAACCGTTGGTCCCCGGTAGTCCGATCGAAGAGAAAGTGACAATCATGAAGATCACGGCAAAAACCGGCATAACTTTGGAGAGGCCGCCAAAGTCAACGATCAAACGTGTATGCCGGCGTTCGTAGATAAAGCCGACGATAAGGAAGAGCGCGCCGGTCGAGATGCCGTGATTGATCATCTGCAACATGCCGCCAGACAAACCTTGCAGGTTCATGGCGAAAATTCCCAGCATGACGAACCCAAGGTGAGAGACCGAAGAGTAGGCGACAAGTTTCTTAACGTCGTCCTGCATCATGGCTACCAGGGCACCATAAATAATGCCGATAACCGCCAGGAACGCCAGGAACGGGGTGAACTGCATTGTCGCAACCGGGAAGAGCGGAATGGCAAAACGCACGTAACCGTAGGTACCCATTTTCAGCAAGATAGCGGCAAGGATAACCGAACCGGCCGTTGGAGCTTCAGTATGGGCATCAGGCAACCAGGTATGCACCGGGAACATCGGCACCTTGATGGCAAAGCTGAAAGCGAAGGCCGCAAACAGCCAGGTTTGTAAATGTGGCGGTATATCCAGTTGAGCAAAATGGGCGATGCTGAAGCCGTTTTCGAATGGGACGCCAGCTTTGACAGAGAAGTAATAGACATAGATGATGGCGACCAGCATCAGGAGAGAACCGACTGCTGTAAAGATGAAAAACTTGACGGCAGCATAGATACGGTTTTTGCCTCCCCAGATACCGATCATGAAGTACATCGGCACCAGCATCAGTTCCCAGAAAATGTAGAACAGGAAAAGGTCAAGGGAGATAAATGCACCGAGCATCCCGGTTTCCAGGAGCAACCCGAGCGCCATAAAACCTTTGGTATTCTTATCAACGGCATGCCAGGTGGAGAGAATCGCTATCGGCATGATAAAGGTCGTAAGCAGAACCAGCCACAGGCTGATGCCATCAACACCGACATTGTAATTCATCTGGAAGTACTGCCCGATGCTGATCCAGTTGGCAAACTCTGTATAGTGCATCGCCGACGAATTAATGAAGACATCGTCGAAGGCCAACGGCAAACTGATTATGAAGACAATGATCGTTACGATCAGCGTCACCGTCTTGATCAGTCGGTCGGCTTCCCGAGGCAGGAAGAGGACAATCAACATCCCCACCAGCGGGAAAAAGGTCATCAGGCTAAGAAGATGGTCATTCATGGGTGCTAGCTCCTTATATCAACGCTTGAACGTTCTACCCTTAGTTGAGGATAAAAATGGCCACCATGACCACCGTGCCGAGAACCATAGTCAAGGCATAGTTTTGGAAGAGGCCGGTTTGCGTATGGCGCAATGTTGCGGCAAAGGCCCCGAACAGCTTGGCGACACCATTAACAATGCCGTCGATCACTACGACATCAAAGCCCTTCCAGCAGAAAATTCCCAACTTCTTCGTGCTGTTAACAAAAAGCGCATCATAAGCCTCATCGACATACCATTTGTTAAACACAATGCGATGCAGTTTAGAAAATTTAGCGGTAAATTTTCCAGGCAGTGCAGGGTTCTTGATATACATGACAGTTGCGAGGGTGATACCGATCAGGGCAACGACCACGGAGAAACCCATCAGGCCGAATTCCGTTGCAGCGGATCCGTGGGCCTCGATCTGGTACAATTCCTGAGAGTGTTCAAATACCGGCGCCAGGAATTGTTCCAGCTGGTTCGGTATGTGACCCAGCAGGTTGCCAAGCACGTGCGGGATACCAATCAAACCGCCAACGGTAGCA
This sequence comes from Desulfuromonadales bacterium, assembly GCA_051305855.1. Taxonomy (GTDB): domain Bacteria; phylum Desulfobacterota; class Desulfuromonadia; order Desulfuromonadales; family BM103; genus M0040. The sequence goes on from JBPPMB010000192.1 coordinate 38,325, forward strand.
AGAAATGCCAGCACAACCAGCGGCAGGGTAATGAGCCATGGAGATTCGTGGACATGATCCTTGGCCTTGGGATTGGTTCTCTGCGCCCCATAAAAGGTCATGTAAAGACAACGGAACATGTAGAAAGCCGTCATAAACGCAGCGATAACGGCAATGCCCCAGACCAGCATGCTGCCGCGGGTTGACGCAAATGCCCACCAGAGAATCTCGTCTTTCGAGAAGAAGCCGGAGAAGAACGGCAGCCCGGAAATTGCCAGGCAGGAGATGCCGAAGGTGGCAAATGTAATCGGCATCTTCTTGCGCAGCCCGCCCATGTTGCGCATGTCCTGCGCATCGTCATCAAGATGGGCATGATGCAGGGCATGGTGCATGGCGTGGATGACCGAACCGGAACCGAGGAAGAGGCAGGCCTTGAAGAAGGCATGGGTCATGAGGTGAAAGATACCAGCGGTAAAAGCACCGACACCCATGGCGATAAACATAAACCCCAGCTGCGAGACGGTCGAGTAGGCCAGGACTCGCTTGATATCGTTCTGGGCGAAGCCGATGGTCGCGGCAAAGATCGCTGTCAGAGCGCCGACCATGGCGACCACGAACATGGTGGTCGGACTCATGGCAAACAGCACATTCATCCTGCCGATCATGTAGACACCGGCGGTCACCATGGTAGCAGCATGGATCAGTGCAGAAACCGGGGTTGGGCCTTCCATGGCGTCTGGCAGCCAGGTAAAGAGCGGCAGCTGGGCGGATTTACCGGTCGCTCCGAGGAAGAAGCAGAGCGTTGCAACGGTTGTCACACCGGCACCTAAAATCATGTCGCCAGACAACAGGTGAGCATTCTCTGAGATTTCGACAAAATTGATTGTCCAGACACCGTGCTTGCTGCCGAGAGTCCAGAAGATGGTAAAGAGACCGAGCAAGAAGCCAAAGTCACCAACACGGTTCATGACGAACGCTTTTTTCGCCGCATCACCTGCACTCTGCTTTTCGAGGTAGTAACCGATCAGCAGGTAAGAACATAAGCCGACACCTTCCCAGCCGACAAACATGACCAGGGCATTGTTGCCGAGCACCAGCATCAACATGGAGAAGACGAACAGGTTCAGATAACTGAAGTATCGGTAGAAGCCCTCTTCACCGTGCATGTAACCTATGGAGTAGAGATGAATCAGGGAGCCTACACCGCAGACCACCATGAGCATCACCGCGGAAAGAGGATCGAGCAGGAACCCCCAGTCAACTTGCAGGTGACCAACCGAGATCCACGACGCGACGATATTCTCATGAGACTTGACCGAATCGCCGAGCAGTTGGATTAAATACTTGCAGGAGACCAGGAAAGAAAG
>JBPPMB010000247.1:0-2118 GCA_051305855.1 Desulfuromonadales bacterium
CCCGCGACGGGCGGGATTACCGGCTATCGCTGCGAGCTGTGTATGAGCGCGGCGATCCGCGCTACAACATCCTTCTGCGCAACGGTGATGTCGTGAATGTGGGCCGGTCGACTGACAACAAGGTTTTTGTGCTCGGCGAGGTTAACAAACCGGGGACCGTCGTGATGCCTCGAAATGGGTTGTCTCTGGCGGAAGCGCTGGCCAATGGCGAAGGGTTCAACGAAGCACAGGCAGATGCCTCTGGCATTTGTGTCATGCGCCGCGCAACGGCGGGTGATCAACGGTTTATCGATGTCTATCAACTCAACGCACGGGACGCTACCACCTTGATCCTGGCCGATGAATTCGCGTTGAACGCCAGGGACATTGTCTATGTTACCGCAGCGCCAATAGCGCGCTGGAATCGGGTGATCAATCAGCTGCTACCGTCGCTGAATGCCATCAACCTGGGGACATCCGCCAAGGAAAGCATTCGTAATTCCAATCGCTGAACCCATCTCGATAAACGATCTTGTAGCTAATTGTTTTTTAGGAGGTGCTGGTTAAGCCCTTCGATTCTTCGTCAAGCTCAGGGCAGAGAGGTCTCAGGATGGACGGCAACCTGCTACCCCATTCATGGTTCGACCCTTCGGCAGGCTCAGGGCTCACCACGAACGGCAGCCTCCTCCACACAAATTACCAGCACACACATAACAAATCACCAGTGCGAAAAATCGCATTGCGCGGATATCCGACGGAGTCACCGTATGGCAGGAATGAATGACCAGGCGAACATTTCAACCACGGCTTCACGATTCGCGAATGCCCCAGGGGCAATGGTGGACGATGAGCTGGACTTATCCCGATTGTGGCGCGTACTGATCGACGGCGGTTGGTGGATTATCGCGACCACTGCGTTGTTTGCACTGGTTGGAGTAGCGTACGCGCTAGTGGCCACACCCATCTATCAGGCGGATAGCCTGGTGCAGGTCGAAGGCAAGAAAGAGGCGACGCGCGATTTTTTCGATCGCGCCGACCGATATGAAGGCGAGAATGCCGCGAAAGGACTGGCGGAAATAGAAATTGTTCGCTCCCGGCTGGTTGTCGGTAGCGTGGTGGGTGATTTGAAGCTGGATATAGTCGTCAAGCCCAAGCGCGGTTTCATGACTATTTTCGGCACGGGCAGTAACACTGTGAGTGGCGTTAAACCCACAAAACACGATTTCGTGCTCGCCGGCTGGCGTGACGGCGAGGAGGAAATCCAGGTGGACCGCTTCGAGGTTCCAAATGAACTGACCGATAAGAGGTTTATTTTGCAGATGACCGGGCTGAACCAGTTCGAGTTGCAATTTGACGGCGAAACCGTCCTGCGGGGCGGCGCCAATCAGGATTTGGTCTCAGCGGATGGTGAAATCGCTTTGCGCCTGTCGGAGTTGCAAGCACCAGAAGGTAGTAGCTTCACCTTGACGCGGCTACACAAACTAACCGCTGTCAAGACGATCGCGGAAAACCTGGCTGTTACCGAACAAGGCAAAGGGAGCGGCATTCTCAAGTTGACGCTGACCGATTCGCAACCGCGGCGCGCGGCACAAATCCTGAACGCCGTGACCGAAAGTTTCCTGCTGCAGAATGTTCAGCGCCAAGCTGTCGAAGCCGAGAAAAGCCTGGATTTCCTCAATGAAAAATTGCCTGAAATTCGCGTGGCGCTGGATAACGCGGAGCAGGAGCTTAGCGGTTATCGGACAAAAGCGGAATCCGTCGATCTGTCCCAGGAAGCCAAGGCGATACTGGATCAGCAGATCAACCTCGAAACCCGGATTAACGAACTCAACGTCAAGGAAAGCGAACTGCGCCCCCTGTTCACGCGGGAGCACCCGAACTATCGATCCCTGATGGAGCAGCGCGGCAATCTTGAATCGGAGCGCAAGCGGCTGGATCGGATGACGCAGCGGTTGCCGGAGACAGAACAAAAGGTGCTTCGACTGACGCGCGATGTCGAGGTTTACAAAGAACTTTATGTGCAGTTGGTCAATCGCTCGGAAGAGCTGAAGGTGGTGAAAGCCGGGTCGGTCGGCAATGTCCGTATTCTCGACCGTGCCGAAGTGCAGCCAAAGCCTGTCGCGCCAAGAAAAACCTTCA
>JBPPMB010000253.1:0-27821 GCA_051305855.1 Desulfuromonadales bacterium
GGTGCCATTCAGATCATCGACGGCAAGGCCAGGCTGCTTGGCGATAACCTCTGTGACGGCCTGGGCGCCTGTCTTGGTGATTGCCCGCTCGGGGCTATCAGCATTGAAGAACGCGAAGCAGACGAATACGACGAGGCGGCTGTGCACGAGCATCTGCAAGAGATCGGTCGCGAACCGCTGCCGCATCATGACGGCCAGGCTGCTGCGGTTGCGGGCGGTTGTCCCTCCGCGGCAGTGAAGAGCTTTGCAACGCCCGCTGCAGGTGGTTGCCCTTCGGCCCGGACGATGAGTTTCAATGAGCCGTCTGCCGCCACGGCGGGTGACGTTGCCTCACGTCCTTCACGTCTGGCGCAGTGGCCGGTCCAGTTGCACCTGGTGCCACCGACCGCGCCCTTTTTCCAGAATGCCGATGTACTCCTCGCTGCCGACTGCGCACCTTTCGCCTATGCGGATTTTCAGGAGGACCTGCTTAAAGGCAAAGCCCTGGCAATTGCCTGCCCGAAACTGGACAACACGGAACCTTATGTGGAAAAACTCACGGCAATGATCACGCAGAGCAACATCAAGAGCCTGACCGTGGTGCACATGGAAGTGCCCTGCTGCAATGGCCTGGTCATCATGGCCAGACAGGCAATTGCCGACAGTGGCCGCGACATCCCCTTTGAAACGGTCTGCATCGGTATTCGTGGTGACAGGAAATAGAGAACTTGGTTATCTACAAAACTCCAACGATTCAACGATTCAACGATTCAACGATTCAACGATTCAACGATTCAACGATCTATAATCCGGCCTCATTCCTTGAGAAGGCAGTCTGATATGTTCAACCTCCTTGTCAAACCAACGTCTGAACAGAAACTGTTTCTCGCCAAGGTTCGTGCTGCCATGGAGCACTACTTTGGTGACGATCAAAAACGCATCGATCATGCTTTGCAAGTCTGCCGTTATGCCGAAGAATTGCTGACTTACATCGATGCCGACCCGGTTCTAACTTTAACGTCTGCATATCTGCATGACATCGGCATCCACGAGGCGGAACGCAAACATGGTTCCAATGCCGGCAACTGGCAGGAGCTTGAGGGCCCGCCGGTTGCTGTTGCAATCCTCGCTGAAGTGGGTGCCGAGATTGCTTTCATCAATCAGGTGACTGAAATTATAGGCAATCACCACACTCCAGGCGGCGTTGACTCTCCGGAGTTTCGCATCATCTGGGATGCTGATGCACTCGTGAATTTTGCTGAAATTCTGCCTTCCAAAAGTATGGAGCAGATTGATAGTATTTTACGGAAGCACATGGTTACGGAGCCCGGGTTCCAGATAGCCCATAGACTCTTCTCGGGAGATTCCTCTAACAATGTATAGACAATGCCCGGTAGCAAGTTTATATCCAGCCACCAGCCACCAGCCTTTACCCATTGACAGTTTGCCGGGGAGTTGCTATAAAATCCTTCACTTCAAACGGTGCTGACTCAGAAAAAATGCAGGTATAGCTCAGCGGGAGAGCATCCGCCTCACACGCGGAGGGTCGTTGGTTCAATCCCAACTACCTGCACCATTCGAGAGGCTTGTGCAGCTTCATGTGCAAGCCTCTTTTGTCTCCTTGCGCAGAAATCAGCGAAGCTGAAGACTGTGATTTCATATCAGAGACTTTAATCGTCTGCTCAGTGAAGCTTCGTGCCTCTTTGGTAATCAGTTTGTTCCGCTTGCCGGTTTGTTTAACAAACACTGGAAATTACGCCGAAAAAGTCTTGACAGAGCAAGCCTCCTCTGTTAAATCTATCCGGCATTTTGGGTGCAGGCACGTAGCTCAGTGGGAGAGCACTACCTTGACACGGTAGGGGTCGACAGTTCAATCCTGTCCGTGCCTACCAAAATCCCTCACCCAGATAACGCAGAGGCATCCATGGATGCCTCTTTTCGTTAAAGGTCTTATATGCCGATGCTGAATGTAACATTACCTGATGGAACCGTTAAGGAAGTATCCTCCGGAACAACGCCTCTTGATGTGGCCCGTTCCATTGGTGAAGGTCTTGCCCGGCAGACCGTTGCCGCATACCTTGGTGACACCATGGTCGACGCCTCGACGCCCATTGAGTCTGACGTTGTTTTGCGTCTGGTGACGCTCAACACCCCGGAAGGCTTGCAGCTTTACCGCCACTCGACAGCTCATCTGATGGCACACGCGGTCAAAGAGCTGTTTGGCAGCGAAGTCCAGGTGACCATCGGTCCGGCGATCGAATCGGGATTCTATTACGATTTCTTTAGTGATTCTCATACATTCAGTCCAGAAGAGTTTGACAGGATCGAACAGAAGATGGCTGAGCTGGCCAAGGCTGACCTGCCGATCGAACGTCAGGTCGTTAAAAGCGCCGACGCAATCACACTGTTTCGTGACATGGGTGAGCATTACAAGGTCGAGCTGATCGAAGACCTGGGTGTTGACGAGGTTTCCCTCTATCGTCAGGGTAACTTTGTCGATCTCTGCCGCGGCCCGCATATACCGTCAACGGGTTTGCTCAAGGCTTTCAAATTGACCAGCGTGGCCGGAGCCTACTGGCGTGGCAGTGAAAAAAACGCCATGCTGCAACGCATTTACGCGACGGCCTTTACCGATAAAAAGGAACTCAAACAATACCTGCACCGCCTTGAAGAAGCAAAGAAACGAGACCATCGCAAGCTCGGCCGCGAACTGGATCTCTTCTCCTTCAGTGAAGAGGCCGGTGCTGGTCTGGTCATCTGGCATCCCAAAGGTGCTCTTCTGAGGACCGTAATCGAGGATTTCGAAAGGCGCGAGCACCTCAAGCGCGGCTACGATATCGTCATGGGCCCTCAGATCCTGCGCACTGAGCTCTGGAAAACCTCCGGCCATTTCGATAACTATCGCGAAAACATGTATTTCACTGAAATCGATGAGCAGAGCTACGGCATCAAACCGATGAACTGCCTGGTCCATATGCTCATCTTCAAGTCGAAGATACGTTCATATCGTGATCTGCCGCAGCGCTACTTCGAACTTGGCACCGTGCATCGTCACGAGAAGAGCGGGGTGCTGCACGGCCTGTTGCGCGTGCGCGGCTTCACCCAGGATGATGCCCATATCCTTTGCATGCCCGAACAGCTTGATGGCGAGATCAAAAACGTCATCAAGTTTATTCAGGACGTTATGGGGATCTTTGGCTTTGAGTATGAGTTGGAGATCTCAACCCGACCGGAAAAGGCGATCGGTTCCGATGAGGATTGGGAGCGTGCCACCCATGCCTTGAAGAGTGCCCTCGATGACACCGGCCTGCCTTATGAAATTAACGAGGGTGATGGCGCTTTTTACGGGCCGAAGATCGATGTCAAGATTAAGGACGCACTTGACAGGAGGTGGCAGTGTGCTACAATCCAGTGCGATTTTACTCTCCCGGAACGGTTTGATCTCAACTACATTGGGAGTGACGGCGAAAAGCACCGGCCGGTCATGGTCCACCGGGTCATCCTGGGGGCCATTGAACGTTTTGTCGGCGTGCTGATAGAACATTACGCCGGTAATTTCCCACTCTGGATTGCCCCGGTTCAAGTTAAGGTTCTCAATGTAACAGACAGCCAGGCTGCTTACGTCGAACATGTCTGTGAGGAACTGCGCTTACAGGGTGTCCGCGTGCAGTCTGATTTACGTAATGAAAAGCTGGGTTTCAAGATTCGCGAAGCCCAGATGGAAAAAGTTCCCTATATGCTGGTGATCGGTGATCAAGAAGTTTCTGCCGGCACCGTAACTGCAAGGCATCGTTCAGGTGAAAACCTGGAGCCGATGAGTCCTGCAGCATTCATCACGTTCATTCAGGAAGAATGTCGACTGTATCATTAGGAGGTGCGTCATAAGCAAGGACACAACCAATATCAACCAGGCTATCCGGGCCAGCGAGGTCCGCGTCATCGATGATGAAAGCAACCAGCTGGGCGTTATGGACCTGAATACCGCCCTGCAGACTGCAGCAGCGGCGGGCCTTGATCTGGTCGAAGTTTCGCCAACCGCGAAGCCTCCCGTTTGCCGGATCATGGATTACGGCAAGTACAAGTACCAGCAGAGCAAGCGTGCTGCCGACGCGAAAAAGAAGCAGGTCCGGGTTGAAATCAAGGAAGTAAAACTGCGCCCCAAAACTGACGAGCACGATTACCTGTTCAAGGTAAAAAATGCCATGCGCTTTCTTGGCGAAGGGAACAAAGTCAAGGTAACGATCATGTTCCGTGGTCGTGAGGTGACTCATCCTGAATTCGGCCGCCGCATTCTCGAGAGAATTGCGACCGATGTCAAGGAACTCGGCCAGGTTGAAAGCTGGCCGAACATGTCAGGCCGTTTTATGAGCATGGTGATCAGTCCCCTGAAAAAATAAAGCGAATGGCTTCCGGTCTGCCGGGTTAAGCTGTTGCGGATTTATAATAAGCCAAGGAGAAAAACAGATGCCCAAGATCAAGACAAACCGTGGAGCCGCCAAACGCTTCCGTAAGACCGGAACTGGCAAAATCCGTCGCAATAAAGCGTTTACCAGCCACATCCTGACCAAAAAATCGACCAAGCGCAAGCGGGACCTGCGCCGGGCGACCCTGGTAAATAAAAGCGACGTCAAGAACATCAGCTGCTTGATCCCTTACCTTTAAGGGACATAGGCACATTATCAACTCGTGAACTGTGGGGCTAACCGTCTCCCCCTGCAGATCCGGGTGCGGAAAAATCCGCCTAACTGACTCACAAGGAGAAAGCAATGCCAAGAGTAAAAAGAGGCTTTAAAGCCAGACGTAGAAGGAATAAGGTTCTTAAGCTTGCCAAAGGTTATCGTGGTGCCCGCAGCAAACTGTTCCGCAGTGCAACCGAAGCAGTCGACCGCGCACTGAATTATGCGTACCGCGACCGACGTGTGCGCAAGCGCGATTTCCGTGCCCTCTGGATTGCCCGGATCAACGCGGCAGCTCGTGACAACGGTCTGTCCTACAGCCGCCTGATTCATGGTTTGAAACAGGCAGAGATTGCCATCGACCGCAAAATCCTTGCCCTGCTGGCTGTCACCGACCCCACTGGTTTTGGCTCGATCGTCGAGAAAGCCAAGTCCCAGCTTCAGTAACTACAGAAAGCTAAAGAGATGGGGACTTTCCCATCTCTTTTTTTTTAGTTTCGGCCTGGCTTTCTGCCAGGCCGAAATGTTCTCTGGTCTGGAATATCATGAAAGATAAACTGATTAAGATCGAAGCATCGGCTCTGCAGTCAGCCGCAGTAGCGGCAACCGAAGTCGAGTTGCAGCAGGTGCGTGCGCGTTATCTGGGTCGCAAGGGCGAAATTACGGCAGTGATGAAAGGTATGGGCCAGTTGTCACCTGAGGAGCGCCCTTTGGCCGGTGCTCTCGCCAACCAAGTCAAGGATCGCCTTGAAGCTGTTTTTGCTGAACGTCAGGAAAGCCTGCGCCAGGAACTCATGCAGCAGAAACTCGCCAATGAGCGTCTGGATGTGACCCTGCCGGGGCGCAGGCATAGACGCGGCTACAAGCATCCGATTACCCAGGTGACCGAGGAGGTCGTTGCGATCTTTGCAGCTCTGGGCTTCGGTGTCGCAGAAGGTCCTGAAATCGAAAGCGACTTCTATAACTTCGAAGCCCTGAACATTCCCAAGGACCACCCTGCTCGTGACATGCAGGATACCTTCTATGTCTCGGAAGAGGTGGTCCTGCGCACTCATACATCGCCAGTACAGATCCGTACCATGCTGATGCACAAGCCGCCGGTGCGGGTTGTTGCGCCCGGTACCGTTTACCGGCGTGATTCCGATATTACCCACAGCCCCATGTTCCACCAGGTCGAGGGATTCCTGGTCGATCGGAAGGTGACTTTCGGCGATCTCAAGGGGATCCTGTCGACCTTTGTCACGGAATTCTTCGGCAAGAATGTCGACGTTCGTTTTCGTCCTTCGTTCTTCCCTTTTACCGAGCCGAGTGCCGAAGTTGATATCCAGTGTGTGATTTGCGGCGGTAGCGGCTGCCGTGTTTGCGGCCAGTCCGGCTGGCTGGAAATTCTCGGCAGCGGCATGATTGATCCAGAGGTGTTCAAGTCGGTCGATTATGATCCTGAGCTTTACAGTGGTTTTGCTTTTGGCATGGGCATCGAGCGCATCGCCATGCTTAAATACGGCGTTAATGACCTGCGGCTTTTCTTTGAAAACGACCTGCGCTTTTTGAAACAATTTTAATCCGGAAACTGTCGGTAAGCCGCAATTATCTCGTTTTACTATTATTTTTCAGCTGTTTGCAGCTTTTGTTCTACAAAGGACTTTAAGTATGAAAGTCACCTTGAACTGGCTCAAGGATTACGTTGATTTTAACCTCTCCGCCGACGATCTCTCGCATCGTCTGACCATGACCGGTCTTGAAGTCGATGCCATGGAACGCCTCGGTGAAGGGCTGGACAGTGTCATTGTCGCCCTTCTTGATGATGTCCGGCAGCACCCCGATGCGGACCGTTTGACAATATGCACGGTAGAAACGGGTGGCGTGACTCAGCAGGTCGTTTGTGGTGCCCAGAATCACAAGACCGGTGACCTGGTTGCTCTTGCCCAGGTCGGTACCGTGCTGCCTGGAAATTTCAAAATCAGGAAATCTAAAATTCGCGGTCAGGAATCCTGCGGCATGCTTTGCTCGGTCAGTGAACTGGGTTGGGCAGACGAGTCCGACGGCATTCTGATCCTGCCTCCAGGACTGCCTCTCGGAGCTCCGGTTTTCCAGGCACTGGGTCTCAAGGACGTCGTCTATGAGATCGGCCTGACGCCTAACCGGTCCGATTGCCTGAGTGTCGTTGGTGTAGCTCGTGAAGTCTCGGCCATGGCCGGTTCCGAACTGCGGTTGCCAAGGCCTGTTGTTCACGAGAGTGCTTGCCTGGTTGCAGATAAAACATCCGTAATTGTAGAGGATGCTGGCCTTTGTCCGCGTTATGCAGCGAGATTGATCGAAAATGTCAAAATCGGTCCATCTCCTGAATGGCTGTCGCGACGCCTGGAATCGGTTGGCATGCGTTCCATCAATAACGTCGTCGACATTACCAACTTTGTCATGATGGAACTGGGGCAGCCGCTGCACGCTTTTGATTTCAACCTGTTGCGCGGACGCCGGATTCACGTGCGGCGAGCTCAGGATGGCGATCAATTCACTGCACTTGATGGTCAGACACGCACCCTGATGGGTTCGGACCTGGTCATATGCGATGGCGTTGGCCCGGTCGCGCTGGCCGGCGTTATGGGTGGCGGAAACTCGGAAGTCAGTCCGGAAACCACTGATATCCTTCTTGAGAGTGCCTATTTCAATCCTACCGCCATCCGTCGTACCAGCAAAAGGCTCGGTTTACATACCGAATCTTCCCATCGTTTCGAGCGTGGTACTGATGTTGATATGGTGCCGCTGGCCCTCGATCGTGCCGCTGCCCTGATTGCTGAATTGGCTGACGGTGCAGTTGCCCGGGGTGTCGTCGATATCTACCCGGTTAAACTGACCCGCCGGACGGTTACGATCAGCGCGTCGCGCACCAGTCAGGTCCTCGGCCTTGAGCTTAATGCTGGTGAAATCTGCAGCAAGCTCAACTCCATCGGTCTGCAATGTGAGATCCCGGCCAGGCAGGACAAAGGTTCTGTCAGCGTTGAAATCCCCAATTTTCGTCTTGATCTGGAGCGTGAAATAGACCTGATCGAAGAAGTCGCCCGCCTGATCGGTTATGATCATATTCCGGTGACCATGCCAGTCAGCACTCTCACTTGTCAGCAGCTTCCCGGCCATCTCTCCCTGGAGCGCCAGGTCCGTGAGCTCATGGTACAGGTGGGCTATGCCGAAGTTATCAACTATGCGTTTTTTAACCCCGCATGTCTTGACAAGATCAGGCTTTCAGAAGCCGATATGCGACGTCAGCATGTCCAGATTCTCAACCCGCTGACAGAAGAGCAGGGCAGCATGCGAACCACTTTGGTGCCGAGCCTGCTGGAGACGGCGGCCCGTAACCAGGCTTATCGCAGTGAAGATCTGGCCCTTTTTGAATTGAGGCATGTGTTCCAGCCTGAAGATGGTGCAGAACTGCCTCGTGAAAGTCTGCGTTTGTCGGCTGTCCTCTGTGGCCGGCGTGAACCACAGGGCTGGGCCCAATCAGCCGAAAAAGCCGATTTTTTTGATATGAAAGGCGTCGTTGAACAGCTCCTGGCCCATTTGAGAATCCGCGATGTGCAGTGGCAAGGACAACAAGACGAGCCTTTTTACCACCCGGGAAAATCCTGCGCACTTTACCAGGGCAAGCGGTTGCTTGGCACTCTGGGTGAGCTCCATCCTGAGGTTTTGCACAATTTTGACCTCGGCCAGCCTGCTGTACTTTGTGACCTGGATGTGGAAGCTCTTATCGAGTCAAGTGTCGGAACGGTGCAGTTCCAGCCCCTGTCGCGCTACCCGGATGTTCAGCGTGACTCTGCCTTTCTGGTCGACGCCGCCATCACTGCGCAACAAGCCCTCGACCTTCTTGGCCAGGTCAAAATCAATGATCTTGAGAGCCTGGAACTGTTCGATGTCTACTGCGGTGAGGGTGTTCCTGCCGGCAAAAAAAGCCTGGCAATCCGCGCCTGCTACCGTGCTATGGATCGCACCTTGACTGATGAACTGATCCAAAATCTTCATGGTAAACTGATCAAGGTGATGGAAAAGGAGCTCGGAGCGGAGCTCCGTTAAAATTTCAGTTGCTAAACATGTTATTGCTATGATATAAAAACCTGAAAATTCACGTAGATATAACAGGAGGTGGATTGAAATGACTAAGGCGGACCTTGTCGAAAATGTTTATCTGAAGACCGGTTTCTCCAAAAAGGAGTCCGCTGAGATTGTCGAAATGGTTTTTGATATCATGAAAACCACTCTTGAAGACGGCGACAAGATCAAGATTGCCGGCTTCGGAAATTTCGTCGTCAAGGACAAAGCGACACGCCGCGGTCGCAATCCCCAGACCGGCGATGAAATTGAAATTTCATCACGTCGGATCCTGACCTTCAAGCCTAGCCAGGTGCTCAAGGCCGCGATTAACGGGCCGGAGGACTAAAGCTGGTCCGCTCCGCCATATTGAGGAGCTCGGCGCATGGATCTTCAAATTCCCGACAAACTTTATTACAAGATCGGTGAAGTTGCGAAATTTACCGGTGTCAAGACTCATGTCCTCCGCTACTGGGAGACAGAGTTCAATACTATCCGTCCCAACAAGAGCCGCAGCAACCAGCGGCTCTATCGCAGGCAGGATGTCGATCTCATCCTGCACCTGAAAGACCTGCTTTACAACCAGGGTTTCACCATTGCCGGTGCTCGCAAAAAACTGCGCGAGAAGCCGGCAAAAAATGTCGGTGAACCACTTGTAAAAACTCCTTCAGCAGCGCAAGTGATTGACCAGCTGGCACTGCCCCTCGCCGGCAGTTTAGACACAAAAATCTTAAAGGAACTGCGCCAGGATATCCTGCGCCTCAAGAAAAGTCTGGAAAGCAAGCCTTGAGTCGGTACTGTCAGTTTCTTAACCTCTCTGTAAAATAATCCCGTGTTGATTTTAGTCACCAATGATGATGGCATCCATTCCGCTGGCCTGCAGGCTCTTGCAGAGCAACTGCAGTTCCTTGGCAGGGTTGTTGTCGTTGCTCCGGATCGTGAACGAAGTGCCATCGGCCATGCCTTGACCTTGCATTCGCCCCTGCGCGCAGAAAAAATCACCAAGGATCGCTGGGCGGTCAGCGGAACACCGACAGATGCAGTCATCCTCGGTGTCTGTACCCTCTTGAAAAAGAAACCAGACCTGGTTGTCTCGGGTATCAACAAGGGCGGCAACATGGGGGATGACCTGACCTACTCCGGTACAGTCGCTGCAGCCATGGAAGCAACCCTGATGGGGGTCCCGGCGATTGCTATGTCTCTGGTTTCACAGAGCTTCAAGTATGACGATTTTGCTGATGCAGCCCGGGTCGCCAGGCAGCTTGCAAAAACAGTTTTTGAACACGGTTTGCCGGCCGACACCTTTCTCAATATCAACGTACCGGATCAAAAACCTCTTGGCATCAGGCTGACACGGCAAGGTAAAAGAGCTTATGAAGACGCTGTAATAGAAAATCGTGATCCAAGGGGGCGTTCTTACTATTGGATCGGTGCCGGGGAGCTTGGTTTCCAGGATCTGGCAGGGACGGATTTTCATGCGGTGCAGAACGGTTATGTGTCTGTCACTCCATTACACCTTGATTTGACCAACTATGCTGCAATGGATCGTCTGCGTCAGTGGCAGCTGGAAGAGATGCCCCTGGATGCCGGTGATGCAGAGTCGCCTGCATGAGGGACTTCGCGATAGCCCGCAGGCGTATGGTCGAGGAACAGGTGATCGCCAGAGGTGTTAAAGATATACGCGTCATTGACGCCATGCTGAAGGTCCCTCGCCACAAGTTTGTCGAAGAAGCCCTTGAAAATAAAGCTTACCAGGATGCGCCACTGCCGATCGGAGAAAGGCAGACGATTTCCCAACCGTACATGGTCGCGGTTATGAGTGAAGCCCTTGTTTTGCAGGGTCCTGAAACGGTCCTCGAAGTCGGAACCGGTTCCGGTTATCAGGCGGCAATCCTGGCAATGCTCGCCGAACGGGTCTTTACCCTTGAGCGGATACCGTCCCTGGCGCGTCGTGCCCGTAAAGTGCTGGATGAATGTGGTCTCAGCAAGGTCAATATCCGTCTTGCAGACGGCACCCACGGCTGGCAAGACATGGCGCCGTTTGACGCAATCCTCGTCACTGCTGGAGCACCCCAGGTCCCGCAGGACTATCTCGATCAACTGGCCGTGGGCGGTCGCCTGGTCATTCCTGTCGGCGATCGAGACGCTCAGGTTCTTATGCGGATTACGCGTTGCGGAGAACAGGAATACCAGGAAGAACAGTTGTTGGGGTGCCGTTTTGTTCCCTTGATCGGCAATCACGGCTGGAACGAGAGTCATTGACCGATGCGATTGATACGCAAACTTTATGACTGGGTTCTGCACTGGGCCGAGACCCCCTACGGAGGTCCGGCTCTTTTTCTGCTTGCACTGGTCGAATCCTCTGTTTTCCCTGTGCCTCCTGACGTGCTCCTGATTGCCCTGTGCATTTCGATGCCGACCCGGGCCTGGCGATATGCCCTGCTGGCTTCTGCCGGTTCCGTGCTGGGCGGCATGCTCGGATATGGAATAGGGTGGGGTGCCTGGCCCCTGGTCAACGGTTTTTTCTTTGAGTATATCCCCGGTTTTACTCCAGCTGTTTTTGCCAGGGTTCAGAGCCTGTTTGAAGAATTCGGTTTCTGGTTTGTTTTTACCGCGGGTTTTACACCGATTCCTTATAAAGTCATTACCATCGGATCCGGTGTTTTCCAGGTCAACCTGCTGGTTTTCCTGCTTGCTTCCCTGGTCAGCCGCAGCATGCGTTTTTTCCTGGTGGCCTGGCTGCTCCACCGCTATGGACCCGTTATGCGTACATTTATCGATCGTTATTTCAATCTGCTCAGCATCCTTTTCCTGTTGTTGCTGTTCGGCGGCTTCCTGTTGTTGAAATATGCTCTCTGATGTAGGACACTGTGAAACAAAAAGCATGTCTTGTAAAAAGTGATACGCCTGGTGGGGTGAAGTACTGTCATTAACCCTTAGCAAATCAATCTGCCGATGTCGCGATCTGCTCTGATATATAGCCTGGTTCTTCTGGTCAGTTGTCTGCTTCTGATAACTGCTTGTGCCCCTACGGGCATCTACCACACAGTGCAGCCGGGACAGACTCTGTACCGCATTGCCCAAACCTATGATATCGACGATGTTTATCTGGCAAGAATCAATCATATCAAGGATCCGACCCAGCTCAAAGTCAGCCAGAGACTCTATATCCCTGGCGCCAGGCAACAGCGTAAAGTTCCCGTTAACCCGGATGCTCCTGTAAAGACATCACCCCAGGCGACCTCCGCCCCTGTCGCAGCACAAAAGCAGCCCACGTCAACTCACAGCACGCCATCAACCAAAAAACCGGCGCCAGCTGCAACGCCACCGTCTGCCAAAGCGGCTAAAGGAATCTTTATCTGGCCGGTTAAAGGCAAAGTGCTGAATCAGTTCGGGACGCAGGGTCAGAATGTCTACAAAGGCATTGAAATTGATGTGCCGAACGGGACGGCCGTGGTTGCCGCCGCGTCTGGCAAGGTTATCTACAGCGGCAATGCGATTCCCGGTTATGGCAACCTCGTGATCCTGGAGCATTCCGACAGTTATTTCAGTGTCTATGGTTATAATCAAAAAACTCTGGTCAAGAATAACGATCATGTCGGGCAAGGTGAAAAGATTGCTTTGAGCGGTTTCCCACCAAACGGACAAAGTGCCCGACTTCATTTCGAAATTCGCAAAGGCAAGTCGGCGGTCAACCCGATTTTATACTTGCCTTAGAGTCGTTGCTCCCTTAGACTCTTATCCATTCGATGGCGGCCTTGTCCCGACATCCCATTGTCATTCAGCGCACTCTTTTGTGCGCTACATTGAGTTGCTCCACTATTTAACTGCATGACTTCCTTGGCTTTGCGAAATACCCTTTATTTACCTCCCGGGCGCTCGTCGTGTTCTCCCGGAGTCCCCGGCCAGAAGCTGGGCTCAAGAGCCTTGTAAGCCTTATGCAGAAAGTACCCATGTCATGAATGAACTATTGCAGGACAGTGAAAAAGTCGATCTTGAGGACGATGTCCAGAAAAATTCGCTGCCAGGAGAGGAAGAAGAACCTGATAACGAGACCCTGGCTGCCGTTGAGAGCGAAGACGAGGAAGACAAAGACCCCTCCGACGATTATGAAGACTTTTCGATGGATGCGATCAAGCTCTATCTGAAAGATATTCAGAAAACCACCCTGTTGACGGCTGAGGAAGAACGGGCCCTGGCCAGGCGCATCGATGATGGTGACATGGCAGCCCGCGATCGCATGATCGAGTCAAACCTGCGCCTGGTTGTCAAAATTGCCAAACGCTACATGAACCGCGGTCTGCCGTTTCTCGACCTTATCGAAGAAGGAAACCTCGGTCTGATCAAGGCCGTTGAGCGTTTCAAGCTGAGCAAGGAATGCCGTTTTTCAACCTATGCCACCTGGTGGATCCGTCAGTCGATTGAACGGGCCCTGGTCAACCAGAGCCGGACGATTCGTCTGCCGGTTCACGTCTCCGATGATATCAACAAACTGATCAAAATCACCCGGGAACTGGTGCGGGTCTATAACCGTGAGCCGCAGGTCTCAGAAGTGGCTGACGCGATGGGTGTTGAACCCTCTTACATCCGGCGACTCATGGTGTTGCTGAAGAAAACTTATTCAATTGAGCATCCCATGGGGGAGAACAGTGATTACAGCCTGATTGACACCATAGAGGATTCCTCCGCTGTCAATCCGCTTGAACTTGTCGAAGGTCTCAACAAGTATCAGATCATTTCGGAATTGTTGGCGACCCTCAATGACAATGAAAAAGAAATTATCGCTCTGCGTTTTGGCCTGGATGACCGTGATCCGCAGACCCTGGATACTATCGGCCGCCAGTTTGGTGTTACGCGCGAGAGAATTCGGCAGATTGAAGCCAAAAGCCTGGATAAATTAAGAACTCTTCTTGCAGAGCGTGACCCGTCTCAGACAGAGGGTTGGGGTTAACTGCTGACCCTGGAGTGGAAAAATGGAAGAACTGAAGAAGATTATTCGTGATATTCATGATTTCCCCAGGAAGGGAGTCATTTTTAAAGATATTACCACGCTGCTTTCCGATGGCCGTAGCTTTCATCGCATGATCGATCTGATCGCGCATCGCTATATCGGCAGGCACATTGACCAGGTGGTCGGAGTCGAGGCCCGCGGCTTTGTGCTTGGTTCTGCTTTGGCCTACAAACTTGGCGTAGGCGTGACGCTGGTCCGCAAGCCCGGCAAACTGCCATACAAAGTAAGCCAGATTACCTACGACCTCGAATACGGTACCGATACCCTTGAAATTCACCAGGATGCCTTTAAAAAGGGTGACAAGGTCATTATCGCTGATGATTTGCTGGCGACTGGCGGCACCGTTTCAGCTGTGGTCAAACTGGTAGAGGATCTCGGTGCCGAAATCATAGAATGTGCTTTCATGGCTGAACTTGATTTTCTCGAGGGGCGGAAAAGGCTGCCTGAAGGAAGAGTCTTCAGTCTTCTCAAGTTTTAGGGTTGTGTATTCCGGCTCCGTAGCTCAGATGGATAGAGCAACCGCCTCCTAAGCGGTAGGCCATGCGTTCGAATCGCATCGGGGCCACCAATAAAAACAGCCACCACCAGAGGAGACGTGCTATCTCTTGCGACTTCCCAGTCGCTGTTCAAGAAACTCGACACAAACCCGCACCTTGGCCGATTCTTTAAGGCGCCTGGGATAGACCGCAGCGATGTCTGCCTCTTGATAATATTCAGGCAGAACCTTGACCAGAGCCCTCTTGCGCAGGCTTGAATCCACATCCCATGTAGAACGTAAAATGACACCATGACCATCTATGGCCCATTGATGAGCTATCTCCCCGTTGTTGCTTGCCATTGGTCCATTCACCTTGACCGTAGCCAGTCCATCTGGTCCTTGCAGGCGCCACACGCCAAAACTCTGATCTCTCTCTCTCATAATTATGCAGCGATGCTTCTCAAGGGCACTCAGGCTGTCCGGAATACCGTACCGTTCAAGATAGGCAGGTGAAGCACAGAGAATTCGGCGATTTGTGGCAATTCTCCTGAAAATCAAGTTCGGTTCAACCACGCCCCCAATACGGATATCCAGATCAAACCCTTCACCTGTAAGGTCTACTGGTCGGGCGAGCAACTCAAGTTGAATCTCGAGGTCTGGATAACGTGAGGCGAACTCCGACAAGACAGGGGCCAGACGTTTTCGCCCGAATCCAGCGCTTGTACTGATGCGAAGTATCCCTCTTGGTATTGTCCTGGTTGTCGCAACGGATACGGTCATCTCTTCAACGTCTTCAAGAATCTGCTGCGCCCACCTCAGGACCGTCTCTCCGTTTTCTGTTACGCTGACCCGCCGTGTGGTGCGATGCAGAAGCCGCACCTGCATATTCTCCTCTAAGAGGGCAATCCTCTTGCTGACAAAGGCAGGAGAATACCCCCATTCGGTTGCGGTGGAAATGAAACTCAGATTCCGCGCTACGGCGCAAAACAGTTTCAGGTCTTGGAGAGAAGGTAGATTGTTCACGTTTCGTGTCCTTTGATTCA
Source organism: Desulfuromonadales bacterium (assembly GCA_051305855.1). GTDB lineage: Bacteria > Desulfobacterota > Desulfuromonadia > Desulfuromonadales > BM103 > M0040. The sequence goes on from JBPPMB010000253.1 coordinate 15,268, forward strand.
ACAATTTAACCAATTGTTTATCTGAAGGCAAATGATATTGTTGACAAAATAATGTTCTGGACGTGTCCGGACCATGCCTTTTTAATCATCATTCAATTTGTTCCGTAAGGAGTCATGCATGGAGCACCAGCAATCCGTCGTGTCGATGACGGATATAATGGCAAGATTTACTGTCTATGTCAGCAAGCATCTCCCCGACGATATCATGGATAAACTGCGCCAACTGCGTACGGCAGAGAGCAGCCCGCTTGCCACGGTTGTTTACGACTCGATGTTTGAAAACCTGGCCCTGGCCGATCAGCTGGATCGGCCCAGCTGTCAGGACACAGGCATCATTCAGTTTTTTATCAAGGCAGGCTCTCACTTCCCTCTGCTGGCAGATGTCAGGAATATCCTGGACGCAGCGGTGCGTCAGGCAACCAGCACCGCTCCTCTGCGCCACAACGCCGTCCAGATCTTTGAAGAGAAAAACACCGGCAACAACACCGGCGAGCGTATCCCCTGGATTGATTGGGAGATCGTCCCTGAAGACAAGGGGATAATCGTGGAGGTGTATATGGCAGGGGGCGGATGCAGCTTGCCAGGCCAGGGCAAAACCCTGATGCCGGCAGCTGGCTATGAAGGGGTTGTGCAGTTTGTCTTTGACGTCATGACCTCCTATGGCGTCAATGCCTGCCCTCCGCTGCTCGTCGGGGTTGGCATCGGCGGATCGATCGATGTGGCTGCCAACTTGTCTAAAAAGGCACTGTTTCGTCCCATCGGATCTCGTCATGCCGACGCCAGGGGGGCCGAGATGGAGCAATTAATGGAAAAAGGGCTCAACGAAATCGGACTGGGACCGCAGGGCTTGTCCGGTAACCACTCGGTGATGGGTGTCCATATTGAATCAGCCGCACGCCATCCCTCTACGATCAGCGTGGCCATCTCCGTGGGTTGCTGGGCACATCGGCGCGGAACGATTCGGATTAATGAGGACATGTCCTTTGAAATTCTATCCCACAAAGGAGCAGCCCTGTGAAAAAGGTCTTGACCACTCCCCTCCGAAACGAAGATATCGAAAATCTTACTGCCGGAGACATCGTCTTCCTGGACGGCTATCTGGTTACCTGCCGAGACATGGGGCATCGACGGCTGATTGAACTCAACAGGGAACTGCCGGTCGATCTTGACGGGATGGCCATCCTGCATGCCGGGCCCATTGTGGCCAGGGATGGCGATGGCTGGAAGATGGTTTCCATCGGCCCGACGACCAGCATGCGCATGGAAGTCCATGAAAAGGAATTTATCAAGAGAACCGGCGTGAAGTTGATTATCGGCAAAGGCGGGATGGGTCCGGAGACAGTCGACGGGTGTCGTACCCATAAGGCGGTGCATGCCGTTTTCCCTGGCGGTTGTGCCGTGCTGGCGGCAACGCAAGTTGTAAAGATCGAGAAGGTTGAGTGGCTTGACCTCGGAATGCCTGAAGCACTCTGGGTTTCCAGGGTCAAGAACTTTGGCCCGCTGATCATCTCTATAGACACCAAAGGCAACAACCTGTTCGAAACCAACAGAGCCAGGTTCAACCAGAAAAAGAAACCAATTCTTGAGGACATATTTGCCAAAGTGCGTTTTATTAGATAAGTTTAAGGGTCGGTTTGGTGGCCGATCAAGAGGACAGATATCATTGATCAATACTGAGGATCTGAACATGAAGGTAGCCCTTACAAACACGCTTCAACCCGTTTCCCGTGTTTGTGTCAACCACAAAAGAGGAGGTAAGAAATGAAGAGTCTCAGGGAATTAAAGATTGGCCTGTTGATGATGGTTGTTGCCGCTGTGCTCCTTTGCCCGTTGCCGGTTCTGGCGGACGAATTTCCGAGTGATCCACTCAATTATATTCTCTGTTTCAATCCGGGTGGTGAGTCGGATATCACGGCCAGGATTCAGGAAGCGCCGTTGAAAAAGTATTTCCCTGAGGGGGTTATCATCTCCTACAAGACTGGCGGGGGCGGGTCTGTCGGCTGGTCGGAACTCGTAAGCAGCAAGCCGGACGGTTACACCATAGCTGGTTCCAATCTTCCCCATATTGTTCTGCAGCCCCTGACCCGCGGCAAGGCCGGTTACGAAACGCTGGATCTGAAATCGATCTATTACTTTCAGAGTACGCCGAACATACTGATGGTTCGCAACGACAGCCCCTTCAAAACCCTCAAAGATTTCATCGACTATGCGAAAGAGAATCCGGGGGTGATCACGGCTGGTGGCAGCGGCAGCAGTTCCGCCAATGAAATGGGCGCACTGCTCTTGAATAAAGCCGCTGGCATCAAGATCACCTATATCCCCTTTACCGGTACCGGTGCAGCAGTGCCTGCTCTTTTAGGTGGGCATGTTGGCTCACTGATGACCTACTCCCCGATGGCGGTTCAGTACAAGGAAAAGTTCCGTCCATTGGCGATCATGTCTGATGAAAGGATGGAAGTTATTCCCGATGTCCCGACCTTCAAAGAACTCGGCTACGATATCGTAGAAGGGGCTTATCGCGGGGTCGCTGCACCTCCAGGAACTCCGGACGACCGTATCAAGTATCTGGCAGATTCCTTTGAGAAGGTGATGAAGCAGCCGGACGTTCTGCAGAAAATGAAAGAGAACGGTTTCAAATCGGAATTTATGGGCCCCGAAGCTTCGGCTGCATTCATCAACAAAAAGATAGAGGAATACACGGCTCTGCTTGGTGAGCTGGGCCTGCTTAAAAAATAACCGCTTTACATCGTTGCCCATCTGATACAGGGGCGATGGCCATTGTGGCTTCGCCCCTGAGTTACTCTTTTTGTAACTATTATCCCTTACTCAACGGCACAGCATGAGGGCTGCAGCCGTTGCTTGCGGGAAGTTAAGTGACAACGTTGGACGCAGGCATTGGCTGCAGACCACAGGCACTCGCTTATGTGCTGAATAGTTACCTCTTTTTTTGAAAGGAGCTCTGGCCTTGCTGGATCATATTCTCATGGGTTTGACCCATGTCATGTCGCTGGAGAACCTGTTTCTCGTGGTGGCCGGGACGGTTGCTGGCATGGCTGTGGGTTCCCTGCCGGGGCTGACCGCAACCATGGCGGTTGCTTTGCTGGTCCCTTTCACCTATGCCATGAGCCCGGTTGCGGGCCTGGTTTTATTGGGAGCCATCTACATGGGGTGCATCTACGGCGGCTGTTTCAGTGCCATCCTGATCAATACTCCCGGTACCCCCAGTTCCATCGGCACCACCTTCGATGGCTACCCGATGGCCAAGGATGGGCGGGGTGAGGAGGCTATCGTGGGAGCCACTGTCGCCTCGGCTTTCGGAGGAATTTTCGGGGTTCTGGCCCTGATCTTCCTGAGTCCTCCCCTAGCGCAAATTGCCCTCAGTTTCGGCCCTGCCGAATATTTCTGGGTTGGCATCTTCGGGTTGACCATCATTTCCAGTCTGGCGGCAGGGTCATTCCTCAAGGGGATAGCAGGCGCCGCTTTCGGGGTCCTGATTTCGACCATCGGGATCGCTCCCATCGGCGGTGATGTGCGTTTCACTTTCGGCAGTACCAGCATGCAGGGAGGCTTCAACCTTGTCGTCATCCTGATCGGTTTGTTTTGTATCCCGGAACTCTTGAGTATGGTGTTTAAAGGCGTCAAGAATCATCAGGCTATCGAATACCACCGCAGAAGCGGAGTCATCTGGACAACAACCCGGAGCATCCTCGCCAAACCCCTCAACCTGATCCGATCGTCGGTTATCGGAACCGTGATCGGCATCCTCCCGGGAGCAGGGGGGAATATTGCCAACCTGGTGGCGTACAACGAAGCCCGGAGATCGTCCAAGGAGCCGGAGACCTACGGCACGGGGAATATTGACGGGGTGGTGGCCACGGAAAGTGCCAACAACGCAACGGTCGGTGGCGGCATGATTCCCCTGGTCACACTTGGCATCCCCGGCACTCCTCCCGACGCTATCATCTACGGTGTGCTGATGATGCATGGTCTTCGTCCCGGGCCGGAACTCTTCGCCGAACGCGCCGATATCACTTACACCTTCATGCTGGCCCTCGGCTTGTCAGCCATCGTCATGGTCCCCGTCGGGATTTATGGCGGCCGCCTCCTCAGCCGTGTTGTCGGCACACTCCCGCCGAAATACCTCGTGCCCGGCATCGGTATCCTGACCATCATCGGCTCCTATGCCATTCGCAGCAACTACACCGATGTCATCCTGATGCTGGTCTTCGGGTTGATTGGATTCGGTCTGCGCTACCTCGGGTTCCAGGGTGCCCCCATCGTTCTGGGACTGATTCTCGGCCCCATCATGGAAGAGGGACTGGTACAAGCTTTCCTGATGGGACAAGGCTACGCATGGCCCTACACGACCCTTTTCATCAATCCGCTTTCCTGGGTCCTGATCGCCATGTGCCTGTTTTCATTTATCTGGCCCTATTTTGGCTCTCTAAAGGGCCTGATGAAAAAGACGACTGGGACCGGCTCCAGTAAGGACAACCAAAATGGCCAGGGGAAGCAGTCATGAATGCTAAAGCTCGCGATCTTCTAGGTTCTGTCTTGATGCTGGCTTTCGTTGCTTCTCTTTGGGTGCAACGAGACTACAACACCCCCTTTGGCGGAATTTTCCCGGATGTTGTGATGGTCGGTCTGGCGGTTCTGCTCGTGATAACGATACTGCTGATGATGACCCCCTTGAGGGCCATCAAAGACAGCGAAGAAAAAGCGCAGGGCAAGGCAAGTTTTCACTGGTTCGATCTGGCCCTGGTCGGGGGGATACTGCTTGCCTGGACGGTGCTGCTGCGCTACTTTGGTTTTATTGCAACAGGCTTGTTCGGCTTTGCAAGTATCTCATGGTTCCTCAACGAGAGGCGCAATTCCCTCAGGGGATTGATCGAAAGCGCTCTTGTCGGTGCCGTCATGGTGACAGTGCTGGTCATCGTTTTCCAATACTTGCTGAAAGTCCCTTTGCCGAAAGGGAACTTCTTCGGTTAAGCCAAAACCCAAAAAATCATAAACCTACACAGGAATATCGACATGAAAATTTTCAATATTGCCTCCATCCCTGGCGATGGAATCGGCAAAGAGACCGTCCCTGCGGGGCGTCAGGTACTCGATGTAGCCGCCGAGGCTCATGGAGGCCTGCGTTTCGCATACCAGGATTTCGACTGGAGTTGCGAATATTACACCCGGCACGGCAGGATGATGCCTGATGACGGCTTGGAGATTCTTCGCCCTTTCGACGCCATTTTTCTCGGTGCTGTCGGATTTCCGGGTGTTCCGGATCATGTTTCCCTCTGGGGACTTTTGCTGCCGATTCGGCGCGAGTTCCGCCAGTACGTAAATTTGCGGCCAGTCAAGTTGATGCCGGGGGTGAGAACTCCGCTGGCCGATCGCCATCCCGGTGATATCGATTTCCTGGTCGTACGGGAAAACAATGAAGGCGAGTACTCCAATATGGGGGGGCGACTCTACTCTGGATCGCCCCAGGAAGTGGTTGTTCAAAACACGGTCTTCACGCGCTACGGAGTTGAACGCGTCATCCGTTATGCTTTTGACCTTGCCCGCCATACCGGTCGGAAAAAAGTGACCTCGGCGACTAAATCGAATGGCATCAACTTCACTATGCCGTTCTGGGACGAGGTTTTTGTCGAGGTCGCTAAAGAGTACCCGGAGATTGTGGTTGATCAGTTCCACATAGACGCGCTCTGCGCACGTTTCGTGACCCATCCCCAGCAGTTTGACGTGGTCGTGGGGAGCAACCTCTTTGGTGATATTCTTACCGATCTTGGACCGGCGATTGCCGGGAGCATCGGGATTGCGCCATCGGCCAACATCAATCCTGAAAAAAACTATCCTTCCATGTTCGAACCCGTTCATGGCTCGGCTCCGGATATTGCTGGCAAAGGAATCGCCAATCCCATGGGCCAGATCTGGTGCGGGGCCATGATGCTTGAACATCTTGGCTTCCCTGACTGCGGAGAACTGGTTATGCGAGCCCTCACAGAGACCCTTTCCGCAGGGATCGCAACAGCAGATATCGGTGGTCGTGCCAATACCGGCGAAGTGACCGAAGCTATTTGCCGCAAAATCCGTGAACTTTCTACAAAGTCCTAGCAAACTTCTCTGCTTTGCGCCTTTATCTCCAGGAGCAACGATATGCGTCAATACAAAATCGCCGCCATCCCCGCCGATGGCATCGGTAAAGAAGTCATTCCTGCCGGTATCCGGGTGTTGCATGGCCTGGCCGAAGCGGAAGGCACTTTTCAGCTTTCCTTCGAAATGTTTCCCTGGGGGTGCGATTACTATCACAAACACGGCAAGATGATGGCCGATGACGGACTCGCCACCCTGAAAGAGTTTGATGCCATCTTTTTCGGATCTGTCGGCCACCCGACCGTCCCTGATCACATCACCCTCTGGGGCCTTCGCCTGGCCATCTGCCAGGGCTTCGACCAGTATGCCAACGTGCGTCCGGCACGGATTCTGCCAGGAGTCATCAGTCCCTTGCGCGGACGTGAAGGAAAAGATCTCGACTGGATTATCGTCCGCGAGAACAGTGAAGGAGAATACTCCGGGGTCGGGGGCCGGGCACATCAAGGGCTTCCCGAGGAAGTCGGCATGGAGGTCGCGGTATTCACACGCAGCGGAGTGCGGCGCATCATGGTCTTTGCCTTCGAACTTGCCCGCAAGCGCCTGCGCAAAATGCTCACCCTGGTCACCAAGTCCAATGCCCAGCGTCACGGGTTGGTGATGTGGGACGAAATTTTTGCCGAGGTCGCCAAAGAATATCCCGATGTCGCGACCGACAAGATGCTGGTCGATGCTGTCACGACCCGCATGGTCCTCAAACCAGAGTCGCTTGATGTTCTGGTCGCCACCAATCTGCATGCCGACATTCTCTCGGATCTTGCTGCAGCCCTTTCTGGCAGTCTTGGCATCGGACCCACAGCGAACCTCAATCCTGAAAAAACCTTCCCTTCGATGTTCGAGCCGATCCATGGCTCCGCATTTGACATCATGGGCCAGGGTATCGCCAACCCGATCGGGACCTTTTGGACCGCAGTCCTGATGTTGGAGCACCTTGGTGAGCATCAGGCCGCCGCCCGATTGATGAGGGCGATCGAAACGGTGACAAGAGCCGGTTCCGTGCTGCCTCGCGACCTGGGGGGGACGGCAACCACTGAAGAAGTGACTGACGCCCTCTGCAAGGCCTTATGATCATGGCGATCGAAGTGCAACGTCGGGATTGACCAGAACTAGATTCGTTCAGTCTTTCTTTATGTTATAATCCACCTGAGACGAGAGGTGGTCTATGACAAACAAATCGCTGGACAACCATGTTGTCACTTTGATTCTGCTGCTATCGATGCTGATACTCCTGGCGGGTTGCGCGATGAACGCAGCTCCATCCGCTGGCGATCTGCTTGAGCAGGACTATCGGTCATTGAGTAATGCTGAATTGACTGCCTACGAGCAGGAGCTGAGCGATCAGATTAACCAATCCTCGGCACCCGGCTTCGGGGGGACATCCATCGGCATTGGTTTCGGCTCCTGGGGTAGTCACAGCGGGGTCGGAATCGGTGTCGACCGATACCTCGGTGGTGGCAGTGACCCTGCCATGGATCTGCGTGCCCGTCGCGATGCCGTTCGTATCGAAATGCGGAATCGCGGTTTGCTTCCTTCTTCTCCGGGGGCGCTGGTTCCTGCGCGGACCGGCCCCTTTTTCTCATAAGCCTCTCATTGCAGACAAGAGACCACTGATCCAGCTTACAGCGGCACTGGCAGTGTCGCTATTCCCCAGTAGTTGTAAGACGCTGGCCGCCATCCCGGGATATACATCGCATAAAGCTCTTTGATCCTGAACCCCCCCTGCTCAATAAGCACGGGGATTTCGCGGTTCAGATGGCACCCGCCTCCGAGACATTTCCAGACCGGGTTGAGACAGTTCTGCCACCGGCGGACACCCGCATCCGGCGCGACACCATGCTCACAGAAAAGCAGCTGACCGTCTGGCTTGAGCACCCGGGCCATCTCCTGTATCGCCCGGTTTACGTCGATGATTGTGCATAAAGTATAGGTTACAAGCACGGTATCGACGCTGCTTTTCTCGAGTGGCACCGTTTCTCCAGGCATAACAATGAATTCGACCTCAAAGTTTACTGAACGTGCTTTCGTTGCTGCCTTTCGGATCATTTCCGGCGACGGCTCAAGACCCCACAACTTGCTCACCTTGCCGGCATCATAATAGGGAAGGTTCAGACCCTTGCCCATGCCGATTTCCAGAACCCTGCCGCGGGCGCGTGGCACGATTTTCTCTCTTTGTTGCATAGCCGGCTGCATGCTGCAGGCAAAATGCACCAGATGCGGGAGAATGTGTTTGTTGTACAGTCTCATCAATGCCTCGGCATGAAGCTGAACAGGTCCTATCGACTGAAATCCTATCACGTTAAACCTATGCAAACCCAGAGTGAATGATGATTTCAACCGCCTGTGAGCTGCTTTCACCTGAATCTCCGTCCAATGTGGCCTATAACTCTTGCCAAATAGTTTGCGTCCCTTTATAACTCCCATATGCAGCCATCCCACCCGGAAACCATAATTGTCCTTGCCTTTGAAACCAGTGGCATCTCGCCCGACTACGGCGACCGTGCCAAAGAAATCGGTGCCGTAATGCTCAGGGGCGGGGAGATTGGCGACTGTTTCCAAAGCCTGATGAATCCGGGTCTGCGTATCAGTTCCTTTATCGAGGGAATGAAAATTAATCCCGTTGCATGAAAGATAGCAATTTATATGATATTCAAGCGTATTACGATGATCTTGTTCATGCTTTACTTTATCCCTTGCGTTGCGATTGCGGCTGGATCAGAACAGGCCGCTGCTGAACGCCAAAGACATGCCGAACTTGCCCCAATCATTATATCGGCAAGTCAGTTTGATAATCCGGGAGAACGCATTGTGGCAATCTCCAGCCACTTCATCAACGCACCCTATGCAGCAAACACCCTGATTGGAGGCCCGCAAGAGGCTGAGCAGCTGGTCCTCGACCTGACTGCGTTCGACTGTTTTACCTTTCTTGATGTGGTGGAAGCCTTGCGCCGCTCATCAAATGCAGACGATTTCCCTGCGCAGTTGCAGCAGGTCCGTTATCGCGATGGCAAGGTTGACTATGCAAAGCGCCGACATTTTTTCAGCGACTGGGTTGCAGGTGTTGATACCCTGGTGAGCGATGTCACAGAGGACATCGGGCAGGGCAGCGCTCAAAGTGTTGTTAAACAGCTAAACTGTAAGGAGGACGGAACGGTGTGGCTGCCTGGAATTGCTGTCGCGCCGCGCGACATAATGTACATCCCTGCCAGCAGGGTTGATGCGAAGCTGCTTTCAGCCCTGCAGCCAGGTGATTACGTTGGCCTGTACAGTGAACAAGCCGGGCTGGATGTCAACCATACGGGATTGATCATCGTAAACAGGGGCAAGATCCTGCTGCGCCATGCCTCATCGCGGAGTGGGGTGAAACGGGTTGTTGACGAAGACCTGTTTGCCTATCTGCAGGGCAAGCCGGGACTGGTTGTCTATCGCGCCAAGCCATGAGAACAATCAAGGACAGGCCCTATCTGCTGCTGATATTGGCGGTACTCTTCTGGTCCGGCAACTTCATCCTTGGCCGTGCCTTTCACAGCGAAATTCCGCCGGTGGCCCTGGCGTTCTGGCGTTGGATCGGAGCGGCGCTGCTGGTGACCTTGCCTGCACTGCCGCATCTGCGCCGCGATCGACGGGCCCTCCTGCAGCACTGGCCGGCGGTACTGCTCCTGTCAACACTGGGGATCGCCGCTTTCAACACATTGGCCTACAGCGGCCTGCAGTACACAGAAGCGATCAACGCCTTTCTCCTGCAGTCGCTGATGCCGGTGCTGATTGTGCTGCTGTCATTCGTGATCTTTCGTGAAAAGGTCACGAAGCTGCAGAGTGTCGGCATCCTGGTATCCCTTTGCGGCGCCGTGACAATCATCACCAGGGGTGATGCCGACATATTGCTGTCTCTCTCTATCAATCGCGGCGATCTGCTGGTTTTCGCGGCGGTTGTCTGCTACGCCGGTTACACCGTGCTGCTGCGCAAACGTCCTCATGTGCATCCCCTCGCATTTATCGCGACCACTTTCTGGCTCGGTTCTTTCATCCTGATTCCATTCTATCTGTGGGAAACCTTGACGGTTGCCAGGCTTGAACTCAAGCCTGCAAGCATGCTGGTCATAAGTTATGTCATGGTTTTTCCATCGATTGTCTCTTACCTCTGCTACAACCGTGGCGTCGAGCTGATCGGTGCCAATCGTGCCGGACTCTTTATCCACCTGATGCCGGTTTTCGGCAGCTTGATGGCCGTGGTTTTTCTCGGTGAGATCTTCTGCTGGTTTCATGGTTTGGGGATACTGCTGATCGGGGCAGGGATATATCTGGCGACGAGAAGGTAGAGGAGGGCAGGAACAGGAAGTCGAAAAACAATGCTTTCTCACGGCGATGATTGTATAAATATCAAAGGTTATTGATGCAGGCAAGGCGTTTTCACCCCATCACAAGGTGCCGTAATGCTTAAACACAATGCTGTTTTTCTGGTCGGCCTGATCGTCTTCAGTGTCCTGACCTCATTCCTGTTCATCTTTTACGGCATGAGCATCATCATGGCTGAGACGGCAGCCATGAACATCATGGTTTTTGCCTATGTCACCACCTCTTACGGCCTTGCCAATGTCGCCATACTGAGCATTGCCTGGAGCAGTCGCAACCCATGGTCAAACGGGGCGAGCAGGTTTATTGCCTTGTGTTACTTCGGTGTCTTTGTCATGGATGCGCTGAATGCCGAAATGAAGAGTCCCTTGGGGGTTGTCGGCATTCTGGTCCTGTTTCTGGTTTTGTGGACCAACTGTTTTGCGGTCAAGTACGTTGTCGAAAGAGAGTGAGTAGCATCCGGCTCCTCACAGCGGATGCCTGTGAGCGCCTATCCGATCTTGGTCTGTTGAGAATAACTGCGCTGTCTCTCTAATTCAGGAGATCTTTTGCCATGTCTGTTATCCCCGCTTATACTCCACCCGATTTCACCCTCCCGCATCTGGTTAATGCACCTGTCGTGACAGTTGAACCTGCTCCAGTCGACGGTGTCGTGCCCAAAAACTTTCATGGCACGTCCAATCATCCCGAATACATTCACATTGGCGGCAATCGCTGGCTGCTCGCCCCCGAAAGCCGCATGGATGCAATCCTGGTGCTCAAAGGGGAATCGGTTGCCGTGGTGGAGGCCCGACGGGTCCGCAAGGATGATCTGGTGGTGGTCGGCCGTACAGAAAACGGTGAAGAGGGGATTTATGTCCATGTGGAAGGCTTCTCGCCACCGGCAGATGCTGCTGTCGACAAGTTCTCATTTCGTACGCGCGGTACACGCGAGACGCCCTTTTCGCGCTGTTACGATGACCTTTACCAGGTTTTGCGTCACGATCGCGACCATGGGCATATCGTCTGGGTCCTTGGCCCGGCAGTCGCCTTTGACAAGGACAGCCGCGATGCCATGCAGGGGCTGATTGAAAACGGTTACTGCCATGGCCTGCTGGCCGGCAATGCCCTGGCTACTCACGATCTCGAAGCGGCGATGTTCCGAACCGGTTTGGGACAGGATATCTATTCGCAGACCTTGAAGCCGCTTGGCCACTATAATCATCTCGACATTATCAACGAGGTACGCAGCCGCGGTTCGATCTCCCGGACCATCGAAGAACTGGAGCTCAAAGACGGTATCATCTACGCCTGCGAGAAACAGCGGGTCCCTTATGTCCTGGCGGGATCAATCCGCGACGACGGACCTTTGCCTGAAGTCGTCCGCGACGTTTACCAGGCCCAGGACGCCATGCGCGTGCATGCCAGAAAGGCAACCACCGTGGTTGCCATGGCTACGCAGCTGCACTCCATTGCCTTCGGCAACATGGTGCCCAGTTACAGGGTCATGGAGGATGGCAGTGTGCGCCCGGTGTTTTTTTATATCGTTGACATGACCGAATTCAGTGCCGACAAGCTGGCCAATCGCGGCTCGGCACAGGCCGTGGCGATACTGACTAACGCTCAGGATTTCACCGTCAACCTCTGGAACAATCTCAAAAAATAATGTTGTCCGGCGAAGGGAATGCGATGAACAAAGTTGTGCAGATAATCGGCGTACCGGTCGATCTGGGCCAGTCGCACCGCGGCGTGGACCTTGGGCCGGGTGCATTGCGCTATGCCGGTCTGTCAGCGAGGCTCGAGGCCCTTGGCTACGAAGTGCATGATTCGGGGAACCTGCAGGTGCCAGTGCGTGAATCGCTTGCCCATGAACGCCAGGACCATTACCTGCCATCGATTCGCAAGGTCTGCGAGGCAGCCTGCCTGGCCGGGCAGAAGGCCGTCGAACAAGGCCGAATTCCGATCTTTCTTGGCGGCGATCATTCGATCTCTGTCGGCACTATCGCCGGCGTCACTCAACAACAGCCGGCCGGAGTACTCTGGATCGATGCTCACGGTGATTTTCATACCCCCGAGTC
>JBPPMB010000232.1:0-3179 GCA_051305855.1 Desulfuromonadales bacterium
GCCCGTACAGCTAAAAAACAGGAACCCCAAGGTTAGACAAATGAACACTGATTCCATATCGCACCTGAAAATGGAGATTTCAGAGCTTCAAAAACAGCTTGTTTTTGCTCGTGAATCTCTAGAATCCGCAAACAGTATCGTACTCCGGTGGGATAAGGATGGGATCATTCATTTCATGAATGATTTTGGCCTCCGTTTCTTTGGATATTCTTCTGAAGAGTTAATCGGTCAGCAAATCATGACCATTGTTCCAGAAGTCGAAAAAAGTACCGGCAGAGACATGTCCAAGTTAGCCAAAGACATCTCTATCGACCCTGATAATTATAAATCTGTCCATAGTGAAAATATCACCAAGGATGGCCGCACTGTCTGGGTGACTTGGACGAATAAAGGTATTTTTGACGAGCAAGGGAATGTACAGGAAATCCTTGCAATCGGCAACGACATCACTGCCTTGAAGAAAGCGGAGAAGGAACGGGAACAATACTTTAGCTTCTTCCAAAATGCTGCGGACATGAAATGCATAGCCAATCCCCATGGCTCCTTCCTGAAGGTGAACCCTGCTTTTACGGAGACCCTCGGCTATTCCGAGTACGAACTCTTATCAAAACCCATCCTTGAATTTGTCCACCCGGACGACCGACAGACAACTCTTGACGAAATTGCCAAACAACTGCAGAAGGGCTCTACCGATAATTTTGAAAACCGTTACTTTTGCAAGGACGGTTCGGTAAAGTGGCTCTCGTGGCGGGTCAATGTCAACAAGGGCGATGGGAATGTCTATGCAACCGCCCGTGACATCACCGAGTGGAAAAAGGCGGATGAGGCGCTTCGCTCTTCGCGGAATCTGCTCCAGACCATTCTGGAAAACGTGCCCACCCACGTGTTCTGGAAAGATACCGAATCCAACTATCTGGGCTGCAACACCAATTTTGCGCGCGCAGCGGGTTTTTCGTGCGCGGAGGATCTGCTGGGCAAGGATGATTTCCAAATGGCCTGGCATGAACAGGCTGAGTTATACCGGGCCGATGACAAACGAATCATGGCGGCCGGGGAACCGGTTGTCGACATCGAGGAGCCCCAAACAACCCCTGACGGGCAGACCCTGTGTATACGCACATCCAAGGTTCCGCTGCACGATGTCGAAGGGAATGTCTTCGGTTTGCTGGGCATCTTTGAGGACATTACCGAACGCAAGGAAGCGGAAGAGTCTCTGCGAAATCGAGAGGCCCAACTTCGGACCATCTTCGAGGCTTCCCAGGCTGGAATCATCTTGGTGGATCTACAGGGGAAGATCACATTCGCCAACAACAGCATGGCCGGGATGTTCGGCGTCCCTCTCGACAAGTTGACCGATACTCCCTATGCCGAACTCATTTACTCCACGGAGAAGAAGGTCGGCGAAAACCTCATGCGGGAGATCATCCAAGGTGAAATTCAGTCGGTCCTGGTCGAGCGCCATTACATTCGGGCCGATGGGAGTAACTTCTGGGGCCTTCTGTCCGGGAAGCGGCTGGAAAACCCTGATGGTTCCCTGCAGTTTCTGGTCGGCATCATTACTGACATCACAGAGCAGAAAGTACTTCAGGATCAACTCGCCCAAGCCCAGAAAATTGAATCGGTCGGTCAACTGGCGGGCGGCGTGGCTCACGATTTCAACAATATGCTCGGGGTCATCCTCGGCCACACGGAGCTGGCTCTCAGGAAAGCGGACCCCGCCAGCCCATTGATCTCTGATTTAGAGGAAATCGGTAAAGCTGCCAAACGTTCTGCCGATCTTACTCGGCAACTACTGACGTTTGCGCGCAAGCAGGCCATTACCCCCAAAGTTCTGGACCTGAATGAGTCTGTAGCAGGAACGCTCACAATGCTGCAACGGCTCATCGGCGAGAATATTAAACTCTCGTGTAACCCTGCAGCCAACCTCTGGCCGGTCAAAGTCGATCCATCGCAGATCGATCAGATTCTGACGAACCTGTGTGTCAACTCCAGGGACGCGATCTCCGGCAGCGGTAAAATATCGATTAAGACGGCGAATACGTCTTGGGACAAGGACGCCATAGCCTCTCATCCGTATGCTGTTGTGCCAGGTGACTATGTCCAACTCTGCGTGAGTGACGATGGCTGCGGCATGGACAAGGAGGCTCAGTCACATATCTTTGAGCCATTCTACACCACCAAAGAGGTTGGCTCTGGAACCGGGCTGGGACTGGCCACCGTTTATGGTGCGGTCAAGCAGAACCACGGCTTTTTCACCGTCTACAGCGAAGTGGGGCTGGGGACGGTATTCAATATCTATCTTCCCCGGACGAGCCAGGCTGCTGATGCGAAACAGGAGACAGCAAAAAAACCACTTCTTCGCGGCACCGAAACAGTGCTACTCGTTGAAGATGACGAAATGCTCCTTCGACTGGTGACGTCCATGCTCGAAGAGAGCGGCTTCACGGTGCTGGCTGCAGACACAACCGACCTTGCCCAAACTCTCGCCAAGGAGCACCCAGACCCGATTCATCTGCTGATTTCCGATATGATCATGCCAGTCATGAACGGCAAGGAATTGTCTACCAGGCTGCAACCACTTCGTCCTGATATGAAAGTTCTTTTCCTGTCCGGCTACACTGCCGATATCATCTCTAGCCAAGGGGTGATCGAAGATGAAATCCATTTCTTGCAGAAGCCTTTCTCGTTTGAAGCGTTAACGGCTAAAGTGCGAGAGGTGCTGGACGATCACTGAGCCACAGTTTCTTATAAGTCACCACTGCCGAGACGAAAACTGGCGTGTTATTGATAGAGCAATTCAAGACGCTCATTAAGCGCAAAAAGATGGCCACCTGGATCACTTCTGGTGGCCATTTTCTTTTAAGTCAGGACTTATCGGATACCTGCTGAAACCGGCTGTTTATAACTCCTCAAAATCAACAACACCAGCGTCAGAGTCTATCAAAATTTGACCAAATCCTGTTGCCATTTACAATTCAGATCAATACAGAAAAGAGAATGTGAGTCGATATAAAGACTTTTCACTGGTGGGATCGCAATTTGCGATCCAAGAAGGAGCAAAAAATGAAAAAAGCATCCATAACAGTACTGTTAGTTTTATTTACTGTATTACCAGCAATGGCCGCAGATGGCCTAATCAACGTTCAAAGTTCTTTCAGCGTAAAGGAAACAACCGACAG
>JBPPMB010000022.1:0-11240 GCA_051305855.1 Desulfuromonadales bacterium
TGACGCACCTGCCATTGCGGCTGGACTTGCTGTTGCAGAACCTCCGGCAAACGATCGAGCACCTGCAGCAAAGTCAGATCGCGTACCGAGCAGGACGCTGCCGAAGCATGACCGCCACCGCCGAATTCCGCGAGGATATTGCCGACATGAATCTCCTTCAGCCGCGAGCGGGCGACGATCATCACCCGGCGTTCCATGCGCACGATCACAAAGAGGGCATCGAGGTTCTCCATGTCTTTGAGTTTGTGAGCCAGCGTTGCGATATCGTTGACGAAATAATCAATGGTGGCGTGAGCGAGAGCGACATTGATGCCGCGGACATTCAGGATTGTCTTGCTGGCGATCAGATCATTAAGCAGGCGGACCTGGTCCGGGGTCATCTCCTGCACGATCAGGTCGGCGACAACATTGAGACTGGCGCCATTCGACAAAAGATAGGCAGCCGCCTGATAGTCCCTCACTGTTGTCGTATGAAAGGTCAGGCTGCCGGTATCTTCGTAGAGACCGAGCATCATCATGGTCGCCTCGTCTGAAGTCAGTTTTACCTGCTTTTCCATAAGCAGATGGCTGATGACGGTGACCGTTGATCCGACCGCTTCAACGTGCTCGACTGAACCATTCAGGCTGCCTGATTTGGACGCATGATGATCGTAAATATGAATGTCAATCCCGGGCCGTTTGGCCACCGCAGCAAAGGGACCGATGCGGGAAGCCTGGCGGACATCGACAAGGATAAGACGGGTGATACTCTCCAGGTCGACATCGCGAACACGCTTGAAGCCGAACGAGTATTGTGCGCTTTTCAGGAAAAACTCGCGCAGGCTGCGCTCCTGGCCACCGGGAAAAACCATGAGGGCCTCAGGATAAAGGCGCTTGGCGGCAATCATCGACCCGAGGCAATCGAAATCGGCATTGATGTGGGTCGTGATGACGTCCATTATAACAGCAGGCTGCCGATCAGCTGATGAATGTCATCAAGCCCTTCGGCGATGCAGAAATCTTCAATCCCCTCGATGATCGTCAGCATCGCCGTCGGGTCAATAAAATTGGCCGTGCCGACCTGCACTGCCGTGGCACCGACGATGAGGAATTCCAGCGCATCCATCGGCCGGACGATGCCGCCTATGCCGATGACCGGGACCGAAACGGTCTGTACAACCTGGTGAACCATGCGCACGGCGATCGGCCGGATGGCCGGTCCGGAAAGGCCGCCGGTGCGGTTGGCGAGGCGCGGTTTGCGCGTGTGCACATCCACCGACATGCCGGTGATGGTATTGATGCAGGCGATGGCATCGGCGCCGGCCTCCTCGACCGCCCGGGCAACCACAGTGATATCGGTGACATTGGGTGTGAGCTTGACGATCAGCGGTTTTTGCAGCTGCTTGCGCACCAGGGCGACGACTTCGCTGGCCGCACGGGGGTCGGTGCCGAACACTATGCCGCCCTGTTTGACGTTCGGGCAGGAGATATTCAGTTCTGCCGCGGCAATTTCGGGGATATCATTGAGGCGTCTGGCGACTTCGCTGTACTCCTCAAGGGTATTGCCGAAGAAATTGGCAATGATCGGGGTGTTGACGGTGCGCAGGAAAGGCATCTTGTGCTTGATGAAGGCGTCGATACCGACATTCTGCAGACCGATGGCATTGAGCATGCCGCTGACGGTCTCGGTGATCCGTGGCGTCGGGTTGCCGGCCCTGGGTTTGAGCGAAAGTCCCTTGGTGACGATCGCACCGATCTTTTCCAGGTCGAGGAACGGCGCATACTCTTCACCGTAGCCGAAGGTCCCCGAAGCCGGCATGACCGGATTGCGCAGCTTGATCCCGGCGATTTCCACGGACAGATCGGGGCGTTTGGCGGCTTTTTCAGTGGTTTCCCGCATCAGGCACACCCCCCGCAGTTGCTGTCGCTCTGACCCAGCGCACGCCAGTCCAGATAGTGCGATTTGAAGACCGGTCCGACCTTGCAGGTACAGAGATAGCTGGGATTGTCCTCGGTATGCGCTGCCCCCTTGACGACACAGCCGAGACAGGCGCCGACACCGCAGGCCATGGATTCCTCCAGAGAAACCTGCAGCGGAGTCCCGCTGGCGATACAGATGCTGTGCACCGCGCTGAGCATCGGCATGGGACCGCAGGAGAAAACCTCGGCAGCGGGGTATTTCTGCAGCTTGCGCTCCAGCACCCGGGTTACCAAACCCTCTTCGCCGAGACTGCCATCATCGGTAGAGATATAGGTTTCAACGCCAAGGCGCTCGAATTCCGTGACAGCGAAGATATCATCCCGCGTACGACCACCCATCAACAGACGGACTTTACAGCCGTTGGCAATCAACTCGCCTGCCAGCATGTACAGTGGAACCAGGCCGATGCCACCACCGACGAGGATTTTCTCACCCTTGCGCGAGGTGCAGTCGAAGCCGTTGCCGAGCGGCCCGAGCAGTTCAACCCGATCGCCCTCGTGCAGCTCTGCCATGATCGCTGTGCCGCTGCCGACGACTTTGTAGACGATCTCGACGAACTCTTTCGGCGGCAAGCCTTCGCAATCAGCAGGCAGAAAACCGGTCCGGAAGATACCGAAGGGGCGTCGCAGCAACGGCGGCAACGAGCGCTGCACACGAAACATGACAAATTGGCCGGGGTGGGCCCTTTCGCCAAATCCGGGAGCCAGGATCTTCATCCGGAAATATCCGGGTGAGATCTCCTGGTTGGAAATTATTCTGGTGCGGTAATTTTTCATAACCTGCTCATTCCTCGCTCTTCACAGCATCAAAAGTCATAATCAAAGCATCTTCGCCATCGGGATAATACGCAGAACGTTTGCCGCAGGCAGAGAAGCCGAAACGCTCATACAGAGCAATCGCCGGCGTGTTGCCGAGACGGACCTCCAGCCAGGCAGAGGTGAGACCTGCGGCCGTGCTGCGCGCCATGACATGCTCAAGAAGCCGGGCCGCAACACCGCAGCGCCGCAGGGCGGGCAAGGTCGCCAGGTTCTGGATCTGCAGTTCTCTGGCAACCAGCCAGGAGCAGAGGAATCCGGCCAGCTGAGCGTGATGCCAATAGAGAACCACCGAGGCGACCGGGTTGTCCAGCTCGTCAGCAAAGTGCTGCAGGTTCCATGGCTCTTGCTGGCTTGCACATTCAAGCTGATGCACCGCGGCAAGGTCAGCCTGGCGCATCGATGCAATACGGTCGCCATCAGGCAAAGGGGTTGATTGTTTTGCGTCGGGATCAGAAGACATGGTTACCATGTTGCCAGGAGTCTGTCGACAGACTCCTGGAGAAGGAAAGCGCCGGACCTGATGCAAAATTTATGGAATGTGTAGACGCGACTCTTAAACCACCAGCCCCCGGTTTCCGAGTTGTCTATAATAGGGCACCGATGCCGCCCTGTAAAGAGGGAGAATCGTGCCTGCTTGCATGCTTTGCAATTGACAACCTGCGGGTGGGTGCTTTATTTAATAGGGCTTCCCATCAGGCTCGGAGTTATGGTCAAATGACCGATAATGACGTGTGGTAAAGCACTTGTGGACTCAGTTTACAGCGAAGGAGAACAACTCTTGTCAGATCGTCCCAGTATGACCTACAAAGGTGCCGGCGTTGATATCGAAGCCGGCAATCGTTTTGTCAACCTGATCAAGCCGCTGGTCAAATCGACAACCCGCCCGGAAGTCCTCACGGACCTTGGCGGGTTCGGTGGTCTCTTCTCTCTGAGCACCCATAAGTACAAGTCACCGGTTCTGGTCTCCTCGACCGATGGGGTCGGCACCAAGCTGAAGCTGGCGTTTCAACTGGACCGCCACGACACGGTCGGCATTGACCTGGTCGCGATGTGCGTCAACGACATCATTGTCCAGGGTGCCGAACCTCTCTTTTTCCTCGACTACTTTGGTACCGGCATGCTGGACCCGGAAAAAGCTGCCGAGGTGATCAAAGGCATTGCCGAAGGCTGCCGCCAGGCCGGCTGCGCCCTGATCGGAGGGGAAACTGCTGAACTTCCCGGTTTCTATCAGAACGGCGAATACGACCTGGCGGGCTTTACGGTCGGCGTGGTCGATCGTGACGCGATCATCGATGGTTCGGCCATCCAGGTTGGTGAATTGGTCATCGGCATTGCTTCGAACGGCCTGCATGCCAACGGCTACTCTCTGGCGCGCCGCATTGTCGACGAACGTCTGGACGGTGGTCTCGACACAATCCGCCCGGAGCTCAACGAATCGCTTGGAGACGCCTTGCTGCGCCCTACCAGGATCTATGTCAAAGCCATCCTCAACCTGTTGCGCAACTTCGATATCCGCGGCATGGCCCACATCACGGGCGGCGGACTCCTGGAGAATGTGCCGCGGGTCCTGCCAAATCACTGCAAAGCAGTCATCCACAAGGATTCATGGCCCAAGCTGCCGCTCTTCGAACTTCTGCGCGAGGCCGGCAATCTCGAAGAGAAAGAGCTGTACCGCACCTTCAATTACGGTATCGGCATGGTCCTTGTTGTGCCGAAGGATGCCGCTGACGACATCCTGTCCCGTCTGCAGGGCTTGAATGAGCAGGCCTGGATTATCGGTGAGATTGCATCCTGTGACGAAGAACGCGCGCGGGTGGAGTTGGTTTAGTGGTGAAGGGGCCGTGATGAAGGGGCCGTGGTGAAGGGGCTGTGGTGAAGGGGCCGTGATGAAAGGACCGTAATAAAAGTCTGTTACGCGTCACGGATTATTTATCACGGATTCTGGAGTATCTAAAATGTCCAAACCGTTGCGCATCGGTGTTCTGGCCTCGGGCGGAGGCACCAACCTGCAGGCGATCATCGACCGTTGCCGGGATGGCAGCCTTGCGGCAGAGATCGCCGTCGTCATCGCCAATAATCCCGGCGCCGGAGCCCTGGATCGTGCCGGTAAAGCCGGGATTGAGACCCGCTGTATCAACCATCGCGATTTCCCGCGGCGTGAAGCATTCGACCGGGCACTGGTCAAAGCCTTGCAGGAGTCTGAAGTCGAGCTGGTGGTCCTGGCAGGTTTTATGCGCATTATCACCCAGACTTTTATCGATGCCTTCCCCGAACGGGTGATCAATATTCACCCTGCCCTGCTGCCGGCCTTTCCCGGCCTGAACGTACAACAGCAGGCCCTCGATTACGGGGCCCGCTTCTCCGGGTGCACCGTGCACTTTGTCGATGGCGGAGTTGATACCGGGCCGATCATCATTCAGTCTGTCGTGCCGGTTCTGCCCGAGGATACAGCAGACATCCTGGCTGCCCGCATTCTCGAGCAGGAGCACAAGACGTATCCAAGAGCCATCCAGCTGTTTGCTGAAGGCCGGGTTCGCATAGCCGGACGCCAGGTGATGATTGAACCTGCCTGCCCCCCCGAACTGACGGCACTGGTCAACCCGTCCCTGAACGGTTGATTTTTCAATGTCCATAAAGCGACTCTCAAGCGACCTTTGCCAGCCAATCCTGGTCAGTGCCTGCCTGCTGGGACTGGCGACCCGTTATGACGGCAACGCCAGGCGCTCACAGGCTGTCATTGATTACCTGCAGCGCGAAAACCTCCTGCCGATCCCGGTATGCCCCGAACAGCTCGCAGGGATGTCCACACCGCGCGACAAGACATTTTTCCGGTCGGGTGATGGATACAGCGTACTTGCCGGGGATGGCCTGGTCGTTTCGGCCACCGGTCAGCCGATGAATGCTGTTTTTTGTCGCGGTGCAGAAATGGTCCTGCAGATCGCCTGCCTGAGTGATTGCCGCCGCGCGCTTTTCAAGGAACGCAGCCCCTCCTGTGGTGTTCATCAGATTTATCGAGGCAGCGAACCTGTTCAGGGTGTGGGGGTCACCGCAGCTCTGCTGCTCAGGGAAGGCTTTATGGTTTTGTCAGAGGAGGATGTCTGAATTCCTTTGCGAGAAACGGCTTTCCTGTCGCTATGCTTCATTACCGTCCAGGTCTATAAACTGAAGACCCCATGAGCAGCAAACACTACGACATCGCAATTATTGGCGGGTCTCTTTCAGCCCGCATTGCAGCGGCTCTCTTCGCCAAGCAAGGGAGCAAAGTGCTTTTTCTGCGTCATCGTGAAGCAACGGCCTCAACCTGGTTTCACTCTTCGCTGTTTCTCGAAAAGCTCCTTGGCACCCTGGGTGGCCGCTCCTGTTTTATGGCGCAAAAACCGATCCAGGTTTTCTCGCCAAAAGTCCGGGTAACCCTGAATAACGACATCCCCCTTGATGGCGAATTCCGCCGCGAATTCGGTCAGGACGGTGCCGCCGTTACGCAATGGCTGGAGACGCTGAGAGTTCAGGGTGTGCAGCTGGAGGAGCTGTTCTGGAAGAATGGTGGTTTGCCCTGGCCGTCATGCAAGGCAAAGGTCCATTTTAAACTTCTCTGTATGAGCCGCAACATCAACTGGGCACAGTTTGATGCACCGGTCACAAAGTCGCTCGGTCAGCTTTCCTCAACGGCGAGGCTTTTTGTAACGGATCTTCTGCAAGGCCTCTCACTGATGAGCATCAACAGGCTGTCACGCGCCCAGTCGGCCCTGTTGTGGACTCAGGCCAGGCGACCGGAGAATATCAGGGGAGCTGATTTCAGTAACTTGTTAAGCAAACGCTTTGAGCAGTTCCACGGTTTGAAAGCCGAACTTGCAGATCTCGAATGCATCGATTTCAATGGCTTTCGATGGACGGGTGGAAAGCTGAGAGACGCAGGGCAGTTTACCGCAAAAGCCTTTTTGCTTGGCGATGCACGCTGGGTTGATCGTTTCAAGCCTGGCAAGCCAGCAGCCTTACCGTTAGCGCATTCTCCGGCCAAACAGATCACCAGCCCCCTGACAGGGCAACTCTCACCGCTGCTGGCATCACGGGTTATTTGCGGCGGCGGCATGCCTCTGCGCCTGGCCATCGAGGAGGACGAAACGGGACTCTCCGGCCAGTTCCACTACACCGGCGCAGCGACAGAACAGCAACTGCGTCAGCTGCTCGAGCCGGTCCTCCCTTTCGTGGACTATGCCCTGCCAGGGGATGAAGAAAACATTTCTCCACACATCAAGACAGACTCAGCCAATCGACAGCAGCAGCTGGCCCGGTTGCCACTACAGATCGGCAACAATCTGTATTGTGCCGACAGCAGTATTTTAATGCCTGAACTGGAAGCTTCCGGCGCTGCCCTGCTCGGCTGGACTCTGGCAAACCACCTGACAAGCATGCGCAAACGCGGCCAGGCATAAGAAAAGGCCTTGCAAAGCGTTACCATTCATGCTAGAAGGTTCCGTTCAGAACGTATCAGGAGGAGCAAAAAATGGCGAACGAATGTGATGTCTGTGGAAAGAAACCGATGAGTGGTTGTAATGTCAGCCATGCGCATAATAAAACCAAGAGGGTTTTTCAACCGAACCTGCAGAAGGTCCGTGCTGTCAAAAATGGTTCTGTGCGCAGCATGAAAGTCTGCACGCGCTGCATCCGGTCAGGGGCGATTCAGAAAGCCTGCTGACCGGGTTATTGCGAACGCACCAAGGGGCCGCCTGTTTCAGGCTGCCTCTTTTTTATTGCACCTTACAGCCTCTGATGCAAAATTTGTGAAATGTGTACGGGCTGACCCTGATCACGCAGCAGCAATCCAGTCGATTTCAATCGCCGCACCTTTCGGCAGCGCTGCCACCTGCACACAGGCACGTGCCGGCGGGACATCAGTAAAAAACGCGCCGTAGATTTCGTTGACCGTCGCAAAATCAGCCAGGTCTGTCAGGTAAATGGTCGTTTTGACAATATCAGAGAAATTCCGCCCCGAGGCGTACAGGACGGCACGCATATTCGCCATCACCTGACGGGTCTGTTCAACGATACCACCCGCGACCAGGACACCGCTTCCCGGATCCAGGGGAATCTGCCCCGAATAAAAGATAAAACCGCCCGCCTGAATGGCCTGTGAATAGGGCCCGATCGCGGCTGGCGCCGAATTGGTCTGTATCAGTTTTTTCATCACAACAACCTTTCTGATGAACCCTTTAACTCCCTGGGGACAGTCCCCTGCCTCCGATTCAACTCCCTGGGGACAGTCCCCGTTCGGGGACAGTCCCCTGACCTCCAGCCTCCAGCCCCTACCCCTTACGCCCCGTCTTTAAGCGTTCGACCTGGAGAACTCCTTTGAGCTTCTGAACGGCTTCCATGACCCGGTTCAGATGCTGGACATCCTGAACATCCACTTCGAAGTTAAGAACACCACGCCCTTCCTTGGTCGAATAGACGCTGGCGCGCAGGATATTCGCTTCATACTTGGTAATAACCTTGGTGACCGCCGCCAGAACCCCTTTTTGATCCAGACTGTGGACCCTTATCTTAACCGATCGCGTAGCGCCCTTTTGACTGTTCCATGAGACTTCAATGCGGCGTTCGGGATCGGTCTCCAGAACACGTTGACAATCGGCGGCATGCACCGTCACACCCATGCCCTGTGAGATAAAACCGATGATTTCATCTCCAGGCAGGGGATTGCAGCACTTGGAAAAACGCACCAGAATTCCATCCAACCCCTGAACGTTGATGGCATCGACCGGTTTACGGCGAATCCTGTCCAGAACCTGGCTGATACGACTTGGCTTTGGTGCTTCCGCCCTGAATTGCTCGGGAATCAGACGGGAAATCACCTGGTTGCAGGTCACCTTGCCGTAACCGACCGCTGCCTGCAAATCCTCCACATTGCGGAAGCCAAGTTCAGCAAAGGTTTCTTTCATGGTGTCAAGGTTGACCGCACGATTGAAGCTGAAACCATACTTGCGTAATTCCTTTTCCAAAAGATCATGGCCCAGCTCCAGGCTCTGCTGGCGTTCCTGCTCCTTGACCCAATTGCGGATACGGTTTTTCGCCTTGGATGTTTTGACGAACTTCAGCCAGTCCTTACTGGGCGTCTGGTGTGCAGAAGTGATGATCTCGACGATATCACCGTTTTTCAGCTCGGTTTTCAAGGGAACCAGGCGTCCGTTGACCTTGGCGCCGGTACAGCGTTGACCGACATCAGAATGCACGCTGTAGGCGAAATCAATCGGCGTGCTCTGCTTGGGAAGTTCCTTGACGTCGCCATTCGGTGTGAATACGTACACTTCTTCCGGGAAGAGATCGACCTTGACAGACGACATGAATTCACTGGAATCCTTGAGTTCCTTCTGCCACTCGAGCATCTGCCGCAGCCAGCTGAAGCGCCCTTCATCGGCACGATTGGCCGCCTTGCCCTCTTTGTATTTCCAGTGAGCGGCAATCCCCTGCTCGGCGACTTTATGCATTTCTTCAGTGCGGAGCTGCACCTCCATGCGCTGTCCGACCGGCCCGAAAACAGTGGTATGCAAAGACTGGTACATATTTGCCTTGGGCATCGCGATAAAATCTTTGAAACGCCCGGGCACCGGCTTCCAGAAAGAGTGAATAATGCCGAGCATGGCGTAGCAGTCGCGAACGGTCGGCACGATAATGCGAAAGGCTATTTGATCATGAATCTGGTCGAATTCGATATTCTGTTTCATGATTTTCTTGTGGATCGAACTGATGTGCTTGTAGCGCCCCTGGATCTGGCCGTCGATCCCGTGCTCCTTGAGAATCTCTTCAAGGCGATGTTTCACGTCCGCGACATAGGTGTCACTTTTGCGCCGGTGTTGCTCGACCTTTTTTGCCAGGACTTTGTAGCTCTCCGGTTCAAGGAAACTGAACGCCAGGTCCTCCAATTCGCTTTTGACCCAGCTGATGCCAAGGCGATTGGCCAGTGGGGCATAGATGTCAGCCGTTTCCTGGGCAATGCTCCGGCGGCGCTCCTCAGGCTGGTAACCCAGCGTGCGCATGTTGTGCAGGCGGTCGGCAAGTTTGACCAGGATGACGCGAATATCCCTGGCCATGGCCAGGAGCATTTTACGGAAATTCTCGGCCTGGCGCTCCTCGCTGGTCTTGAAGGTGATCTTGCTGATTTTGGTGACGCCGTCAACCATTTCGGTCACTTCTTCACCAAACAGTTCGCGCAGCTCTTCCCTGGTGGAAAGAGTATTTTCAAGGGTGTCGTGCAACAGGCCGGTCATGATCGTCGGCACATCCATGCGCAGGCGCGCCAGGATAGCAGCCACTTCCATCAGATGAAACATGTAAAGATCGCCGGAAAGACGGGTCTGGCCCTGGTGCACCTGCTCAGAATACAGGTAGGCCCTGCGCACGGCTTCAAGATCAGCTTCGGCGTGATAGGAGCGGATTTCGTCCAGGATGTCGTCGATGCGGATCATAACCGACGCTCAGGTGAGAAAAGGGATGCCGGCCATGTGGCCGGCATCATATGTTTCGCAGGGGCCCCGGGTGGGCACCTAATGCAAAAAACGATCAGGCTTGCTTCCGGGAAGGAATTTCAAATTCGACCTTGCCGGCAGCGATTTCCCGCAGCGCCAGGACAATCTTGCGGTTGTTCGCCTTGTTTTCAATCAGGGGCTGTGCACCCTTGAAAAGCTGCTTGGCCCGCTTGGTCGCCACCATGACCAGCAGGAAGCGATTGGGAACAGCCTTCAGACAATCTTCAACGGTAATACGTGCCATTTGTCCTCACTTTGCATTGGGCTGCTTATCCGCCCGACAGTAATTTATCGATAGATGCGACAGGATATACGTCTACGCGTTCTATTTCAAGCCGAATTCTTCAGGCAGAGCTTTGATGACGCGCTCGGTTCGCGTTGCCTCGGCAATCATAATGGCCCTGACTTTATCAACGGCCTGATTCAGAACATCATTAACGACGAGATAGTCGAAGTTGACCGCCTCGGCAATTTCAGCAGAAGCGTTGTCCATGCGGCGGGTGATGACCGTTGCATCATCAGTATTGCGGGACTCCAGGCGTTTGCGCAACTCGTTCATAGCGGGAGGCAGGATAAAGATGAATACTCCGTCAAGTCCGCTGCTACGTAACTGTTTTGCACCCTGGAAATCGATCTCGAGGAGAATGTCAGATCCTTCGTCACAAGCTTTTTCCAGCGTCGCAGATGCTGTGCCGTAACTGTTGCCATGCACCTCTGCCCACTCGACAAAGGCTCCGTCGTCAACCATCTGGTCAAAAACCTGCCGCGAGACAAAGTGATAGTCCCTGCCCTCCTGTTCACCGGGACGCATGGCTCTGGTCGTGCAGGAGATCGACTGGCGAAGATTCGGGAAAAGCGTCAGGATCTTCCGGCAGATTGATGTCTTGCCGGCTCCTGACGGAGCGGAGATGACGTAGAGGATGCCTTCGCGTAACTCAGGGG
>JBPPMB010000235.1:0-5005 GCA_051305855.1 Desulfuromonadales bacterium
ACTTTTTCAGTGAATTCCCGCACGATCGACACGCCGATGGTGGCGATGCCGGTTTTTTCAATCTCTCTCTGGATCAGTCCCACGGACTGATTGCAGATGCCTCAGGCGGGGGTCAGCAGGACGACGTCGACCTCATCCTGCCGAAGTTTTTCCGCCACCTGTTTTGCCGTGCTACCGATCAGGGTGACAATGTGTTTACCGTCAATATGGCCCATGAAGGAATAGTGCGTGTCGGCAAGCCTGCCAATCAGACCCTCTTGTTGCAATTCCCGCAACCGGTCGAGCGGCAGCACGATGTTGAGGTCCTTCTCGGCATCGCTGTGGTCGTAGTAATCGTGGGTGATCCGGAAATCACCGTTGATGGTTGCCCCGGTAATGGCCCGGAAGCTCGGATCGCCTTCGCTGTCCTGCATGTCGAAGGGCTGCTGCCCGCTGTGGTGGACACCCGAGGTCGTGACCACAGCCAGTTTGCAATCGCTCAGGGGCTTGCGCGGTGGCGTCCAGGGAACCGCTTCGCCCGACTCCCACGGCTCGTATGCGGTGATAAATCGCTGGGCGAGACTTGGGTAGCGGGTGATCACCTTGGCGATCAGGCGGTTCTTGATTCGGTTTGTTAGCGACATCGAACCCCCACTTGAAATAATGCTGGTCAGTATAGCCGGTTTTTCTCACGTTATGTCAGTCTTTCTCTCTCTGTCGACATTCGTGCAGATTGACGTGTACAGAAAAAAGCGTGCCCATCCAGAGTTCCGAATGGGCACGTCTTGCATTTAACCGCGTCTTGATGTCGATTAATGGCGCAGCAAGGCGATCTCTTCAAGCTGCGGAGTTCCCGCACCGGCAACAATCGGCAGGGTCGGGTTATTGGCCCATTCGATCCAGGAACCATCATAATTCTTGACCTGGCTGTATCCAAGACCTTGCAGTACCAGGATCGCGTAGGACGAGCGGATGCCGGTCTGGCAATGGGCAATCACCTCATCGTCGGCGCCGATGCCATGGGCAGCGAGCAGATCGCGAATCTCAGCTTCACTTTTCAGGACCTTGACGCCGTCAACCTCATGCTGCAGTTCCGTCCAGTCGAGGTGGGTGGCGCCCGGGATATGGCCACCGCGATCAGCACGCACATCGCTGCCGTCATATTCTTTTAACGAACGCGTGTCCCAGATGATCACGGACGGGTTGCCCAGCTGGGTCAGAACGTAATCTGCTTCGGCGCGGGCCTTACCCGGAGTGGAAACCCGGTAATGGCTGGGTAGTGCGGCCGTGGTCGGCAGCACCGTGGTCGGCCGATTCTCTGCGGCCCACTTCTCGTAACCGCCATCAAGCACCCGTGTCTTTTCATGACCGTAGTAGCGCAGGGTCCAGGCCAGGCGCGCGGCATAAGGGTTGTTGTCTTCGGCATAAGTGACCACTGTGGTCTCAGGGGTGATGCCGAATCGCTCCATCAGCGCTTCGAAGGCGATGGTGGTCGGCACCAGGCTCTTGACGCCGTTACGCTCGTGAAGGAACTCGCTGCGGGGGAGGTGGTATGCACCTTCGATATGGCCCATGAGAAAGAGCGGGGTCTGACGGGCATCGAGCACAACAACCTGTGAACGGTTCTCGCTCAGCCAGCCGGTCTGTACGAAATAGTCTTGCAGAGCGGCGTTTGCCAGAGTGGGAAGCCCCGCCAGCAATAGGGCTGTTATCGTTATGTACTGTTTGATGGTGCGCATGAAATACCTCCTGTAGTTGATTTGTTAAGTGGTGTATAGCACGTTCATACAACTGCGGCAAGCATTATTTAAAAAAATAATACTACAGTATTATAGTGTAGTAAACCATGCCAGGTATTTACATGTGATATCGCGAAGATTTGAAGGAGCAATTGTTTTCAAATAGCTGCCTGTGGTAGCTTCAGAAAGCGACTCCGAGCGGGGCTGTCCCTTTCGCGGTAAGCAGGAACAGAAGGTTTGTAGACTCTTTTAGTTGCGTTGATATTTAAGCGCAGAGGTGCAACAGGTGGCAAAAAGCAAGACCATACTGGCGGTAGTCGCCGATGCACAGGGAGAGGTTTTCGAGCATCCGGACTTGCTGCTGGCAGGAATGAACGGTACGCAAGTGGAGCGGCCGCTGGCGGCTGAAATGATTCCCATGCCTGAGGGAAGCCGCCTGTTTACCATACCGCAGACGCCGCCGATCGGCTTTGACCGGCGCAGCAATCAGTGTCTGACGGCGGAACGACTGCCTAAACAGTGGGGTGGCGGATCGATTCAGGCGGTCTCAGCATTTCTGACCCCGGGCTTCACACGCACCCTTCTGCCTGCCGCAGATTTTCAACGCAAAAAGATGACTCTGCCGCTCTGGTCATATACGGCGGTCGGCTGGTGCGTTGAGGAAGAACGCTTCTACGTGGCGGCCGTTCAGGTCGATCGCAACAGTCAATGGCAACCCGATCACTTCGACGACCGTAAACTAGACCCCCTGGTACGCAAAGTGCTGAGTGCCAACCCGGACAATCGACTGCTGGAACAGTTGTCGCGTTGCGCTCTCGATTATCACTGCTTTGCCGCCAAAAACCTTTTCTTCCGGCGTTGGGAAGCCCCCTTGCCGACATCTCCAACCTGCAACTCCCGCTGTGTCGGCTGCATCTCCAAGCAGGAATCCGACTGCTGTCCGTCCAGCCAGGAACGCTTGAGCTTTGTGCCGACGGTCAAGGAACTCTGCGAGGTGGCCGTGCCGCATCTGCAGGAGGCTCAGAACGCGATCGTTTCCTTTGGCCAGGGTTGTGAAGGCGACCCGATCCTGCAGGCCGGCATGATCAGCGAGGCGGTCCAGGAAATGCGTCGTCAGACAAAGCGCGGTACGATCAACTTCAATAGCAATGCGTCGCTTCCCGATGCCATCGACCAACTGGCTTCTGCAGGCATCGATTCGATTCGTGTTTCGCTCAACTCGGCCCAGGAGGCTTTGTATAACTCCTATTACCGGCCATGCGGCTATCGCTTTGCCGATGTGCTTGAATCGTTAAAGCGCGCTAAGTCCGCCGGTCTTTACACCATGCTGAACTACCTGGTTTTCCCCGGCGTGAGTGACCGGCCCGATGAAATCGAGGCCATGGTCAGCCTGATCGAGAAGGTCGGCATCGATATGATCCAGATGCGCAACTTAAGCCTCGATCCGGTTCTCTATCTCTCCTCGCTGGGGGTCTCTGGAAGTGGCATCGGCATGCTGAAGATGCTCACACAACACAAAGAGCGCTTCCCGAAACTGCAGTACGGCTATTTCAATCGGACCCGCGACAGCTTTTTTCCGCCCGGCTACGAGTCTGAGTGGCCGATTCACTCTTAAGCCTATGATTGGTCATTGGCAGGTCACTCTTAACCTTTGATGAGCTGATTCGCAATGTTCACAGACATCTTTCTGCACGCCCTGACGTCCTATTTCGTGGTCATCGACCCGATCGGCACCGCCTTGATTTTTCATGGTTTGACGGCAGATTGCGATCGAGCATATGTCCGGCGCATGGCGTTGCGCTCGACGCTGATTGCAGCTGCCATCGTGCTGGTCTCGGCATTCTTCGGCGAAGCCTTGCTGACCAAGCTTGGCATCAGCATAGAGGCACTGCGCGTTTCCGGTGGTCTGCTGCTTTTCATCACTGCGTTCAACATGGTCACCAAGGGCGAAACCGGCAGGAAGTGGCAGAGCGGTCAGGAGGTCGATATCTCGGTCTTTCCCATGTCCATTCCACTGCTCTCCGGTCCGGGCTGCCTGACAGTCACGATCCTGCTCTTTTCCCGGATCAAAGGTATCTCCGGGAGTCTCACCCTGGTGCTGGCAGTCCTGATCATCTACCTGTTCACCTACGTGGCGCTCTCGTCGGCAAACCGTATCAAAGATATTATCGGCCGGACCGGTGATGATATCCTGCGCCGTCTTCTCGGCGTGATCCTCGCAGCACTGGCGATCCAGTTTATCGTCGACGGTATCCGTCAGATCATGATCCGCTGACAGATTACCGATGGGGCCAGGTCTAGACCTGACCCCATCGATACTCACCTCACCTTGATAGCAAATTCCTGTTGCACAAATTCAATTGCCTCGCTCATAAAATCACGGAAATCCTGGCGCAATGAAGCTTCATGAGCGACGAGGTCGTCAATGCCCTGGGCGAGGGGCAGGGGCCTGCTCAGGCGTCGGGCAATGTTCTCCAGTGTCTGGCCAACCACCTTCCGCTGTCGATAAGAGACCAGCCAGTTGTGTTCAATCATGCGCGCTGCGACTCGCTGGAGATCTGGCGGGAGCTGATGATGATTCCTCTGCAGGATGCAGTAAACATTCGCGGCATAACTTTCGAGCGGTTCTGGCGAATGATCTGCCCAGGCAGAGGCGAGAAAGTGATCGTAGAAAATGTCGATGATGATGCCGCGTCCATGGCCGAATTTAGGGTCAAGTCTCTGCCGGCTTCTGCGGGTGTGCGGGCTATTCTGGGCGAGGCTGTCGATACGGCGATGCAGGTGCAGGCCCATTGCCAGTCGCTCTGGATAGTCGGCAGGGATGCTGCCCTTGACAAAGTCACCCATCAGACCACCGAGTTGAAGCTCGGCATCTTCTCCCGCCAGGTACAGATGAACAAGGTAATTCAAAGTCTGAGAACCATGTTGTGCAGTCTGAGAATCCTGACGGCCGTCAACTCATCACTGGTGATTTGCTGCTCATCAAACACTGCCTGTGGGAAATCTTTCCGCCAAGCCTGATGTCATCCCCTCTCCCCTGGTGGGAGAAGGTTAGGGGGAGGGGGGAAATGCGTAGTCACCAGTTAGCCCCATCCAGCCTCCAGCCCTTACGCCCCGACCGATTATGGAAAAGATTAATCGCCTGCCCCTTGTGTTCTGGCCGTTTTGATCTCGGGCTGTTCGGTTAACTGGGCCATAAGAGCCTTCATCCGGACGTTGAAGTCTGCCAGGTTGGACTTGTCAATGGGTTGTGCTGCTGCGGCTTTTACCCGTTGTGGATTAACCGG
>JBPPMB010000037.1:0-19809 GCA_051305855.1 Desulfuromonadales bacterium
AGAGTCATATATTTTATCCCGGGTTATAGCGCACGGAGCGCTTCGCTCGGCTCAAGACGACTGGCTCGCAAGGCCGGCTGCAACGAAGCAAGCAGGCCGACAAAAACTGCAGCAAAAACTGCAGCAAAGGCAAGAGTCGGGTTCCATTGCCAGTGTGCCATACCGCCATCGATCAAGGGTAGTGCGACCAGGGTCACGATTACCCCTGTCAGATATCCCAGCACACCGGCCATAGCACTGACGATAGCCGCTTCCATCAGTACCAGATGCAGCACATGACGACGCCGGTAACCGATTGCCCGGAAAATCCCGATTTCGCGAGTCCTTTCACTGATCGCCCCCATCATGGTGACAAAAACCAGCAGAGCACCGATAATGACAACCGTCACAGCGACACTCCAGGCAAACAGGCGGAACTGATCGAGTGCATGCATACGGGTTTTCACCACCTGCTGAACGGCCTGCACGTCAACACCCGGCAAGACTCCTTGCAGCTGGCTGACCATATCGTTAACCGGGCAGTCATGACAGAGCGCGGCGATTTCAACCATGCTGACGACACCTTGCTTACCGAGCACGTCTTGTGCAACCGGCAAAGGGGCGATAAGAAGCTGGTCATCCTGTGAACCGGTTTTTGCAAGCAGGCCAACGACTGTGAAGTCCTGGCCGGCGATTTTAACTGTGTCGCCCATGGTCAGATTGAAGCGCCGGGCAACCGTGTCGCCAACCACTAGCTCTGGTCCCTGCTGGATCTGGCGGCCGGCAATCGACCACCAACGCTTCATTTTGAATTCCACTGTAGGATCCACCCCCATCAGCATGACTCGCTGGCCTTCGACATCAATCATGCCTAGCGCCTTGGGTGCAATCATGGCGACATTGCGCCGGTTGGGAATCGAATCTATCTTGGCCAGACTGCTCTGCTCGATCTCTTCAGAAACCAGGCTGACACCGGCGAGTTGCAGCCCGCCATAACTCAGGGCCATCTGATCGCTACGGGGTGTGATAATGATATTCGCTCCGAAGTTCTCCAGCTCATGCTGGGCCCGCTGGCCAAGCGCATCCGTCAGCGACAGCAGGGTGACTACCGTAGCGACTCCGATCAAGAGGCCGACCACAAGAAAGATCGCTCGCCCTTTACGACGTCTCAGATTATGAAAAACAATATGCTCCAGTCGCACGTTTATATCCTCAGTTGACCGCAGTCTTGAAGTAACCAATACCAAGTTCGAGATCGTTAGCAGTAATGACTACCGTCTCTCCAGCCTGTTCGCGTTTTAACGGCGCCGGATTGCAGCCGCCCTTGACCACGTTCACCAGATCAGTGCGGAAATGTTGATCGCAGTTGTTGCAGACCATGTCATTGCCTTCCTGACGGTAGCCTTTGCGCTCACGGTAGCAGACGTCGCAAGTATCAAAGGCCGTGCGGATTACGCCATCCTGACTGCGTACAACAAAGAAATCGATTGGCCCAGAATTGCCTTCGAAGCGATAAAATCTGGCTTTACCGTCAGCAAAATCTGTCGAAGCAAAGTGCAGCTTGCCATCCTGACCGACCTGAACCGCTTCATGGCCGCCAAGGGTTTTTTGACCAAAAGCAAACCAGCCACCGACAGCGACGGCAACCAGTACCAGGACGATGATGGGAATCAGCATTTTTTTACCCGAAGAGGATTTTTCGTTAAACTGTTCTCGTTTAGATTGACGCTCTGACATTTGCATTTCTCCTGTTTTTTTAGTCTTGGTCATCCGACTCAACTATTGCAGCAGGCACAGCCACTGCCACCCTGCCCCATTGATTTGAGGCGCGGGTCGAAAATGATGACTTCAGTATTTTTCTGCAGTTCCGCATACCAGCCCTGGAACTTGGCCTGACGATCAGCGGGGAGGCTGGATCCTTCATAAACATGGTCGTTGATATTGCGATTGATAATCATGTCCTCCCGAAGACGCTTACGAAAGCTGTCCATACTGCCATAACGCTCGGTAACGATCTGATCAAGCTCCCTATTCTCTTTCTTTAATTCATCCAGTCTGGCATCAACCTCACCATCCTGGACAATGATATGGCTCTGATCGGCTGCCGAAAGCAGCAGTTCCCGCTGCAGGACCTCTTTCCAGACAGCCTGCCAGACCTGTTCGTTTTGCCCTGGTGCTGGGTCACCCTTGGTCCGAAGCTGGACAAGCTGCTCAAAATCGCTGCGGGCCAGCAAACGATCGCCGATACGCGCCAGATACTGCTGACCAAGTTGGGATTGTTCCTGCTGCAATGCAGCATATTCCTGGGGAGCCAGTTCCAGACGCAAGCTTGCAGGGTAACCCGCACCGGTGATGGCCTCGGCAATAACCCTGCTGTCAATTTCATTTGGGTCATAAGTCACACGACCTCGATTGCTGGTCAGGTTGACCTCTACAGAAGCAATGCCATCAAGATCTGACAAGGCCTTTTTTATATTGCCGACACAGGAGGCGCAGGTCATTTTTTCGATCTGATACTCAGCCAAAGCCGCGTCGGCCGGGTTGATCCCTGAGGGGTAAAACATCCATACGGCGACAAGCAAGGCTACACAGACCAGACTGAGCGACACGTAAAACTTTGCATGTTTCTGCATTGATCACCGCTGAATAAGTTGAGGGTTAAGGTTTGGGAACAGATAGGGACAATGCCGAGTTACTAGATCAACTTTCATGCCAAGCAGCGAAAGATGCGTTAACATCCTGAAATCACGAAATTGAATGGTTACCATGCCTGAATATACCCGGTTTTGACATGATATTTTGTAGGATATCGCACAGCACAAAGCAGATTATTCTTCAACTCCAGCAGCATTAAGAGATAAATATTTCGCGCTGGAAAATTACGGCGCACAAAAGCAAAGGCCCCCTCGTCACCGAGGGGGCCCATAGAGACTTTTGCATGAGATTTCTTACAGAACGATCAATTCCTGATTCGAAAAAGTCAAATGCTTGAGACCATTCTCGCCAACCCAGAAAGTATTCTCGACGCCAACCGCTCCCAATCCCGGGAAGACGACCTTTGGCTCAAAAGCGAAAGTCATGTTCTCCTGCAGTTTCTGCTCGTTGAGCCCTTTGGCTATAAAAGGGTATTCATCAAGTTCAACGCCGACTCCGTGCCCGATAAAGGACACCTGGGCGCCTTTCGAGCCCATGAAATTGTCCCGATAGCCCATCTCGACTGCCATATTCAGGCATTCATCGTACAAGGCCCCCCAAGTCACGCCAGGTTTTGCGGCCTGTTTGGCATGTTCCTGGATAGCAACCATATCAACATAGGCCTTCATCAGCTCGACCGGCAGTTCACCAATGCTGAACATGCGGGTCTGGTCAACAATATAACCGTCAAAAACACTGACAAAATCAACAGTAATCGGTTCGTTTCTGCTTATCTGCTTATAACTTGCCCCTTGCGGAAACGAGGGACTCAGTCCGACACCTCCAAGCGGCGTATCCGAATAGGTAGGGACTGCGCTGTCCGCCCCGGAAAAAGCGTGACCGAAAAAAAGTTCGTTATTAAAACCACGCATACGAACCAAACCTTGATGGCCGGCTTTTCTCGCAACGAATTCAAGTTCAGCGGCCAGTTCAAGATCGGTCATCCCTTCATGAAGCACCTCAGGCACTCTCTTGCAGACTTTATCGAGGATCAGTGCTGCATCCTTCATAACATTTATTTCATAAGTGGACTTAACGGAGCGAACGTTGCGAATCAGCGGTGTCGCATCGCTTACGGCACTACCGACAAGCCCTGCCTGGAATCTCTGCATCACCGCTACCGGAACGACGTCCAATTCCATGCCGACCGTTTTCGGTATGGAATAACCGAAATCTGCAAGGACGCCCGGGATATCGCGCGGGCTCTTGAACGGGAGAACTTCCTTTAGACCCGACTCCATTCGGGCGCGGCCGTAATCCTTACGCACCAGATAGAGCGCCTCCCCTTCAGCGGGAACATAGAGCGCACCCTGCTGGATTGCGCCGGTGAAGTAAAAGAGGTCGGCATTCTGCACCATAAGAACCGCTTCCAGGCTGTGGATAACCATCTCGTTTTGCAGCTTGGAAATACGATTCTTCAATTCCGAAGCAGGGGTAATACGCATTGTCCAGTCTCCTTGAAATGTCATTATCAGCTGAGTCCTAAAGTTAAAATCAAACCTGAGATACAGGGCAAAACCTGTTGATTTACAAGGCACAATTCAAAGGCAAACAGACTGTTTCCAAAAATTCTGCAAACGGCTCAAGGGGTCAGGCCAGAGCAGTGAAAAGCCAGTATACCACTGTTATCTATAGATATTTCATAAAAACAGCGCCGCGAACAACGCCGTCAAGAGACCAAAGAGATACAATCATTAGGCAGAAAAAAGCTTTGCTGGTAAATCAATTCATCACGATTTCTGAATGTTTATTCAACCTGATCCGGTTATGATTTATTTCTGTGCAAAAGGCTAAAAAGGTATACCCCTAAAGAGCTTTACCTCTCCTTCCCTCTGCTTTCCACATATCTATCCACAGGCAACTGTGGACTGTATACAACTTTCACAAAAATATTTAAAAAAAACCGGCCGGGCTGATGCCTGGCCGATTGTGTCGCAGGGGTACGGAAGCACTTACCTGACGTCCTGCTGATAACACTCTTTGCAATAAGCCTTCATCTCTTCCACACGTTCAGGATCGAAGCCTTTGATATACCACACCGCTCTTTGCGGCCATAGATATACCTGGTTTCTCGCAAAAGGCATTATCAAAGACTCAGGACACTTGCCCTGAACAGACTTCGATTCTATACTGCGGCATCTATCCCCCGAGGAGAAACTGAGATGTCCGGACAATGGTGGCAAGTATTGTTTGCCGGGAGTTTTGCGGGAGCCGCAACCTTCGCCGGGATGTCCATGGTCCTGGCCTGGGAGGACTGGAGCCGCCGTTATTCTGCAGTCCTGGTGTCATTCTCGGCAGGTGTTCTCCTCGGCGTTGGTGTTCTGCATATCCTCCCGGAATCGATGGAGCTGACCACCAGAGCCCCCCTCTTCATTCTCCTCGCCTTTATCCTTTTCTATTTCTTTGAGCACCACCTGCTGATCCACGCAGGGCATGAAGAGCAGCACCACATCAACCTGGAGGTCGCCGATTGCCACGATGGCTGCTGTTCCCGCCCCCATCCAATGGGCTGGGTGGCGTTTGTCGGCATGGGACTTCATTCATTGATAGACGGCGTGATCATCGGGACCGGTTTTGAAGTCAGCCAGGATCTTGGCTTGCTGGCAGCGCTCGGCGTTGTCGCGCATGAAGTTCCCGAGGGGATCGCGATGATCGCCATCCTGTTGCACTACGGTTGGCAGCGCAAAAAGGCCATTCAGCTGACAGCCTTTGTCGCCCTGGCCACACCTGCAGCGGCCTTCCTGACCTTTGCCCTGGTCAGCAATATGCCAGAGCCCCTGCTCGGCGACCTCCTTGCCGTAGCAGGTGGGTCCTTCATCTACATCGCCGCATCAGACCTGATCCCGGAATCCCATCGCAGCCGCGGTCTGTCAGCGACTCTGGCGCTCTGCGGTGGCATCCTGCTCGCCTGGTTGGCCGGCCACCTTACCCATTAGAGCAAGGCGGACAGGTTCCTAACTTTGGCCACAATCGTCCGGGTCACCTGCCAGCTTTGCCAAGGCGTGCGGTAAAGCCGGCAACACGGCTGCCAGATTTTCTCGCGCCGCCTTGGGGCTGCCGGGCAGATTGACAATCATCGTCTGACGCCGGACACCGACGACTGCCCGCGACAGCATCGCATGCGGCGTTTTACCAAGACTCTGCATGCGCATGACTTCCGCCATTCCCGGGATTTGGTAATCGATCACCTGCAGCGTTGCCTGGGGTGTCACATCACGGCGTGTCAGGCCGGTACCACCAGTCGTCACGATCAGGTTGAGTCGCTCATGATCAGACCAGAAGGTCAATATGTCGACAATTGATTTGATGTCATCGGCAGAGATTGCAACGTGAGTCACCTGGCCGATAGCCTCCAGCATCCCTTGAACAGCCGGACCGCTCTCATCCACCCGCTGGCCCTGGGCACCTTTGTCTGACAAGGTTAGAACACCGATACGGTAAGCATCCGTTGCACTCATAGGCCAGCTTTCGCAGCAACCGGCTCAAGGATTTCTACAGGATCACCCGTTTTCACCGGACCGCCTTGCAAGACAATGGCGAAGACCCCTTCACGCGGCATGACGCAATCTCCGGCCTGATGGTAGATGGCACACCGGTCGTGGCAAACCTTGCCGATCTGGGTAATTTCCAACACAGCAGAAGCCCCGACCCGCAATCTGGTACCGAGAGGCAGGGAATACAGATGAATCCCTCGCGTTGTGAGATTCTCGGCAAAATCACCGACGCCGACAGCGAGCCCGGCAAGACGCATCTTTTCTATACTCTCATCTGCCAGAAGGCTGACCTGACGATGCCAGTCGCCACCATGGGCGTCACCGACCAGGCCAAAGCCTTGCTGTAACTCCCCCTGGCCGACATCGGTTTTTCGTTCACCCTTCGCTTTGCTGATACAAACAGCAATGATTTCTTTTGTAACGGCTTTCATCTAACCACCAATTTTCCTCATGCGGTTTTCCAGTTCCTTGCGTGCGGCAGTCACAACGACATTGGAGACCTGACGGCTTTTAGCTAATTCTTTGAGATCTTTCATCGTCAGGTAGGTGATAAAACGTAGTGCTTTCGGGGGCGCTGTTTTGGGATGAGTTATGAGCGCTTTCTTGATTTCGTAGTTTTTGACCCAGTCTTTGTTAAGCAGAATCATCCGGATCAGATCATCGCTGGACGTCTTGTTCTTGGCTACCATGAGGACCTCTGCCTCGCTGATCCTGGGGTTCTGCATAACAGCACTCTGAACCAACCTGTTGGACTCATTCATCATAATGGCACGCCATTCCTTGTCACCGGTCAGTGCCATTTTGATTTTTTCTGTGACTTTGAGTTTCAGGGCGATCTGATATTTCGACAAGCCTTCACGCTCTGCCTCATCCAACTGGGCTTCTATCTCTGTTTGCCGGCGTCCTCCCCCAATGCCGTGTTCAGCGGCAACAACGTCATCTTCCTGTGGCAAGTCTTGAGTTGAACTTGCCGGGCTTGTTTGACCAGGCTCCTGCCAGTCCAGTTTGAACTTCAAGGACTTTTCAGCAGAGGGGTTGGCAATTATGGCATCCACAAGCTCCGGATAGCGGGACAGCAGATCCTGATGGCCGGCGAGACGCTCCAGCACTTCTGCGGAGGCTTTCCCGGCAAGGTAAAGGTGCGCATCCAGAGAGGTTGCCGGATGCATTATGATCAGCCCCATCAGTGCGTCATCGGACAGTCTGGCCCTGACGAGCAGATCAAGCAGTTGCGGGTCCAGTAAATCATCCGTAAGAACTTGAGTCAGGATCGTCGCCGGCATCTCGCGTAAGCTTTTCACTGCCGTCTTCGCGATTTCGGCATCAATGCTGCGACAAAGGAAAAAGAGAACGGTCAAAAAGTCCTTGCCGACAAGGGGAAGAGCCCCTCGCGCTGCCGCTAGTTGGACATCGCGGGGAGCTCCCGGTTTAACAATCCGTGCAATCTCGGGCGAAACTTTCACGCGCACGGTGTTTGACTCAGCTTGTGCCATAAATCAATACAACTCCGTTACAGCTTTGAACCGACCCTGAGATTCCCAACAATCGTTATTTATACCTGACAACGGCAGCACTCAACCCGACCTCAGCAGCCTTCCGGGCGGCGGAAGCTGCGTCTTCTTTCGTTGTAAAACGACCAAAGCGGATCCGGCTCAAGGTCCTGGTTACCTTAACCGGCTCGCTATAGGCCTTAACCCCTTCTTCAAGGAAACGTTGACTCAGTTTTTCGACATTGCTTAATTTCTGAAACGTCCCTGCATAGACAACGTAACGTTCTCCGGCAGGAGCGCTGTAAGATCCCGGCTCAATTGACCTGGCAAAATCAAGGGCTCCCTGGACTTCATCTTTGCCGTAAGTTCCAAGGCTCAGGCGCGTCATGTCCAGGGTAGCATTGATCGATGTGACAAGAGGTTCATAACCAAGCTTCTTTATTTTTGCCACCAGAGAGTCCCGATTTGACTCAATCAGATAGGAGCCGACATCCAGGGTGAAAGCGCCCCCTGTCACGTGAACGGGGGGCACTGCAGATTCAGCAGGCTCAACAGGAGGGGGTACCGGCACCTGTGGTTCTGATACCGCCCCGGCAACCTGGCCCACAGGTTGATTAAGCGTCTGCTCTTGCGGCGTTTCTGCAGACACCTTCTCCACAGACTTTGCCGCGGGAATAGCCGGTGGATTTAGTGCAACTGCCGGCACATTGGCGGACGTGTTTTGTTCAACTGGCTCAGCGTCTGTCACTGGTGGTAATGCAACAGGCCCAGTGTTTGTCTGAGCAGTGGCCGGTTCAGTGGGGGCAGTGACATCCTGACTCATGAAATAATAGACTCCGGCACCACCGGCAACAACCAACAATATAACGATCAGAAGCATCCGCTTAATGGAGTCGCCAGCACTATTGATCAGCTGTTCAGACTCATCATGCATCGGCTCTTCGGCTGCATGTTCATCCCCGGAGGATGCTGTGCTCAAGTCAGTTTCCAGGAAACTGACATCTTCACCCAAACCAAAATCTTCGAGCTTATACTGGTCACTCGGAAGGTCCTCCGGGAAGTTTACAATATGACTCAGGTCAAGCTCTTGAAACTCATCCAGGTTATTCTGATTGTTTTCAGGAAAATGACCAGCACTTGAGCCTGACTTCTGGACTTCATCTTGATCGTCAGGGCTGGATTCCGGATCATCATCGTGGTCGGCAAAATTTACTTTAAATCGGCCCTTCTCAGACATGTCAAACCTCCCGTTCTCTATATACAAGCTCCTATGAAGCCCGCAATTCACAATTTATTCCCGGGGGAATAATGCCAAGGTTGCCGGCTGGAACTGGCTGAGGACTAATCGTCTGCCTCTCTGAACTGCTCCAGCAATTTCGCCATCAAATGAGAAGGAACTTCTTCATAATGAGAGAATTCCATGGTAAAGAGCCCACGATCGGACGTCATGGAACGCAGCTCAGGGGCATATTTCAGGACTTCAGACATCGGCACCTGGGCCTTGACCACCTGGCTGCCCGCCTGCGGCTCCATGCCAAGGACTTTGCCCCGTCGCGAGTTCATATCGCCGATTACATCACCAACGCATTCGTCTGGAACAGTGATCTCCATTTCCATAACGGGCTCAAGCAGGACCGGACTGGCGGCCTCGCATGCTTTTTTGAATGCCATGGAACCGGCAATCTTGAAGGCCATCTCCGACGAATCGACAGAATGATGGGAACCATCGTAAAGCGTGACACTGAAATCCTGAACAGGGAAACCTGCCAGTACGCCCTTACCCATGGTTTCCTGGACACCTTTATCGACTGCGGGGATATATTGACGGGGCACCACGCCACCAACGACCTTGTCTATAAAGAGATAACCTTCGCCGCGTTTTCTCGGTTCCAGCCGGATGTGGACATCGGCAAACTGACCGCGGCCGCCCGACTGCTTCTTGTGACGATAGTGCTGGTCAACGCTCTTTTTGATCGCTTCGCGATATGGAACTTTCGGTTCCTTGAGAATGACTTCAGCACCAAACTTGCGCTTCAGCTTTTCAATGGCAACTTCAACATGAACCTGCCCCATACCCGAGATGATCATCTCTTTGGTCTCTTCATCACGCTGAATATGCAGGGCCGGGTCTTCTTCCGTCAGTCGTGAAAGCCCGCTGAAGATTTTCTCCTCATCGCCCTTGCTCTTTGGCTCCAGCGCAAAAGAGATGACCGGTTTCATGGACATCGGGCATGCGTAGATGATCGGCTTGCCCGCATCACACAAAGTATCGCCAGTCGTGGTTTCCTTCAGCTTGGCAACCGCGACAATGTCTCCGGCCACAGCCTCACTGACCGCCTTCTGCTTTTTGCCTTCCGGCAACAGGATCTGTCCGATTCTTTCGCTGCAGTTCTTGTTGGGGTTGAA
Organism: Desulfuromonadales bacterium; assembly: GCA_051305855.1. GTDB lineage: Bacteria > Desulfobacterota > Desulfuromonadia > Desulfuromonadales > BM103 > M0040. The sequence goes on from JBPPMB010000037.1 coordinate 10,064, forward strand.
AACCATGGAATCTGATTTAACGGTCCCTGAGTAGATCCTGAAGAGGCTCAGCCTGCCGGTAAAGGGATCACTGACGGTCTTGAAAACCATCGCCGAGAAAGGCTCTTTCGGATCGGGACGGCGCTCTTCGGCTTGATCGGTCTTAGGGTTGGTCCCGTACTGGATACCCTTGTCGATCGGTGATGGCAGGCAGAGAACGATGTAGTCAAGCAGCTGACGGATGCCGATATTGGCTGTGGCACTGCCGCAGAAAACAGGGGTGAAGACGCCGGTCAGAGTTCCCTCCCGTAATCCGAGCAGGATCTCTTCCTCGGACAACGTTTCGGTCTCGAGGTATTTTTCCATCAACTCGTCATCAGCCTCCGCACAAGCTTCCATTAAATTCAGATGCAAACGGTCAGCTTCAGACCGGTACTCCTCAGGAATATCGGCTAGGTCATAAGTCCCCTTGTCATCAAACGTGAAGATGCGGGCTTTCATCGTAATCAGATCGATAATCCCTTTAAAATTCTCTTCCTGACCAATCGGCATATTGACGGCAATCGGCCGACAGCCCAAGGAAGTTTCCATGTCGTCGACGGCTTTAAGGTAGTCAGCACGGTCCCGGTCAAGCTTGTTGATAAAAGCGATGCGCGGAACTTCGAACTCGTCAGCCCACTTCCAGAGGGTCTGGGTCTGGGCCTTGACACCGTCTACGGCGGAGACCAGCATGACGGCACCCCCGAGGACGCGCATGCAGCCACGAGTATCATGCAGGAAGTTGGTGTAGCCGGGGGTATCAACGATATGCAGTTCATGCTCGTTCCATTCGCAATGATGAAGTTTCGAGGAGATTGTGATCTTGCGCTTGGTCTCTTCTGGTTCAAAGTCCATATTGGACGAACCGTCGTCAACCTTGCCGAGACGATCGGTCATACCGGTGTTAAACAGTATCGCTTCGACCAGTGAGGTTTTTCCTGCATCCCCTTGTCCGACGATGCCCAGGTTCCGCAACTTTTCAGTTTCGAACTTTGCCATGATCTCTCCTTTCAGTGACCCACATGATTTTTGATAGTCAGCTTATCGCAATGATTTAGTGCTGATTGATGACCGTCACGCAACATGGTTGCGGTCATAAATGATCCGCAAACCTTCCAGGGTGAGACAATTGTCAACTTCATCGATGGCCTGGCTGTAAGGTGCAATCAGGTTGGCAAGTCCCCCCGTGGCAATCACATAGGGGTTCTCTCGCGTCTCTTGCTTCATACGGCCGACGATACCGTCAACCAGACCGACATAACCGTAAAAAATCCCGGATTGCATGCTGTTGACCGTGTTCTTGGCAACAACCTGCGGCGGGCAGCAGATCTCAACTCTGGGCAGCTTGCTGGCCCGCTCAAAAAGGGCTTCAGCAGAGATGCTCAAACCCGGTGCAATGGCTCCGCCCAGATATTCGCCCCGTTGCGAAAGGTAATCGAAGGTTGTGGCCGTGCCAAAGTCCACGACAATCAGGCTGGTCGGCCTCTTGGCGTAAGCAGCCACGGCATTGACGATGCGGTCGGCTCCGACTTCACGGGGATTGTCATACAGGATCGGCATACCGGTTTTGATTCCCGGGCCAACCACGAGCGGTCGTAATGTGAAATATGTGTCGCAGAGGGTCTCCAGGGTATTCAGAAGCGGCGGTACGACACAGGAGATGATCACATCATCGATATCAGGGAAATGCAACCCGCTGATACTGAACAGTTCATGGGTCACCAGAGCCCACTCATCCGTAGTACGGGCCTTGTCAGTCGTCAGTCGCCAACTGCGCACAAGTTCCTTGTCACGAAACAGGCCAAGAACTGTATTGGTGTTACCAACATCTATGGCGAGAAGCATAAAGACCCGAGGCGCGGGGCGCGAGGCGCGAGGCGCGGAAAGACAAAAGAGGCGAACAACATCGTTAAGCTCATGGCAAACAGGTGGGTATGATTCGGTTTCTTCGCCCTTAGCACTTCGCACCTCGCGTTTATCATAACGTCACAGGCCGCACATCCCCTGCGTAAACACTCTCAATCTTTCCCGTCCCTGTTTTTACCAGCAAAGCCCCATCTTCGGCAAGGCCGATCATGGTCCCGGTAAACTGCCGATCGTTGCAATCCACCTGCACCGCTTGACCGGTCAGTTCACAGAGATCGGCCCAGGCGGACATTATCGGTGCACTCCCCTGATACAGGTAGATTTGGTACAAGGCATCGATTTCACGCAAAAGAGTGCGGGTAAAATCAAGCCTGGAGACAATCCGGCCGGAAACCATGAAAAGCGATGTTGCCGGGTAGCGCAGATCATCAGGAAATTGTTCTTGGCGCATGTTCAGGTTAACGCCAATCCCGAGGACAACGTAGTGGACCTGATCGGTTTCCGAACTCATTTCATTGAGGAGTCCGGCAACCTTTGCGCCATGTAAAAGGATATCATTGGGCCATTTGACTGTCGGTTGTAGTCCGGTGCAAGAGGTAATGGCACGGCAGACAGCAACAGCAGAAACGAATGTCAACGTGGGTGCTTCAAAAGGAAGAACAGGTGGGCGCAAAAGGATCGAGGCATAGAGGTTGACACCGCCGGGAGATTCCCATTGGCGTCCCATCCGGCCTTTACCGGAACTTTGACGGTCTGCAATCACCACCAGGCCATCAGCGGCGCCCTCATCACCAAAACGGGCGGCCTGCAGATTGGTGGAATCGATCTCATCGAAACAGCGCACCCGAGATCCGACCAACCGGCAATCAAGACCGGCCTGAATCGATTCAGGCATCAGGACATCAGGAGAGCGGAGCAATTGATATCCACGCGAAGGTATCGCTTGAATCAGGTAGCCGGCTTGACGCAGGTTGCGAATATGTTTCCAGACCGCGGTCCGTGAAATCCCCAAGGTCGTACTGATGTGCTCGCCGGAGACAAAGCCGTCAGGAGTCAGGCTGAAAAGAGACAGGATGGTTTCGCGCGGCGCGGGCTTCTTCATCAGTTACAGATTGCAGCTCCTTAAATGCGTTTGCCATTTAGAACAACCTGGTGTTCATCCGGTGTCTCCGGATGGATGCTAGCAGCCTGTCGGACTATCCCTGAACCGGCTGCAAATCCGACTGTTTGGCCCATATTCCAGATCCTTTTCGGTCCATAGCTACGGCTATGAACCATCAAATGAGCTAAAATCTGTTCTCAAACATCCGAATTTTCGCTTCGGCCCGTATAGTCCGACAGTCTCCTAGGTAAACAGCATGGAGATATCGACAGCGCGACAGGAGTGGGTGAGTGCTCCGACAGAAATCAACCGGACACCGGTTTCGGCAATGTCACGCACAGTGTCAAGGTTGACGCTGCCGGAAGCTTCCGTAATTGCCTGATCGCCAACCAGTTTAACCGCTGCAGTCAATTCCGTCAGTGTCATGTTGTCGAAAAGCAGAATGTCAGCTCCGGCAGCAAGAGCTTCGGCCACCTCATCCTGATTGCGAACCTCGACTTCTATTTTCTGCGTATGTGGCACACGCTGCTTGGCACGCCTGACCGCAGCCGTAATTCCGCCAGCGGCAGAAACATGATTTTCCTTGATCAATACCGCATCATAAAGTGCCATGCGGTGATTACCACCACCGCCCATACGCACAGAATACTTTTCCAGGACCCGCAACCCTGGAGTCGTTTTACGGGTATCAACAACAATGGCCTGGGTACCAGCGACTTCCTTTACAAATGCCGCTGTCAGAGTGGCAACACCGCACATGCGCTGCAATAAATTCAAGGCCACACGTTCACCTTGAAGCAGGGCAGCGGCATCCCCCTTGATCCAGGCCATGACATCACCGCGCTTGACGGTCTGGCCGTCAGTGATAAGTTTTTCGAAAGCGATCTCTGCGGAGAGCAGTTGAAAGACACGACGGGCAACGTCGATGCCGGCCAGGACAAAGTCTTCCTTGGCCACCAACTCGGCACTCGCCTGGGTGCCGGGCTCGATGGTTGCCATAGTGGTAACATCGCCGGTGCCGATATCCTCTAATAAAGCGCGTCGCAGAATGGGGTCAAGGATCAATGAGTTCATGGGTAAGGTTCCGACTGCTTTCCGGCTGGTGACTTCATCATGTACAAGCAATGATCTCAGAATGGGCACCAACCCGTTTAAAGTGCTTTTTTATAACATACCGAAACTTCGACAAGCAACTGAAAACCCTGTAACCATGCCTATTTCCGTACCATTACATTTGTGCTAGAATCACCGGCAATTGGCCCTGTTACTCAACCTCAAGACCCTCACACGATCAAGGAGCTCCATGTGAAATTCTACATCAAATTCGGCCTGATCCTCATGACAGCTGCGACTTTGTCTGCCTGTATCAGCCAGTCTGTCCACCAGCAGAAACTCGATGAGAACCAGTACCTCCAGTCTGTCATCAAGGGTCTTGAGACCGATTACGAGCGGTTGAAAGCAGACAAGCAGCTGTTGGCAGGACGCAATGACAGTCTTAACCAGCGGCTGCTTGAAGCAATTGAAGACAACAAGCTGTTGCAGGAAGATCTCATGCGTGCCAGGGCTGATCTTGACCGGGTGGAAAAGGTTCTTGCTGATCGCAGTACCGAGGCCGGCGCCGCCATGACTGAAATGCGCCAGCACATCGATCGACTGACGACAGAAAGCAACATATTGCAAGAGCAGCTCGAAGTTGAACGTCAGGCTCGCGAAGCTCGCCTCGCAGAAGTGCAAGGGACATATGATGAACTGGTCGGAAAGCTCGAGGAGGAGATCCAGAGAGGTGAGGTCAAGATATCTGAGCTGAAAGGTAAACTGACAGTGAACGTTGTCGACAAGATCCTCTTCGACTCCGGTAAAGCCGTGCTCAAGCCAGCCGGCATCAAGGTATTGCAACAGATCGGTGACATTCTCATAGCAACGGCTGACAAAGACATTCAGGTCGAAGGGCACACCGATAACGTGCCCATTCGCGGTACGCTTACCGAAAAATACCCGACGAACTGGGAGCTGTCGACTGCACGTGCGGCGACAGTCCTGCACTTTCTCCAGAACGAGGCCGGCATCTCGGGCGAACGACTCTCCGCTGTCGGCTATGGCGAGTACCGCCCTATCTCCACCAATAGTACCGCTGAAGGACGCGCCCAGAATCGCCGCATTCAGATCGTGCTGACAGCGACCAAAGACCGTTAGGGCCAACTGGCAAAGGCAGTGATCGATTGCAGCACCAGGTTGCACACAGCGCACATCGCTAGCAGTTAGCAGCCTGTCGGACTATCCATGAGCCGGCTGCAAATCCGGCCGTTTGGCCCATATTTCAACTCCTTTTTGGTCCATAGCTACGGCTATGAACCTGCAAATGAGCTAAAATCTGTTCTCAAACATCCAGATTTTCGCTTCGGCCGTATAGTCCGACAGACTGCTAGCGCAGCGATTTTCCCAGATAGAGGAATGTACCACCGACAGCAATACTCGCGAAGAAGTCGCCGAGGTTCTTACACCATGAAGAGATCCCGTAGCGAATCGGGAAGGCCTCTTTGAGCTGGTCGAGGCTGAATACTTCCATATAGAGCTGGGAGCCTTTCCAGAGCAGGATACAGGCAAAAACCGCCAAAAAGGCTGCGAAACCATTGCTGATCGGGGTATCCTTGATATTGAAATAGATCTTGCGGGTCAGATCAATATTGATCAGCGAGAGGAAAACCCAGTTGCTGCTTTCAACAATGCGGATGACACGACGGACATCTTCTGCAGGCTCCGGGTTGACGAGCAGAAATGCCAGCGAGACAGCGAGAACGGCGGCCACCGCAAGATAGACATGAAACTTGCTGCCCTTGAAATCGAGAGTGCGGGTAAAAACGTAATATTCCTGGAAACCATAGCTTATCATCAGGATGGAGATCGTGCCAATAACATGCCCCATGGCCAGCATATAAGGGTTGCTAAGACCGGGGAATAACGGCAGGGAGCCAGAGAGGATTCGGCCAAGCGGGATCAGGAAAAAGCCGACAGCGATGCTGGTCCAGACCCGTGCGTTGCCAGTACTGAAATATAAAGAAACAGACCCGGCAATGAGCCAGAGGGCTGCCAGTACAACGTGAAACATTTCCATGACTGCCTCCCTGATATAGCCCGAAACCCAGGAGTCTTTCAACCTGGCGGACCGTTGCGCGAGATTGGGCATCAAGGCCTGATGTACAGGAACTCAAGAGCTATCCGCCGTGCATTGAGCAAAAGCCAGGCATAAGCTGATCAGTGGCTTTCCATCAGATTCTTGTCATGTGCAGCAGGCTCCTGGAATCCAGGCCAGAGAACAGAGTGACGCGTAAGCCGGCTGATTTTAAACCATGACTATTTGGAAAGCCCCTTGAATCCTCGCTTCATCTCTTCAAGCATCTGTTCGATCTTACTCGGACCGGCCACCGGCCTGGCTGATTTGCTCAGGTTGCCATAAAACCCGTCCAGAACAGACTCGTTAAGCGGACCAGCGTCAAGTTCCATTTTCTCGAATTCTTTTTCAACCAGCAACATGCCGATTCTGCCAAGATGCGACTGTGCCAGTTGCTTGAAAAGCACCAGCGTTTTCTGGCGGAGACCCGACTCACGCATTTGCAGCGTCTTGCTCGCAGCGCTTTCCTGCTCTCGCTGCTGGCGGCGGCGCTCGGCAACGGCGTTGCCCCATAGCCCTGCGATATCGGCCGTCTCCATGAGATCTGCCAAGGCATTTTCACCGTCTCCCCAGGTTTCAAGAACATCAACTTTGGCGCCGGGCTCCTTGGCAACCGACAGGGAACTGTCCGCAGTCGTTTCAATATCTGTTGAGCCATCGTGAAAAAATCCGAGCGGTATGCCATCCCGATAGAAGATCAGGGCAATATGATCTGTAGAATAAATTCGCAGACAGCCGCTGCGTTTCTCTTCGCGCATGCGAACCAGAAGAGACTTGATGTCTATCAACCGCAAGTCCTGGCTTTTGTGCAGCATTTTACCATGCAAAAGGGTATGAATACTGTAAGCCAGCTCAATTGAAAGGCGGTAGATATTGAGAACGCCTGTCCCAGTCAGGGCGTCACGGAAAGTGCGGTCGATGGCGTCATAAGCAATCAGACGCTCCCGCTCATTCTCGTAGAGGGAGCTGATTAGACGACCTTGCTGATAAATGAAAATTCCGGTCCCTTGAGGAAAGTCAAAACGCATGTATCCGGTAAACTTACTCTTGCGTATTTTACCGAGAGCATCAGCCAGATTGACTTTGCCAGGATTGATGTTTTCCTTAACGGGATTGCCACGCGGCAACAGGATCATAACTTAAGTCTCATGCCTGAATCTGTTTATATATGGCGAGCCCAGATCCCGCAGATTAATCCGGAATTCGAGTCTAAGCTTCTAGAATATTAATGCTTTCAGAGCAACCACAAACGGTCGGTTCACGATGCCCCATCCTCTGTCAGCAGCTCCTGAAGTACCTCCCATTGTTGCAGGTGGTCATCCAATTCCCTCTGCAGGACGGTATGTTTATCGATCAGCTTGCCGAGGCGTGTATGATCGACAGCCATGACAGGATCCTGCATCTCGAAGGTCAGTTCGGCCAATGCTTGTTCAAGAAGCTCAATGCGTGTTTCGACCTCGGCCAGCTGCTTTTGCCGTTTTTGCTCTTCCCTGCGTTCCGCCTTGCGTTCAGCATGGGAAACCGAGCGGGAGATCTTGTCGTTCAAGTGCACAGAATGCTTCTTCGCACCTGCTTGTTCAACCCGCAGCAACGAGTGACTGGCATCGCCTTCGCTGCTTTTGGACTGCAGAAAATCAGCGTAATTACCCAGGTAAGAAGTAGCCTGTTGGCCAGCAACTTCAACAACCCGGCTGGCCAGGGCATCGACAAAGTAGCGGTCGTGGGAAACGAACACCAGAGTGCCCTGGTATCCTTTCAGTGCCTGTAAAAGCACTTCCTTGGATGCCAGGTCAAGATGATTGGTCGGCTCGTCCAACAACAGAAGATTCGCGGGGTTAAGCAGCAGGATCGCCAGCGCTAGACGGTTGCGTTCTCCTCCTGAGAGGACAGCAACCTTTTTATGCACATCATCGCCATGGAACAGAAAGGCACCGAGCAGATTACGGACTTTCGGCACCATATCGAAAGGCGCTGCCCGGGTGATCTGCTCAAGGACGGTCAGACTCGAGTCGAGAGTTTGTGCCTGATCCTGAGCAAAATAAGCCATAATCAGATTATGGCCTTCCTCGCGATCACCCTCAAGAGGGACCTCCACGCCGGCCAACAGGCGCATCATGGTCGACTTGCCAGTTCCATTGGCACCCACCAGGGCGATGCGTTCACCACGCTCAACAGCCAAGTCGACCGCTTTTACGACAGACAAATCACCGTAGCCATGCGACACACCGGAGAGACGGATAGAAAGTCGTCCGCTTTTGGGTGGGATCGGGAAAGAAAAACCGATCTTTTTCCGTTCCGGCGGCAATTCAATACGTTCGATTTTTTCCAGCTGCTTGACTCGACTCTGCACCAGAGACGCCTTGTTGGCATTGTAGCGAAACTTGTTGATGAAGGCTTCAAGGCGAGCGACTTCTTCATCCTGACGGCTCTTGGCCTCCCGCAAAGCCGTAACCCGCTCATCCCGGGCAGTCAGGTATCGTGAATAATTGCCGGGATAATCGGTCAAATTGCCATGCCATATTTCGACAATGCGCGTCACCACCTGATCAAGGAAGAAACGATCATGGGAAACCAGGACGACAGCATGAGGATAGGCAGCCAGATAACTTTCAAGCCAGTCACGGGCCGGTAGGTCAAGGTGATTGGTCGGTTCATCGAGGAGCAGCAGGTTTGGTTTTTGCAACAGCAATTTGGCCAGGGCTATACGCATCTGCCAACCGCCGGAAAACTGTTCACACGGTTTGTCCCAGTCCTGCTCGGCAAAGCCCAGGCCTTTAAGGACCCTGCCGATTTCTGCCTCAATGGTATAGCCGCCGCGCTGCCGGAAGATCTCCTGCAACTCCGAGTAGCGATCGAGGTCCGCCTGTTCCGCTTGTCGGCTGATCTGGCCTTCGAGCATTTGCAGCTCAGCTTCAACGGACAGGAGTTCCGCAAGAGCCGAGCGAACCTCGTTAAAGAGATCCCTGCCGCGGTGCTCCAGGCCTTCCTGAGGCAGGTAGCCGATGGTCGTCCCGCGGGCAATCTGGACCGTGCCGGTATCAACCTCTGACTGCCCGGCCAGCAATCGCAGCAAGGTGGTCTTGCCGGCGCCGTTCTCGCCACAAAGGCCGATACGGTCGGTCGGACGGACATGCCAGTCAATGTGGCGCAACACCACCTGGTCGGCAAATTGTTTGAGAACATCTTTAAGTTGCAGCATGGGGCCTTGTATAACACATCTGTAAGACTTGGAGAATCTACATTGTGGGGTTTCACATCATCTCAGGAAAATCAACACTTCGGAATTTTCCTGTGCAATCTTTATGATTTTTGTTATAGTTCGCCTAGGAGTCTGTCGGACTTGGAATAAATCCGCTGCAAATCCGTCCGAACGGATCATATTTCGCCGCTTTCTTGGTCAATAGAACGACTATTAACCTTCAAAATCGACAAAATCTGCCCTCGTCCAGCCGAATTTTCTCTTGGATTTCCCAAGTCCGACAGGCTCCTAGGTTTTTGTGAGTGCATCCTTAAGGGGCTCCGGTCTTTGCAAGGGCCGTTAATCGGCCCTTTTTTTGTATCGTCAATTAGGGTAGTCTGACCGTCATCATG
>JBPPMB010000061.1:0-6290 GCA_051305855.1 Desulfuromonadales bacterium
AGATAATTAGCACGGGCTCCTATTGCATGGCAAGCAGGAGAAGTTGACATGCTGCCGACTTACTATAATAGATTGTGCTGCTGGATGGAAATTGGTGATATATTACAAAATCGTGATAAAATTTTGTCAAAGAGTTCTGGAAAATAACGTAAAGTAACTTGATATGATGCCACTAAGTCGAAGGTGTCTTTATCTCACAACGGATCAAGAAAAGGGAGAACGTATTATGCTAAAAAATGCAACGAAAGTTTCGGTACTGGTTATCGCTGCCATGATGCTGTGGGGGTGTGCTCAACCGCCATCCAAAACCCAGAAAGGCGCCATGTATGGCACGGGCATCGGCGCGGCTGTTGGTGCAGGCCTGGGCCAGGTGATCGGTGGCGACACCAAGTCAACCTTGATCGGAGCCGGAATTGGTGGCGCACTCGGTGGTGTGGCCGGTGGCAGTATTGGTCGTTATATGCAAAATCAGGAGGCTGCATTACAGCAACAGTTCTCAGCCTCTGATGCGGCCAATGTCCAGCGTAATGTTGATGTGCTGACTGTCACCTTCAAATCGGACGTACTGTTCGATGTGGATTCTGCGGCACTCAAGCCGGGAGGTTATACTGAAGTCAACCGTGTGGCCGAGGTGCTGAAGCAATATCCGCAAACTGATATCCAGATTGCCGGACACACAGACAGCACCGGAGCAGAAACTTACAATCAGCAGCTTTCTGAGCGCCGGGCTATGAGTGTGCAGAATGCTCTGGCCAACCAGGGTGTCGATGCGAGGCGCATGCGGTCGATCGGTTTTGGCGAGAGTCAACCGATAGCCGATAATTCCACGCCAGCAGGGCGTCAATTGAATCGACGGGTAGTGGTCACCATTGCGCCGAAGCAGGGTGGCAATTACTGATTCCCCTTAACCTCGTTCCCGTAGTTTTCAATAAAAAAGGCGCCTCCATTGTGGAGGCGCCTTTTTGCTTTTGTGTGGGGGAGGCCAGGCTTACTTGTCCTGATCGTTGCCTTCTAACTTGTCTGGATCCTTCTCGTTTTTCTCTTCGTTACCTTCCTTGACACCATCCTTGAAGTTACGCAGGCCCTTGCCTAAAGCGCCACCTACCTGTGGTAGCTTACCGGCCCCGAAAATAATCATTACCAGTACCAGAATAATAATCAGCTCTGTTGTGCCCAGTCCGAACATGGCAACGACTCCTTGAAAAGGTTGTTGGATGAGTCATCATCATAGTCATATCCGGGGAAAAATCAACTGATTTACGCTTTTCCCCCGGCTGCAGAACACTTCCGGGAAAGAAAAAAAACGGGGACCGGGCAGAGCCGGTCCCCGTAGAGACTTAATAAAGTTCAGGACGTTTATCGAGTGCGGGCAAAATCCGGGTTGTCCATTGGATCGCCTTTATAGCCGAGATCCTGCCACTTCATGCGGCCGTTATCGCCGTGGCAGTCAAGACATCCCAGAGCTTGTTCTTTGGGAGAAACCATGTGGTTGATGCTCCAGTACATCTCGGTAGCGGCAAAACCGTACTCACCGCTATAAGGTATGCCGCTGGCTTGCATGCCGAGACGGGCGGCTTTATCCCAGTCATAGTCGACCCAGTAGCCACCCTCACCAAAGACCTTGGCGGTGATAAAATACTTATTCTTTTTGTCGTAAATCTGTTTTCCGGAATGCAGTTTGAAAGGATGGATCCTGGCCTTCTTGTCCTTGATGTTACCATTCGGGTAAGTCAGCAGAGTGACTTTGTCAGGATCGATCTTGTCGCCGGCATTGTAGGCGCTGGCGCTGCCATTGTACCAGAGGTACTCAGGCGTCACCATCTTACCCCAGGCGAAATTACCTTTTTTCTTATCATAGGCATGCTTGCCGTTCTCATCAACAGAAGATTCGATATCCTGCCCGGTTGTCGACCAGTCCCAGGAGAGCTTGGTAGGGACTTCTCTGGCAAAGAACGGGATGTGGCAGGTCTGGCAAGAGATGTTTTCTGCATGTTTGTTGAGGCGGCTCTGTGCATGGGGGGTCGCTTCATGGCACTTGGCGCAGGAGAAATGGTTGGTCCCGCCCGGTGAAACGGCCAGAGAGTTTCCAGGGATGGCGTGTTTCTCCGTCACGTGGCAGTCCTGGCAGGCAAAGTTATTGCCGTCGGCATCCATGTGCACGTCAGTTGAGCGAGAGGGGTATTCCATCGATGAATCCAGATCGCCGTGCTTGACTGCGTCTCCACCGCCGCCGTAAAAATGGCAGGTGCCGCAGTTGAAACGGCTTGGCTTGCCGACGCTCTGGGCGACATAGACCAGGTCGACACGTTTGGAAGGATTGCCTGCCCCGGTCGCTTCCTTCACATATGTACCGGTCGTGTCATGGCAAACCAGGCAGTCGACGTTGCCGGGATTGGTGAAGTCGAAGCTGGAATCGGTCCAGCCGTAACCGGCGTGACAGCTGGTGCAGCGTGGCTCGTTGCCGGAAATCGAGGTGCAGAAGTTGTTGATGGCGTTTTTCTTGCCGCGAACAATGGTCTTGCCGTCGACAATTTGTTCCTGGGCCCAGGTCCAGTGTGTGGTCTTCATGAAGTCTTCGGCGTGCTTCTCGTGGCATTTAAGGCACTTTGCCGTAACCTCCTGGCCAGTCTCCAGTGGCCCCTGCAGATAATAGGAATGGTCATTTTCGGCGGCCAGCACGTGGCCTGGGAGCATTGCAGCCAGGGCGAGGAGCAGGGTGGCCGCCAACCAGAATGACTTTTGCATTGCGTTTCTCCTTGAGCGTGGAATGATTTAGATTGAAAGCAATTTTTTAATCAGCATATATATAAATAAATAGAATAATATGCGCCAATAAAAGGGAGAGGCGAACCTCTCCCTTTTTATTGTAGCGCCTAGAACTGAACCGTCAGAGAAGCGTTCAGGTCATAAGCCGTGTCGATGACAGGCAGCAGGGAATAGGCAGTACCATCCTTGACATCATCAACTTTTTGCGGCTTGCCAACCGGTGAACCGCTATTGGTGTACTCAAAGTCGTAGTAGAGACCAGCAAGCTTGATAAACATGTGCGGATTGATGTCGAAGATATAGTAGGCTTCGCCGACATGGCCGCGGGTGGCGAGTTTGCTGCCGAGCGAATCATCCTGGTTTTGGGTGAAAGGAGTCCAGTACTTGGATCCGTAGTTGTACTCAAGGCCGAGTTTGCCGTGAGGCGCCGGAATCTGTGCACCGGCGTAGAGACCGTAACCGTTCTGGTTCTTGTCGTCCGTGGCATTCTTCGGCACCATCATGATTTCGGTGCCGTCCGAGCTCAGCTCAGCTTCGAAAACCGCATCGGTACCCATGCCGCCGAACATGCCGGCTTCGCCGTTGGGTCGAAGTTGCGTCCAGCCGGCAGAACCGAACCATATGAGGCCGTTATCCTCCTTGCGGGTGTAAACGAGGCCGGCGAGGTTGATATCACCGATGGTGGTGCTTGGCTGAACGCGGGTGACGAAGTTGAAGTTGGGGAACTTCTGCATGTCTTTGTACAGGGTCGGAGCGAACAGCTCAGCATATTGCGTTGGGAAAGCGATGGTTCCCTTGAAGCCGTCGTTGATGTCCTGGGCGGTAAACATGGTTGTTTGCAGGAAGTTTTTGCCATTGTTGAACAGATCGAAATTGAAGCCAGCGAAGTGGGTGTCTTTTGTTGTAATATCATTAAACAGTTCGCCGTTGCCCCATTCGGATTCAAAACCCTGCCCGTAGCAAAAGCGGGCGACCATGCCTTCGATACCGGTCAGATCCTCAAGGCTTCGACCAATCGTGATGCCGTCGAAGTTGAGATTCATGACATTGCCGGTCGGGGTGCCACCGCGAAGTTCATTTTCACGGATCTCAGTTGGTGGTCCGTAGGTCGAGGGGCGACGGCCGATTGAGAGATAGAAACCACTTTCGGCGATGTTATTCCAGTCCATATAAGCGCGATCAACATGCAGCAGGTCGCCGGAAGTGTTGCCGCCGCTGGTGCCATCCATGGAGAAAGCTCTCCATGAATCAAACACCTGAGTCCCTGTTGAATCACCCCAATTTTTGTACATGGCCAAACGACCAGCAAATTTGACGTTGTCCCAGACTTCAGCCTTCATGTTGAGGCGCAAACGGGAGTCGAAAAGAATATCGTTATTGATGTTCGATTTTTCGAGGGTTGCCAGCGGGAAAACGCCAACGCCTTGCAATTGACCACTCATAAAAGCCTGGGCAAGGCCCGGGTTGGCAGCCATCATTTGGCTAAGCAGGGAAGTCGGGTCCGTAGGGCTACCAAATGCGCCATTCATGGCATCAGAGCCAAATTTGTCGAAGTCAACATTAATCCCAGGGTTGAACGTCACATCATCGTAATGCAGGCTGTGCGCTCTGGAGCGCAAATCACCGCTGAACTCAATGCGGTCAAGCGTGGAATGCCTCTCGGCACCATCGAGGCGGTCAGAGAGCTCCTCGAGCTCGCCGCTCAGTTCCTGGATCTGCTTCTGTAGCTCCGAGATCATAGCGTCCTCCTGAGTGGCCGCCATGGCGGTCATCGGCATGGACAACAGCACCGCCAAGACCATGTAAAGAAATTTCTGCATTTCATGCCTCCTGAAAAAGCTGATGAAGAACTTACTGGCCGCAGATACCTCCGTCGCGGAGAGTTCCGGCGTGATCGCACATGATCCGCCTGATGCTGATAAGTACTTCGGGTCGAAGATAACAGAGGGATTTCAGGTGGTCCGATCTCCCTCAACCAATAATTAATCAACCGCAAGTCTGTGGTTGGGGAGAATCTGCTGCATGATCAAAGAGGAACTGCTGGATATCTTTAATATCCTGATCAGATAAATCCTTCCACGCTTCTTCGTTGTGCTTCTTCTTGTCAAAAAGACGATCCCACTGGCTCTGGGTTTTGGTCATCGGTGTGACTTCTCCACCAACGGCACCGCTGGAATGACAGGTTTTGCAGGTCTTCTTGAACAGGTGTTTGCCCTTGCGCGGGTTGCCACCTTCAGCAGCCATGGCTGCTGTGGTAAGGAAGACAGCAAGGGTTAGGAATATTACTGGTTTAAAGAGCTTTTTCATGACGGGAATACCTCCATTTGCTTGTTTTTGCCGGTTGTCGAGGCTGATGCTGCGACAATATCATGACCGAAATAGTCCGGCATTAATGATGAATTTTGAATATCTAGATTTCACAATCTATGCCATTCATATAGTCATATATGGAAGTAGTTGAATTGTGTGAAAAAATATCCAATAAAGGGTGAGGAAAACCTTGACCGAATCTAATGTTCTGCGCCAAATGACGGCTTCCTGCATGTGATATGACTGAAGAGCGTCAGCGCTTGGATGGGTGACGGTAAATCACAAGATAAAAGAGCCGGAGGCCACGTGGCCTCCGGCTCTTTACTCAGCATGTTGTGCATTTTTTATTCGCGAACGTAAGTATCAATATCTGTTTCATGCACCATACCCATCAGGCGGGCATACTCGGATTCGATGATCTGGTAGTGATGGTCGGTCGACTTGGCATTCTGCTCGAAAACCTTGCGAACCTCAGGGTTATCAATCTTTGCGGCCGTGGCGCGCAGGTGCTCAGCCAGATGCTTCTCTTTTTCCATGGCCAGTTCCATTGCTTTGCGCTCGTCGAACCCTGCAGCATTGACCCGGTTCAATTCCTTCAGCCACTCTGAACTCTGGTCGGAGCCTGCGCTCAGAAACTCCTGCAGGTCAGCAATATCGTCACCTGGGTAGACATTGTAAAACCATTCCGCGTGCTCGCTTTCTTCACGAGCCAGCAAGGAAAAAACCTTTTTGGCTTCGGCGTTTTTCATCATCTCTTCGCCGCGCAGATAAAAATCCATGGCATTCTTTTCTGTCTGCATGGCGCGGCGGACAGCTTCTTTCAAATCAATGTTGTCAAACATGTAAATCCTCCTCAGTCTAGTAATATATGTGATTAAAGACGGCGAATCTTACCAGAAAACTGTTTCTTGCCAAACGGTTTTTTTTGTCTTTTTGTCAAGGTTAAAGAAACAAGACACCTAAAGTGTCCGCCTTGTGCCTCACTCAGGCCGATACTGCTGGCGCGGTCAGGCACCTGCTGCAGGTGGCACGAAAACGCGCAAGCCAAGATCTTCATCAAGACGCAACAGTCCGTTGCCATCATCACCGATGCGCTGCAGCTTTTTAACAATCAGACCGAAATTGGCTTCTTCTTCAACCTGTTCGGTAACAAACCAGTGCAGGAAAATCTGGGCAGCATGATTATTGTCCTTGCGCGCCAGGTCCATCAGTTT
>JBPPMB010000070.1:0-37652 GCA_051305855.1 Desulfuromonadales bacterium
ACGTCGCATAATATATATTATGTAAACTTTTATGTGGGTTTTTGAGTCGTGATTCAGGTGAGCTTAAAATATGCAAAGTCCGCCCCCTTGGAACGTTTCGGTGAAAACTGGCGTGAGACGACAAATCTGCCAAACCAGGTCCATGCCAGAGCCTTCATTCTTCAGAGAAAGTACCTTACAGGGCAAATATGAAGGCCGCGTATTCCAATCATCGGAAGCGCGGCCCTGGTGTGGATGATTATCCTTTGAGTTTGCAGGAAGTCAAATAATTTCAACGAAACGCGCCCTGCCGATAGAGCCGCCAAAAAATCACGATGACAGCAAGCGGTGGCAGGCGTTTCAGGCCTTGGCCGACCTCTACACGCACCCCGGAATGTCTCTCTATTTTCCACTGGATATATTCAATTCCGCCCTTGAACGTAAAAAACCCCTTTAAAAGCCGCAAGATTGAGAGAATCTTGCCCTGCAGGATTCTGGTTCGCCAGGCCAACCAGTTCAGGCGTCGGTCGTTTTCAGAAATGTTGAGCCGGTAACTCGTGGAGCCTGTGCTTTTGTTGAGGGTTGCCTTTACGGGAAAAGCTTCAAGAACCGGGCTGGTCAATCCATGCAAATAGTCCGGGTCGACATCAAATAAGCGAGCTGCAACGCTCTCCGGCTGCTCGGTGCGCAGTTCCGATCGGTAGCTGAGGGCGAGCCCGCGAGACCAGAGCTCACGGGCTGTGAAGGGGTTTGGCATCTGTGGCAGCGCTTCTGTGACAAACCTCACGACGGCTAAGGCCAGAATGTCCCGAATCTGACGGACGACAGACTCGTCCCGGGCGTAGGCAATGCTGGAATTCTGGCAGAACCTGCCCCAAATATAGGAATGAAACCAGCACGTTACCCCTTTACGAAAATCGGAGAGTGAGAGCACAGCATATTTTGCTCTGAGGATTTGACCCGCGAATGGAACTTCGAGATAGAAAACGTTGGGCGGCAAAAGCTTATTGAAGAAAGCCAGGGCATGGCTGTCGTAGGCCGAGCGATAGTCGTCAACCAGCAGGTAGAGATCAGCGAGTCCCTCATGAACAGTTTTGCTCCGCAGACAGGAGCCATAGAAGAGAACAGCAAGCACAGATTCACCGTGTAATTCACGGGCGGCATCGGCCAGAACGCTGATCTCCTGCGGAAGATCCCGGGCTGTCCCGGCCCTGATCAGCGGCAGAATGTGTTCAGCGACTTCGATAGAATCAGCCTTTTTCATCAATAGTGATTCTTCAACCTCAAATCAGCGTGAACATGAACAAAGGAAAAGTGCGGGACCTGCCGAGGATATGGTCACCGGATTTTCTGCCACCGCGTACAGCTCGCCATCAAGGGTGAA
This sequence comes from Desulfuromonadales bacterium, assembly GCA_051305855.1. Taxonomy (GTDB): domain Bacteria; phylum Desulfobacterota; class Desulfuromonadia; order Desulfuromonadales; family BM103; genus M0040. The sequence goes on from JBPPMB010000070.1 coordinate 1,364, forward strand.
GTCACCCTGCAAAGTTAACTGTATTTCTTGCACCTTATGACTGGAATATCCATTTGACGACGTCGTATGACAGCTCTTGCCTGATCGAAAAAGGGCCGACAGCACCCTCAGCAGACGTTTGGGCCGCGCAGCAACGGCAGTGTAGTAGAGCGGCCCATCTTCTTCCCCCCAGTAGGGGCGCATCCCCAGGAACAATCGTTCGAGAGAACTGACGAGAAACAGGAGATCCGCCCTCTCCTCCTGGCGGCAGCCATTGAAGCTGATTTTGTGCACCAAGGGCGGGAGCCGGTCACGGTTTCTGAAAAGGATTGCCAGCAGCAGGGTGAGCATGGTCAACGCAGGCATCAGTTGGCCTCGCCAGCCCATGGGGTTGTTTCTGCTGTGAAAAATCTTTATCCCCTCACAGATAGCCCCGGCCCCAAAAAACATGCCGAACAGTGGCGCCTGGCTCCCCCTTTGCACCTGTACTATGGGGCGTGAGCAGACAGCAAGCTCTTTGCCGGGCGCTTTCGACCAGTCGATGATTTTCTGCAGTGCGATCGCTGGAGAGCCCGCGACGCCGACATCCCTGGACAGCATGCTGGTGGTCCCGGCACACAAAAGGGCGAGCAACGGCGGCTTGGCAAATAACTTCTCTCTGCCGAGTACCGTCAAGACGGCCTGAACAGTACCATCACCACCGTTGATAACAAGCAGCTCGACCCCTTTTTGTGCAAAATCGGACAGGACCTTCAGCACGTCATCAGGTTTCGTCGCCTCACGATGCAAAACCTCCGTCCAACCGGCCAGCAGCTTGCGAATGGCCCTGCCCCCTTTTCTATTGCCGCCACTGAGAGGGTTGGTCAATACGCCAACCTGCAAGCACCGTTTGTCGCTGAAATAATCAGAGGGACGGCCTGTCGCTTGCAAGGGCGAGTTATTCATAACCTTTGACAACCTTGGGGCGGCGACAGAACCACCTCTGGTACACGGAAAGGCTGTCATCGGTGGGGTCGACATCAAGAAACCAGGAACGTAACGGCCCGGATTTCATCCTGGTCTGAATTCCCATAACCAACCGTGCAAGCAGGAAGATGCTCGACAGGACCGTCCATAGGCATACTGCCAGGAGGCCGATATCCGGTCGGTTGAAAAAGAGACAAACGGTTAAAAGAACCAGGTTGGGATTGCGCCGTCCCGTGATCAGCCTGAAACAGGAATCGATCGGTTGCCAGCAGAAGATGCCGGAGGACTCGAGGAATTGTTTGAAAACCACTTCGACCAGCCTTCCGGCAAGGTAGCCGGCAAGCACCATCTGGATGGCAAACTCCGTTGATACAAGCGGCAGGCTCTGCAGGCTCAGCGCCCACATGACGTACCAGACAGGAGGGAAAATCAGGTCGATGGCATGATCGTAGGTGTTGCCGAAGGTGCTGTAGTTCAGGGTTACCCTGGCCAGTTTGCCGTCCACGGTGTCGAGGAAGGTCATGGACCAGGCCATGAACAGGCCCGTCGCGTAAAAGCCCTTGTAAAACATGAGGACGGCCAAGGCCGACAGGACAAGGCTCAGGGTCGTCACCTGGTTGGGCGAAATGCCGTGCCGGGCGCAGAATCCCGTAACCCAGCGTGCCGGTGTCGGCCAGAGCCACTTGGTCACCAGGTCAGTCACCCCTTTATAGGAACCATCGAAGAGTCGTTTCTCCAGGCTCCGGCGATTCTTTGCGGAGACTGGCAGGAGATAAGGGATATCGAACTTGCGTAAATCTTTCTGGTAAGCGTTCACCAGGGTTTCCGGAGACTCGTATCGCAATCCTTCCGGGCGGTCCCGGCCAGAATCCTCTTCGATGAGTATAGCTTCCATGCGGCTGGCGAGTGCTCCGCTGACATGAGCAGCGACAGGCCGGGGACCCTGTGGTGTTTCGGCCTCCATGACGATCCCGACGCAACCGACCATATTCTGGATGATTCTCTGATCGTAGAGGAAATCACCACGCAACAGCAGAACGGAATCCTCTTCGGCGATTGGACCGGCATCTGCCTGAACGCTTGTGACCCCAGCTTTCGCAAGCATCCGTCCCAGTCGCTCGCGTGAGGACAGACCCCACAGGCGAATGTTGTTTTCCTTGAATATCCGCACCTTGATTGCCATGACTTATTGACCTGTTGTTTCGTTTCCGGCCCGGGCATGTCATTGCAGCCACAGCCCTGGAATGGAGAAAGTTTGGTGGAAAAAACGGAGACGGTACTATATACTCCCTGCATGTCAGATGTAAAGCAAGAGACACCACAAGCCCATCTCGAGGCTGCGACGGAAAAGGTACAATCGCCCCGACCTGACAGCTTCTGTCTTGCCCACCTTTCCGATCTTCACCTGACGTCACTGCTGGATACAAAGCTCAGCCAACTGTTCAGTAAACGCATTCTGGGATATTGGTCATGGCGGCGCAGGAGAAGGGTGGTTCATCGTCTCGATATTGTCGAGTCGCTGATGAAGGACCTGAATGAGGTTTGTCCCGATCATGTCGCGATCACCGGAGACCTGACCCATATCGGCCTGCCACGAGAATTTGCTGAAGTCGCTCAATGGCTGGCCAAGCTCGGCCCCCCGGAACAGGTCACGGTCATCCCGGGTAATCATGATGCTTATGCCGGTCGCAAATGGTTCGAAAATCTCACGCTGTGGACACCCTATCTACTTTCCGGCAGTAAACCGGTGAGTCCACAGGCTGACTCCTTTTTCCCCACTCTGAGTATTCGTGGGCGCGTTGCCCTGATCGGTCTTAGCTCGGCAAGACCCAGCTCGCCCTTTCTTGCGGTTGGCAGCCTGGGTAAAAGGCAACTCGATGAGCTGGCAAAGCTTCTTGTAAAAAGTGGTGAAGCTGGCTATGTCCGGATCATTCTGGTCCATCATCCTCCCGTTTCCGGTGCCATAGAATGGCGCAAACGGCTGGTTGACAGCGAGGCCTTTTCTGAGGTCGTCAGCAGCTATGGAGCGGAATTGGTGCTGCATGGCCACACTCATGTGCCGACCTTCCATGAACTGCAGACTTCAGCCGGCAAAATCCCGGTGGTCGGGGCCCCATCCGGCTCGGAGCTGAATCCACACGCGGCACGTTGCGCCAAGTACAATCTTTACCGGATAAGACGAAACGGCCCTGATTGGGACCTGACCATGTTTGTTCGCGGTTATTCAGAGAAATCGGGCACGTTTGTCGAGGAGCAGGAAATAGCCCTGAGTACAACTCACTTCCCGACTGGAAAACGCCTGCAAATGGGTTTTTGACTTGGGACTAGGGAATCCTGAGTAGAAGCCAACTGGCCATTAGAATGATAATTGCAAGCGGGAGCAAGGTTGTAAACGCCGGATGCAGGCCAAGCAGCAGTCCCATGTATCCGAGGGTCTGGTCGAAATAATAGTAAGAGATTCCGACTATTGCGCCAAGGGTGACCCTGCGCCCGGGGTTGGCTTCACGTGCCGAGCCGAAGGCGAAGGGCAATGAGAAAAAAATCATCGCACCGGCCTTGAGAGGCAGGGTTGTCTTCTGCCACAAAGCCAGAACATACTGATCTGCATTCTGACCCTTTTCCTGCAAAAGCCGAATGTATCGGTACAGTTTGTCAAGAGACAGCACCGCCGGTGTGATACTCAGGATGTCAGTCTGTCTTCTGTTGAGTAAAAAACCCAAGTCCAGGCGCGGCAACACCCGGTCGGAGACACGCGTATTCGAAAAAGTGATCTGCCTGGCATTATGCCCGAACCACTCTCCGCTTTCACTGACATCGGTCGCTGGAGAAGCTAAGTATCTGGTCGGCTCGCCCTGCCCGTCGAATTCGTAAACACTGACATCGGTCAATCCGACACCGGCACTGGAAGACCGGACGTTGATGAAGCGATTATTGTCCCGGGTCCAGAACCCGCCTTTTGACAGCAGAAACCCTTCCCCGGTCAGTGCGAGTTCACGATTGATCTTTGCCTGCTGTTCGAGCGGTGGCACAACGAACTGAGCCAGAAGCAGCGTACCCAGCATAATCACACTTCCGCAACCCAGCACCACACGCGCGATGCGAAAGACGGAAAAACCACAAGACCTCATTGCCAGAAGTTCATCGCTATTGGCCAGAGTCCCGAGTGCGACGATCCCCCCAAGCAGAGAACTCACGGCGGCAAGGCTGAGAACACGTCCAGGCAGGGTGTAGGCCACGTACATGAAGGCATCCCTCATCTGGTAATTCCCCTCACCGATATCATCGAATTGGCCAACCAGTTCAATAAAAGAGAACAAGGCTGTCATGATGAAGAAAACCAGCAGCCAGCCGAATGCCAACCGGAGGCTTATATAGCGAGTGAGTATTCTCATGGTGCAGAAAGCATCCGCGTTGTTATCCTTGGTCAGTATGAGTGGTAGTCTGTACGAAAAGGCTTGAGCAATAGAACAAACAATAAAACCAGCAGGGCCTGCGGCCACCAAACCCCCGGGAAAGAGCCAACCACCCCCTGCTCCACCCAGATTTTAGCTACGGCTGACAGGTTGTAATAAGCAGCAAAGATGATGACGGCCAGGAAAATATGCACCGATTTCCCGCGGCGCGGAGGTGTGCGACTTAAGGGAACGCCGAGCAAACCAAGCAAAACCGTCGAAAATCCGGTGGAAATCCGCCACTGAAGCTCTGCAATATCCCCGGGGTCTGTCGAAGCAGACAGGCTTTTTGCCGACGCAGCCTTACGTCGGTAGTCAGTCAATTCAACCTGTTTGGAAATCAATGCCAGGCGGGAATTCTGTAAGTGGAAAAGTTTTGCGTTACTCTCATTGTCCTTGAATTCGTAGTGATACACATCACGCAGGACAATGCTTTTTTCGGCCGTCACCGGGTTAATTTCCTGCCAGGCCTCCCTTGCGTGGGTTACCTTGCGGGAGTTTTCCTCGCGCTGCACTATGAAGACTCCCTGGGCATGCCTCTGCTGCTCATCAAGGCTCTCCAGGAAAACCACAGTATGGCTCTCGCCGATCTCATGGAAACGCCCTGGCCGGAGACGGGATAAATCAAAATTTACCTCGGCGTCAGCCTTCAGCCAGTAGCTTTTTTCATAGGCCCAGGGGCGTACATAGAGAGAAAGGACCGCGACGAACAGTGCCACCAGGATTGAGATTTTTAAAACCGAGCTCAACAGGGTACGTTCCCCCAACCCGCTGGCATGCATCGCGATAATCTCGGAGTGGGAATGCATTCGGGCCAAAACCGTAATGACCGAGAGAAAAAGCGTTATGGGTACCAGCACCTCGAGCGCGATCAAGACTTTAAGAGAGACCAGAGCCATAACGGTTTCTCCGGTCATCAGGCCGTTTGCAGCGGCAGGAAGGTAGCGGGTTGCAGAATAGCCGGAGAAGATGATGACCAGGATGGAGCAAATGGTCAACAACGGAGTCAATATTTCACGGTTCACATAACGTTTTATGAGCAAGTCAAGTCCAGTAAATAAAGATTGTGGCTCTACAGCGACTGTTCTGAATATTGAAAGGGCCAGCAGACTGCCAGACAGCTTTTATCTTGCCAGGGCTTCTTCGTCATATATGGCTTGAAGCGTTGACTGTAATGCTGTTGAAGAAACATTGCTTGTGTATTCGAAATAAACCACCTCTACGCCATATCCCGCCAGCTCAGACTCCACCTCATTGAACAGATCTGATCCCTTCCAATCGCTGCCGACAAACATGACATCGAATTTGATTTCATGATACGCCGCCATCTTGTCTCTGTGCTTCTGCGGAACGACTTCGTCAACACATTTTAATGCTGAGACAATCTCAAGCCTTTCATGAAAAGGAATGACGGGCTTTTTGTTTTTATAGGTCATGACCAGTTCATCGGTACTCACTCCGACAATCAGCCTGTCGCATCGGCTTCGTGCTCTTTGCAGCAGTCTGAGATGCCCGACATGAAACAGATCAAAAACACCGGTTGTGTAGCCAACTCTTTCTTCTTTCATCCAAACATTTCCTCTTAACCTGATTAAGTATGTGTTATTCGCATGGCGTATGCTACGACTGCACACTTTAATGTCTCTCTCTGCCACAGCCAGCGAATACAAAAAGTGATTTTCCTTTCACCTTATCGGCCCGTTTATACATCAAACAAGACGTGATTATAAACCTTGAACAGCATCCACCTGTACTGCACAAAGAGTTTTTTAGAGAGTGGCGGCTACCTGTTGTTTTGCTGCCAGGATCGATTCTACCAGGAGTAAATCATCGATTTTGTCGACATCGACCGCAGCTTCAGCAAATGGCATCCGGACGACCCCCACCCGCAGATGCATTTTTTTTGACAGCTGGCTTAAGGCCTGGTCCATAGAAAGTTGCCCCAGGAGGTAACGCAGCACGGTTGTCCAGCCAATGATCCTGATTATGCGCAGTGGTTTTTTTCTTTCCTTCTCCACCTTGCGCCAGAAATCTGCGGCCAGGCGGGACTGAGGGGTCAAAAATGCAAACAGATTACACCCGCAATAACCACCGTCCTTGAGCTTCGTGACGGTGCGCTTCGAGCCGGGGAAAGCCTCGGCAACGAGTTCATGGCGGGCCACCCCGGCCAGGACGTCGCAGTTGCTGTTGCGCGCAGTTGAACAAAAGTGGGCAACCATCTCAGAGGTTAACAAGGCATGATCCGCCGTGGTCAGCAGAACCGGCACGTCCTTCGGCAACGAGCGCAGGGCCTCGAAGGCGCTTGTGCTGGGAGTGGCTTGCGGGGCCATCCAACGGACCCGACCGGAACGAATCAGTTCAGCGAGTTCTGCATTCTCGTCGAGGGCTGGCATTGCAGGACCGACCAGCATCGGCGTGCCCACCTCATGGGCCCCTGCCAGTGCATCGAGCACACGAAGCACCATCGCACGGCCAGAGACGGGCGTCAGCGCCTTGCAACTGACCCCCGCATGCAGAGCCACCGGATCGTTAGGCTCGCGATCCCCGGCCAGAATGACCACAGAAAATGGCGGGCTTGTTGATGTCATATATCGTTAAAATCCTTCTGATAGATGCGGTAACGCTTATATAGATCACTGCCTACAGTTTCGATGATGTTACGTATGCCCTGATTCTGTTCAAGAATCCACGACATGTCCACTTTCTTGATTCCTAGCTTGCGGGCTCTTTCATGGAGCGGTGATATGACCATCATCGCCAGGGTTGCCCCCATTCTGCTCCCATGGTAGCGACGTCTGACACCCATCAACGGGATCCTCGCAGATTTGACGCCGACGACTTTCAGCCGCCACAAAAGCTTTAGCCATCCAAACGGCAAAAGGCGCCCATTCAGGTCCATAATAATCTCGTTGATATTGGGGAACATGACAATCATTGCAGAAGGTTCGCCGTCAACTTCGGCAATCCTGACCGACTCGATATTGACAAGGAACTTGAGGTTTTTCCCAAGTTCGGTGAATTCGGCGGGCGTGAACGGAATGAATCCCCAGTTTTCAGACCACGCATCTTCAAAAATATCCCGGATGATTTCCAGGTCTTCACTGAAGTGATCACGACGCATGGCGCGTACCTTAATCCTCGCTCCAGCGCGCCTGACAAGAGCCTCAAGATGTTGCGGGGGAGGAATGTCAGGGTGAGCACGGTAAGCCAGCAGATCCTGCTCTTTGCAGTAGCCTTGCTCTTCTACGCGCAATTGATAATAAGGGAGTGCATGCCCCAGCATGATCGGTGGCGGGCTGTCAAAACCCTCAACCAGCAGACCACACTCATCATTGATTGAGAGGCTGAACGGACCACGAATGCGCCGCATGCCCTTCTGGCGCAGCCACTCTTCAGCGACCTCAAACAAGGCCCGGAATGTGTCAGCGTCATCTTCTGACTCCAGCAGCCCGAAGAAACCGGTCGCATCATGGTAACGCTGTATATGCAGACGATCAACCTGGGCGCTGATCCGGCCAACATCACGTTCGCCGCGGCAGGCAATCCACGCCTGAAAGTCAGCATGTTCAAAATAGGGGTTTTTCGCTGAAAGGTGCCATCGTCTTTCTACAATCAGCGGTGGGACCCAGCAGGGATCATCCCTGTATAGCGACCAGGGAACTTTGATAAAACGATCGATCAACTGGCGGCCTGCAATCGGGACGATACGCAAACCGCCCCTACTCTGCTTGTCGTTAAGCACACTGTTTTCCACGAACGGCTCCGATAAGGGTCAGACAGCCCGGATGATTTGAATAATAACCGATCCTCGGTTAGCATGTAAGATATTTGTAACGCACTGAACATTGTTAAGCTTTTTACTTAAACCGGTGCTGGCTGAAGATAGCCGCAGATTGACGCTGAGATTGCGGAAAAGGGTCGTTTCCCGACGAAAACCAGCTATAAACAACAAGCTCAGGGAGGTTCAAAATCAATGAATGCGACGATGAAGAAGTTCGGCTACCCCGACACCCTGGTCAAGGAATATGTGCATTGGGTGGTGCTGTTGCGCCCCCAACAGGCGACCCTGGGCGCGCTTGTCCTTGTCTGCAAGGACGAGTCCGATGCCTTGTCCAAAATCACTCTGGCAGCTTTTTCTGAGCTCAAAGAAATAACGGGCAGCATAGAACGCCACCTCATGAACTGTTTCTCTTTCGACAAGATTAATTATCTCCTGTTGATGATGGTTGACAAGGACGTACATTTCCACGTGTTGCCACGTTATGCTCAGCCGCACCTTTTAGACGGACACCAATTTACTGATCCCGGTTGGCCCGGGCCGCCGGATTTAAGCCATGTCAATAAAATTGGGCTGGAGCAAAACAGAAGCATTCTCTCTACCCTGCTGCAAAAATTCTCCGCTTGAGGCAGCTTTTGCCCAGCAGCTGAAAAAAGCATGAAACCTTGAGCATTTGTTTGACTTTTAACCTTAAGATCAGTAAGTTAGCAAGGTTAAATCAGGTTGCAACGCTAATGAAGATTTTATAGTAATTAGAGCAACCTGCATACTGTAGCTTTTTGGCCTCGTTTTTTGTTGTAATCGCAGCAATTCTGCATCATTATTTTCTAGGGTTTTCCTGCCCTTTCAGTGTATACGTGTTTTCATATATTGGCGCTAATATTGCAGGATCAATCTATAAATGACATCACTCAAACCGACACCTACTGAAAGCCAGATCCCTCTGCGCACTTCTGATTTCACCAATCTGGCAGATGCATTGGATTATGCTGCCCAGGGTGTGAGCGGGTTCAACTTCTATAGCGGCCGCGGAGAACTTCGTGCTGTTCTTACCTATACGGAACTGCGGGAAAAAGCTCAATCTCTCGCCAGACGCCTGCTAAGCCTCAAGCTTGAGAGGGGGGCGCGAATCGCTATCATCGCGGAAACCCACCCGGACTTTCCCTGCTTCTTTTTTGCCTGCCAATATGCGGGGTACACACCTGTTCCGTTGCCGGCCGCCATCCATCTTGGTGGTCACAAGGCTTATGTTGAACAATTGCGCGGGTTGCTGCTGCAAAGCCAGGCATCCGTCGCCGTGGCTCAGGCAGACTTTTTCCCCTTTCTTCTTGAAGCCAGCAGCGGTTTGGGACTGAAGCTGGTCGATCAGCCCGAAAACTTTGAACGGCTTGACGAGCAAGAGACCACCCTGCTCCCATTGCAAGCCGGCGAGACGGCTTACCTCCAATACACATCCGGCAGTACTCGTTTTCCAAGAGGTGTCATGGTCAGCGAAACGGCCGTGATGCACAATCTTTCAGGGATAACCAGGGATGGACTCAAAGTTCGCCATGGTGACAGGTGCGTTTCCTGGCTGCCTTATTACCACGACATGGGCCTGGTCGGATTTGTTTTGGCACCTCTGGCCTCGCAACTTTCTGTTGACTATCTCTCCACCCGTGATTTTGCCATGCGGCCACGCCTGTGGCTGACTTTGATGACCAGTAATCGCGGCACGATTTCTTTTGGTCCCCCCTTCGGCTATGACCTGTGTTCACGAAGAATCCGCCATGATGAACCAGAGACGTTTGACCTGAGTCCATGGCGTGTTGCCGGCGTAGGCGCCGAAACAATCTGTGCCGAAGTTCTTGAGTCCTTCGCAGAGAGGCTTGCCCCTTTCGGTTTTAACCGCAAAGCCTTTGTCGCCAGCTATGGCATGGCCGAGTGTTCTCTTGCCATTAGTTTTGCTCAACTTGACCAGGGGGCCATTGTCGATGAGATAGATGCTGAACACTTGTCAGCACACCATGAAGCCCTGCCCCTCGCCGCCAGCCTCATTCAGGACCAGCGCGTCAAAAGGCTGGTGAACTGTGGCGCCCCACTCCCCGGGCACACGATCGTTGTTCAAAACGAAGCGGGTGAAAGCCTTGCGGACCGTCAGTGCGGTGTTATCCATGTACGCGGGCCAAGTGTTATGACCGGCTATTTCGGAGATCCCGAGGCAACGGCCGAGGTCCTTTCCGCCGACGGGTGGTTGAACACCGGGGATATCGGTTACCTGGACAAGGGAACCCTTGTCATCACTGGCCGCGAAAAAGACCTGATCATTATCAATGGCCGCAATATCTGGCCCCAGGACCTCGAGTTCTTTGCAGAGCAGCAGCCTGAAGTCAGACCTGGTGATGCTTCAGCGATCTCGGTTCCGACAAAAGATGGCTCAGAATCTGCTGTCATGGTCGTGCAGTACCGTGAAACAGAGAAAAGCAAGCGCCGTGAACTCTCAGCCAAGATAGCTTCTGAAGTACGGCAACAGCTGGGCATTGACTGTATCATTGAACTTGTCCCCGCCCACACCCTCCCCAGGACTTCATCAGGGAAACTGTCCCGCGCCGGGACACGACGCGACTACCTGAAGCGACAAGCCGAGCGAGACCTGCTGAGACTTGAGCTAGCACCTGATGATCAGTCGATCCGTAATGATGCCCCTGCTTTACGCGTTGCAATCTCCGGGCAGAATCGTGCACGCTAAATAGAGCAAGCAAAGCATTGAACTCCTCCAAAAAACGATCTCAATTGTGATGACGGTAGCGGTCACGGGAGCAACAGGCTTTATCGGCGGCGTTCTGCTTAAGCTTTTGGTGAGCCAGGGCTTTCAGGTCAGGTCTCTGTACCGTCCAAACTCCACTTCCTTTCCTGATAGAACAGATTCAGTTCACTGGCAGGCTGGCGACCTTGGAGACATAAACAGCCTGCGTGCGCTTGTAGCCGGAGCCGATGCCATTGTCCATTGCGCCGGTACTGTACGCGGAGCAACCCTTGAACATTTCAAGGAAGCCAACACGGCTGGTGTCGCGCGTCTTGCCGAGGTCGCTGTAGAGCTCAAGGTTCGCCGTTTTCTGCTGATATCTTCTCTGGCGGCTCGCGAGCCATCCTTGTCAGCCTATGCCTTAAGTAAAAAAATGGGTGAAGACGTCCTCATGGGATACCAGGGCAGAATCTGTTGCGACATCCTGCGCCCACCTGCTGTTTATGGCCCTGGAGACCGTGAGATGCGGCCCTTGCTGCAACTGGTCAGGCGCGGTCTCGTCCCAGTGATCGGAGCGAAGCACGGGAGATTCTCTCTCCTTTACGTTGATGATCTGGCTGAGGCAGTCAACTGTCTGCTGAAGACTGAGCCTGCTCAGGAAGGACGATGTTTTGAGTTGCATGACGGGCATCCTGATGGCTATACTTGGTTGCAAATTGCAGAGATTGCCAGCCAGCTGAACGGCAAGAAAACACACAGACTGGCAGTCCCCCGCTCGTTGCTGCAACTGATCGCCCTCGGCAACCACTGCCTGGCCCGCCTGCTTGGTTATCCTCCGATGCTTACACCGGGGAAGGTCAGGGAGATCTTCCACCCAGACTGGGTTTGTGATAATACGGCCATATCCAGGGCTGTCGACTGGCAACCCCGAATCCTGTTCAGCGAAGGGATGAAGCGCCTTTTCCCTTAAGATATTATTTATTAACTGGAGTTTTGCCTGTTATGCCAACTGCTCAATACGAAGCCATATTTCAGCAGGTCGCCGTCCTTCTTCAGAAATACGCTCCCCAACCCGGGCCCATACACGAAGACACTGAGCTAGTCAATGACCTGGGATTTGATTCGCTCAGGGTCATGGAAATGTTGAATGACGTAGAAGATGTTTTCGATATTACCTATCCGTTAAACAGCTTGTCTGAGCTGCAGACTGTCAAGGATCTTGCAACGCAGATTCAACATATTATTGAGACTAGTTAATGGGAATTCTTGATAAATTAAACGCTATTGCGGAGACCAGGAAAGCAATCCTCCCTACCGGAGTTGACCCTTTCAACGTGGTCATCGACGAAATTTATTCCTCTACAGAAGCCTCTATCTGCGGTCAACGGGTTCTTCTGGCCGGAACGAACAATTACCTCGGCCTGACCTTTGACAGCCAGTGTGTAGAAGCCGCCCGGGAGATCTTGCTCAAGGAAGGGACCGGGACGACCGGCTCCAGAATGGCGAACGGAACCTTCTCGGGACATCGTGCCCTGGAAAAAGAGTTGGCACTTTTTTACGGGTGCAGCAATGCGATTGTCTTCTCTACCGGATTTGTCACGAACCTTGGCGTGATCTCTTCTCTGGCCGGACCCGGCGACGTCATAGTGCTGGATGGCGACTCCCATGCGAGCATCTATGATGCCTGCAGGATGAGCGGTGCCGAAATGATCCGTTTCCGCCACAACAACGTGGAGGACCTGGAGAAAAAACTGGCGCGCCTGGGTTCGCGAACCCAAAACACCCTGATCATTGTCGAAGGCATTTACAGCATGTTGGGCGACTGTGCTCCGCTGCAAGAGATCGCCGCCCTGAAACGCAAATATGGTGCATGGCTGTTGGTTGACGAGGCCCATTCCATGGGAGTCTTGGGCGAACATGGACGGGGTATGGCCGAAGCAGCTGACGTGGAGGAGGATGTCGATTTTATCGTCGGCACATTCAGTAAAAGTCTGGGTTCCATAGGCGGCTACTGCGTCAGCAACCACCCTGAACTGGATCTGGTCCGCTATGTCAGCCGTTCCTATGTATTTACAGCATCGCCGTCACCATCGACCATTGCCTCTGTACGCCAGGCCCTGCGCGTTATTCAGGACAAGCCGGAACTGCGCACCAGGCTCTGGGAAAATGCTGAACGCCTCTATCATGGTTTAAAGCAGCTGGGCTTTGAACTCGGTCCGGATATCAGTCCCATTGTCGCAATTCGTGTTCCAACCAAAGAAAAGACTCTGCTCGCATGGAAATCCCTGCTTGATCAAGGCATCTATGTCAACCTGGTTTTCCCCCCTGCTGCGCCCGCAGGGATGAGTTTGCTGCGCTGCAGCATGAGTGCTGCCCATACCACCGAGCAGGTCGATCATATTCTTCAGGTCTTCGCTGAAATCCATTTGATGATGGCGTCAGAGTAAATTGCTGCATTGGACTTGCGCATCAATAGGGCATCGATCCTGCGAGCCGACAGCTTAATTCACGATCCGAAAGGAGATCCGATGCTTACCAAGCATATCGCCGAAATCGGCTGCAATCACATGGGCAAGATGGATATCGCCCATGAGATGATCAAGGTTGCAGCGCAATTTTGCAAAGTAAATGTCATCAAATTTCAAAAGCGCACAAACCGCGAATTACTGACTCCTGAGGAATACCACGCGCCCCACCCAAACCCGGCGAATTCTTACGGACCAACATATGGCGAGCATCGCGAGTTTCTCGAGTTCGACATTGAACAACATCGGCAGCTCAAATCCTGGTGTGAGGAATGGGGCGCTGAATACAGCACTTCGGTGTGGGATCTGACAGCTGCCAGGGAGATTGCTACACTTGAGCCGAAGATGCTGAAGATCCCTTCTGCGTGCAACCTGGACCATGGATTGCTTGAGTGGCTTATAGTGAACTACCCAGGCGAAATACATCTCTCCTTCGGCATGACGACACATGCTGAAGAGGTGCAGATTGTCAGTATGTTCCAAAAAGCCGGGCGCCATCAGGACCTGGTCATCTACGCCTGTACCTCAGGTTATCCGGTACCCTTTGCAGATGTCTGCCTGTATGAAATCAAAAGACTGGCTGAGACGTTTGGTGGAGTTGTGCGCGGCATCGGCTTTTCGGGCCACCATCTCGGCATTGCTGTAGATGTGGCCGCTTTGGCACTGGGGGCGACTTATTTCGAACGTCATTTTACCCTGGACCGCACTTTGAAAGGGACTGACCACGCAGCCAGTCTGGAACCTGACGGTATGAGGCGGCTGTGCCGTGACTTGACCAATGTTTCAAAGGCCATGACTTACAAAAGTGAAGAGATTCTGCCGATTGAGGCGGTGCAGAGAGCCAAGCTCAAGAGGATGGTTAATGGGTAATTATGTTGCACTCGTACCCCTCCGTGGTGGCTCCAAAAGCATTCCTGACAAGAATATTCGTCTGATTGCCGGTAAACCCTTATGTGCATGGGTCCTGGAGGCCGCTTGCCGGTCAGGGGTTTTTAATAAAGTTGTCGTTTCCACAGATTCCCCCAGAATTGCCGATGTTGTACAGGGACTCGATTTGCAGGTGGAAATTCTGGAGCGCCCTGCCGAATTGGCTACGGATGAGGCCTCAACCGAATCGGTTATGCTGCATGCGGCTCAGGCATTCGACTTTGATGTGCTGGCGACGATTCAGGCCACTTCGCCTTTAGTTCAGCCTGAAGATTTTCGCAATGCTCAAAGCATTTTCAAGTCAGGTTGTTATGACTCACTCTTAACCGCTGTGCGAACCAGGAGGTTCTTCTGGAACGATGACGGAACAGCTTTGAACTACACTCCTTTGCAGAGACCTAGACGTCAGGATTTTTCCGGGAGCCTGATGGAAAATGGCGCGTTTTACTTTACGAAACGCACTATCCTGGAGCGCACAAGCTGTCGATTGGGAGGCCGTATCAGTATTTACGAAATGGCCGCTGAAAGCGCTGTTGAAATTGATGAACAGGAGGACTGGGCGCTCGTCGAACGCGCCTTGCTTGCTCGAAACACACAATCTCTGCACGAGACCCTGGCAAAGATCAAATTGCTGGTTGTTGATGTTGACGGCACCCTCACTGATGCCGGGATGTACTGGTCTGCGGAGGGAGATCAACTTAAAAAATTCAACACGAGAGATGCCAAGGGCCTCGAACTGGTGCGCAAAGCGGGAGTAGAGGTGGCGATTATAACGAGTGAAAACTCACCCATTGTATCAGCACGTGCCAGCAAACTCGGAATACAACACTGCTTTGTTGGGGTTGTCAACAAGCAGAAATGCCTTGAAGCCCTTACGTGCGCATTAAGGGTTGACCTGACTGAGGTAGCCTACATTGGGGATGACATCAATGACCTTGACTGTCTGAACATATCAGGATTTTCTGCTTGCCCTGCCGACGCAGTTGAGGCTGTCACTGCAGCGGTCCGGTATACTTCACAATATGCCGGGGGGATGGGGGCTGTACGAGACATATGCGAGTTAATCTGTGCCTCTCACGCAGATCACAACAGGAACTAATCTGACATTTTTCAATTGCCAACGAGAATATTCCGGACATTTTTTGGAGTTGATGATCAAGTTTTGCAGGAACGGGATACAAAGATGAAGGGATTTGCGACGCCCCTTATTATTCCAGTTGAGAATCAGGTGCGTGAATTGGATGCAAAAATTCTCTTGTCCTGTATCGCCGCCGAACGCGGGTTTCCTGTTATCATGGGATCTCGGGGGTATGTGCATTACAAGATGAACGCCATACCCCGAGGGATTTATCTCGCAAAAAGCATGCGCAAACTCAGCAACACAATGTTTCGGATTCTACGCCTTCTCGGCCATGAAATTATCGCTTGGGACGAAGAAGCTCTCGTCCATCCACCTGCAGAAATCTATTTCCCCCTACGCCTTTCACCAGTAACGGTACCGTTGGTTTCACACCTGATTTGCTGGGGGCAGGAGAATGCGGACCTGTTCCGGCAATACCCGCACCTGCCAGCAACCACGCCGATTCACATTGTCGGCAATCCTCGCGGCGATATGCTCCGACCGGAACTGCGGGGGTACTTCGACGACCAGGTCGAGCTGTTGCAAAAACAATATGGCGACTTTATTCTCGTCAACACGAACTTTCTCGACGTGAACCCGTTTATCCCCGGCCTTGGACTATTCGTTTCAAAAGCCAGGACAGGCGAAACACCGCAATTCGGTCAGGCGGGCAAAGGGATGACCCTGGAGTTCGCAACCGGTCTGCATGATCATAAACTGGCGATTCTTGATGATTTCCTGCAAATGATACCGGCTCTGCGCCTGGCTTTTCCCGACTACACCATTGTGATCCGCCCGCACCCGAGCGAGAACCATGATATTTACAACGAGCTTGCAACCCGTTTCAAAAACATCAAGATCGACAACTCCGGCAACATCATTCCCTGGCTGCTGGCTTGCAAGGCAATGATCCACAACGGCTGTACTACGGGCGCCGAAGCCTATTTGCTGCGAGTTCCGGCCATTTCCTATCTTGCCACGTTCAACAAGTATTACGACTACGACTGGCAGGGCCTGCCGACCAAGCTCAGCTACCAGTGCTTTAATTTCGACGAACTCAAACTGACCCTTGGCCAGATCCTTTCTGGTGAAAAAGCTGCTGCCGGGGGAGAGGAACGCAAGGCGCTCATTGATCACTACCTGACTGCACGAGAGGGTCCTTTGGCCTGCGAGCGGCTGGTAGATGTCCTGATGGCCTCTGGTTACGACCAGCATGCACCGTCGCCGCCTGCGGCCCTGACCCGCACAATCGGCTGGTTGAAATGCTACGTCAGGACGGCCCTTAAACAGAGCAACATGAACCGTTCCGGGTCCAAACGACGAGCCTATCACGATCATCGCTTCCCGGAACTTAGCGTGGCCGATATTGAGCGGCGCGTAGAACGTTTCAGAAAACAGCTCAATCGCTTTGCGTCCATCAAGGTCTCTGCCCACTCACGACATATCTTCAACATCAGCGGATGAGAAAACCAGTAGAGTGGCCGTCTTGATTTTTATGATCAGGCAGGCCGATTCTCACCCGTCAACAGCCGGGGCCTGTCTTTCGGGACTGCCGGCCGGCTGGATCACGTTATTCGTTCCTGGACAGCAGTGGTTTTGTCCAGGATATCGCGAATGCTCCCTGATAAGCGGAGTACTTCCTTTCGCAGTTCTGCCGCACGCTTCTGGTATGCGGTGCGCAGCGAATCTCCTTGCTCGAGAATCGCGCTGGCGTGGCTGAGCACCCGCTTTTCCTCACTCCAGAGGTCGGTAGGATCAACAGGTTTTGGCATGATCCCGTTGAACAACGAAGCAAGACCGTATATCTTTTGCGACGAGGTGTGCAGTGGGATCACAGGACATCCCACCTTGGTTGCGAAAATCGCGTTATGATATCGGCCTGAAACAATGAATTTAGCGCGTTTGAGGATATTCAAAACACTCTGATAATCGTAGGAGGGACCGATAAAGAATGACCCGGTGAGCTGTGCTGCATCGTTGAGTATCTGGTCTTCCTTATCCTTGCCCAGCAATACCACGTTAGGAACGATCTTCTTGAGTTCTTGTATCATGTGAACGAGCGACGAAGTGCCTCTTGTCCTGCGAAAATCCACCGGTAGCATACTGAGGCTTAATGCAAAGAAATCCAGGTCAAGAAACTTGCAATCCCCCAGCGTTCGTTGCTCAAGCTCAAGCGCATAGGTCGAGTCAGGAACCATGCATATTTTACCCTCCAACTCCGGGTAGTACTCAAGGATGTTCTGGTAGGAATCCGGCTCGCGCACAGCCGCCATGTCGATGGCACTGAACACCTTCTTGACCATCGCTGGTAAGGTAGCGTCCACTCTCGTTAAGGTGACGCTTCCGTTAAGAAACAAGGCCCTTTTGCCGAGTTTCGTTTTGGCAAACCAGAGCATGAAAAGGCCCTTGAGCGCGCAGATATTATTGTCGCGATAGGTGCTTCCCTCGGCATTAAAGATGACTGCATCTGCTCCGCGTGCCTTTTCTAGGAACTCGTCTGCGCCACGCCCTCCCTTTCCTTGCAGCCACAAATTGGCAGTAAATTCGAATTCGTCAGCCACGCGCGGGAGCACATGAAATACCGGAAAGTATTTTTTTGCTACCCGGCTGTCGTATGCAAAAAGTTTCTTGCCGCCCAAAAATCTCGGCTCGAAAGAATACCTTCGATGCATATAAGCATGATCAAAGTGCATTAAATCCACATAAGCGTTTTCTTGTGCGATGATATGCAGCAACCCTTCGGTGCACGCCTGCAACCCCCAATTTTGACAGCGGCTTCCATTATTGAGAGTGAGTATTTTTTGGGCCATATTAGTTCCTTCCCGACATGCTCTGCCTGGACAGGACAGAGGCGCTTCGGGGCCGATTCGACCAGGGGGCTGCATCACAGCATAAAAGTTAGTTGTGGTCGGTCGGCAGAGAGAGACGCTGTTGCCACTCTGCAATATCTCGTTTATGGAAATATTTGTCGAATCGGCCCAGTTTATCTACATAGTTCCTGCTCAACGTGTTCCTCAGCCCATAGACACGAAGGTCGTGGCCAAAATGGTCTCCCATGGTCAGAAGATAATAGTAGATTCTTCGTTTCCAGTCCGCGGGCAGTTCATCACCCGGGTTGCGGAGACAATGTCTATCGTTAAGGAGATGATGAATATGATCGACCACTGTCCTGGTTGACGTGCCATCAGGTGAATGGCACCACTTGCGGAGGAATTGATCCCTGGCATCCTGAAGGTTCTGAGGAATTGAGGATCCTGCAAGATAGTAAGAAACCTTCTCAATCAGCTCGTCGGAAGATCTGACCATGTCACTGCCGGAAGCAAATTCTGGAGAAAAATAATACTCGTCGGGGTTAAGCTGCATCTCGATTGTCGGCTTGCCAAGAAGCCATGATTCGATAGCTGTTGTGCAGGAGCGATTCAATTCTATATCGGTTGCATTGAGAACATCCCAAATATACTCATGAGCGATAATTCTCACCCTGCTGGCAGAAGAGGATAAATTCTTGCGGATCAGATCCTTGTAAAACTGGTGGTCTTCTGTGGGGTGGAGTTTCAGGGCAAAATTGACTTGAGGAAAGTTTTGCACGAGAGTGATGAAGGCGTCGAGGAAAAGTTCCCTGGACAAATAATCCCTTTTTGGAACATCACCAAGGTCGCCGTAAACTTCCTCAAAGACTTTGTCGCGTCCATATTTTTTGGCATTTTTTACATAGAAGTCCTGATTGGACGTGTGAAATGATGCTTGGGTGAAGTTGGTGGCAAAAGTGACCAACGGGTAACGGGAATCCAGCTCGTATTTTTTCAGGAAAGCAGGCTTGGCTAAAAGGATTGACTTTAATGGTTTTCTATAGAAATCAAAGCGAGGAACACCCGCCACGACTATTTTATCATCAGATAAGGTCTGATTCTTCCGCAGGATGTCAGCCATGGGCTGGTTCCAAACGAAATGGAGATCCACACCGCTCAAATCGCAATCCTTCCCCCCCATATGATTCCGCATTACATCCAATGTTGGCATGCCTTCAGTAGGCATGATGGCAACACGAATATTTTGTCTTTGCAGATATTTGGCAAACTCCTGCTTTTTGGGAGGGATAAGGTGATTCATTAATACCAGGTCTGGTTTTATGGTGGGAATATAGTTCTTCTCCAGATTGTTTCTTACATAATGAACGACATGTCCGAGTTGCTCAAGCAGCAGCCCAGCATAAACATGGCCAGCCAAGTCACGCCACTTGTGATCAACTGCTATAAGAATTTTAGCCATTTCAACGATCCTATCAGTAGGTTGCTCTTAGGCAATTGCTTTTAGCAAGTGACAGGAATGTGCTTTGAGAGGATTGTGCCGACATGCTCGAATACCCCACTGCCGCCGATTCTCTGCAGAAATCTGCCATTTTTTACAGGATGCCGCAATCCCTGTCAAGCCAACCTTATCGTTTTGGCAACAGCCCGGGGAAAAGTCGTGTTATTGCTATCAACGGCCCCAGGTCTCGATCTCCCTCGACATTTCATCCCAGCGTTGACTAAATATGTGATAGAGCTCAGGGTCTTCATTGATTACCAGTAATTCATGATTTGTGTACAGGGATCGCACAGAAAGATTCAGACTCCCGAAAGTCACAACCTGGCGTTCGGGGGCATCGATCAGCATAAATTTATTATGCATAGGCAAGCCTTCCGGATGTATGTAACGTTTGAACATTACACCATTGCGCAGCATTTCACGTTCAACCCAGGAGGGAACTCGCCGCTCAGTATCGTGGGTTAAAATTTCGATATTGACTCCCTGACGCGTTAGAGCAAACAGGTGTTTGCATATCCCTGGGTCATTGAGATGAGAAACCGCAATCCTCAATCTGCTGCCATCACCAAGCCCCGAAAATAGACGATAGAGCTCTTTACTTCGCAATCTCGGGAAAAAGATAATACGGGTTTTCCCTGAAGTTATGACCCTGTTGCTGGTAGGCAGGAAACGCTCCCACGGCCCATGCATCGAGCAGAACAAGCGTTGTGCGTGGCAAAAAAGTTCCCGAACCAGGACCGGGTCAGCAAGTTCCACAAGAGCATTGTGTCCACGGTCCTGATCGCCTATATCACTGATAATGGTCGGGTCTTCAGGGAAATTTCCGGAAGGATTGAACGTACCCACCAGCACGTGGGGCTGAGGATGGCTGAAACAGTAAAGTTTTTCATGAAGTCGACTTCTCCTGAAACGATGTCCAATCATATTATGGCAAAGGACACGCAGTCCATCCCCCAAGCCATCTTCGCCTTTCAGAAGTCTTAGAACGGAACGGTTGGCTCTTTGAGAACGTGGCTTCCCCTCGAGAACAACCCGTACCGTGACGCCACGACGGCTTGCTCGCAGAAGCGCCTCCGCCAGGCCTTCATCCCTGAAATAGTAGGTTACCCAGAGAATGTCGCCACCGGATGGGACCGCATGTATCCGTTCCTCCAGGATATCGCGCAAGTGGCGCGGGGAGCAGTCCGGCCCACACCAGAAGACCCGAAAGTATTTATCTGGAGAAGTTTCAGATGTCGATTCAGAAGAGACAGCCAAAATAAAGACTTCCTGTAGAGATAAAAATATTTATATATTAAGTAACCGGCAATCCATAACACGAACAATTTTTGTAACTATTCACCTGTAGTCCAAGGGTCGTCATCCCCGGGGGTTGTAGGGGATCCAGGCTTTGAACTCTGCAAAATCTGGATTCCGGCTAAAACCATGCCGGAATGACGCCGCAGGAGTGGCCTTCAGGCATATTGTTCGCGGCTAAAGCCGCTCCTGCAAAGGTGGTGAATAGTTACCAATTTTTTACATTAAATTAATAATGGCCCGTTCTTCAAACAATTTCTGCGTTTGAAGTGTGTTTCAATGTTGAGCCCGGCGGAAGATCAAACAAGCTATCTGGAAGAATTACTTGATCGCCAAAAATCCCTCGAAGCAAATATATTTCATAACAGTAATGATATCGACAAACCCAGCGCGACTGAACAGGTCGAGGTTGCCCCGGGTGGAGAACGGCTCAAGAAACCCCTTCAGGCTTTGACTCTTGCCGACTATCTCCTCGGCCGTATACCCCCGCTCCAGCTTGAAATCGGTGTAAAGCCCGGTCATGATGTCCTGGAAACGTGCATCATTTGCCCGAACTTTTTCGAACAACAGGAAGGCTCCACCCCACTGCAGGGCCTGGTATATTTTGTTGAACAAATCCTGCCTTACACTCGGACGTATGAACTGTATGGCGTAATAGGACACCACAAAATCCGTTGGCTCCAGTCCCATCAAGACCGCGTCATCCACCTCGAAAAAGGCATTCTTTATCCCTCTTTTCCGAGCCTTATCACGAGCCAGTTCGACCATCTCCGGTTCCACATCGATGCCTACAAACCGGACATTTTCCCGGTGTTTGTTGCGTTCAGCGAGCCTGAGTGTCAGCTCACCGGTAGAGCACCCCAGTTCGTAGGAGGTGGAGCCGTCTTTAATGAAGTAGTCACTCAACCGGCAAATGAGCTCATGCCCTTCCCGGTAGAGCGGTACAGACCTGGCTACATGCTCATCGAATTTCTCAACAACCTCGCCACGAAACCTCCAATTGGCGTTACCAATTTCCAGATTATCTCCGACCGGCATAGGCTCCTCCAGAATAATAATGATTTAGCGGGTTGCTTGTTGCAGGGTAACAGTTGTGGGACTTCGGAAGGGCGGCAGCAGACATGCTGCATTCATTGGATCAGCTTCGCACTTTTACATCAGTCACCGATCGGTGTCAAATTCTAACACGGAAGAGAGCCATGAAAACGACTGTGAGTAAACTCCACAACACCCTGAACCTGCGCTATCGCTCTTGTTCACTCCGAGCACGCTCAGGGTCTTTGGCACAATACGGCATGGCTGGCCCGTCCGCCTTCTGATGCAGGACAGTCGACCGCCCCCGGGAAAATGCATTCTCCGCTTTTGCCATAGGGGTTATCGTGATATAAGTGCAGCAATTACAGTATTTTCAACAGGACCGCTGCAGTAGCCTGAAGGCTTGCAGAAACCCGCTATGTCATCGACATAGGAGCTCTGATCTGACGATTATCTTCACAACACCAGAGAACCGGACAGGTTATGCTGCAGGAGCATGACATAAACCAGCGCGCATCGCCAACGGCTGGACACTGAGAGACAAGTCGGACCGATCCAATTGAAAGAAGATTAACCCAAAATGCATTTAATGCTGAAATTTGCACGGTCGTACCCCAAACAAAGCCTGATGATGTTGCTGGCGCTGATCATGGCAGGGGTGGTCGAGGGTATCGGCCTGACCGCCCTGTTGCCGCTACTGCAAAAAGCCATTGACCTGCCTGCGGGAGATGCAGCCAAGCCGGTGACAGCTCAGGGCACGAGCGATTTTATCGGCACGATCCTCGCGTACTTTGGCGTCTCCGTGACCGTCGCTTCATTATTAATGGTCATTCTGGTCGGGGCGTTCCTGCGTAGCATGCTGATCCTGGTTGCCGACCGCAAGGTCGGTTACACGGTCGCCCACGTGGCCACCGACTTGCGCCTGGCCCTGCTGCGGGCGCTGCTCTCCACGCGCTGGGGTTACTTCCTCAACCAGCAGGTCGGCAGCATGGCGAATGCCGCCGGCACCGAGGTAATGCGCGCCTCGACGGCCTACCTGCACGCCACGACCGCCCTGGCCATGGCGATCCAGGTGCTTGCCTATTTCATCGTAGCCCTGCTGGTCTCATGGAAAACCACGCTGCTCTTCATGAGCGCTGCATCCGTCGTCCTGCTGCTGCTTTCTAAACTGGTGGCAACGGCTAAACGCGCTGGCAGGAAGCAGACCAGCCTGCTGCAGTCACTGCTGGCACGACTCTCCGACAGTCTTCAGTCGCTGAAAGCGTTCAAGGCCATGGGACGGGAAAATCTGGCGGACGAACTGCTTTCTTCAGACACCCTGAAACTCAACAAGGCGCTGCGCAAGCAGGTCTTCAGCAAGGCTGCCCTGCGCGGTGTCCAGGATCCCCTGCTGACGCTGCTGGTGATCGCCGGCCTCTACATGATGCTGGTGGTCCTGAACATGGATCTGGCCAGAGTTATGGTGCTGATCTTCCTGATGGCCCGTATGCTGAACGAGGCCGGCAAGGTGCAGCGCAAATACCAGGAGATGGCGATCTGTGAAAGCGCCTACTGGTCGCTGCAGGAAAAGATCAACAAGGCACAGGAGCACGTGGAGCCAGTGGGTGGGGACATGACGGCGACCCTGGAACACGGGATCGCCATGGACCAGGTCGAATTCGGCTACGGCGAGCGGATGATCCTGAAAGGGGTTTCCCTCGAGATCCCGTGCCACTCATTCACCTCCATCATCGGACCGTCCGGTTCAGGGAAAACCACGCTGGTTGACCTGATCACCGGACTCTTTCAGCCCGTCCGGGGACGGGTGCTGATTGACGGCACGCCGTTGCCGGAACTGAACCTGCGCAGCTGGAGGCACATGATCGGCTATGTCCCGCAGGACACCATCCTGCTGCATGACTCGATCTTTGCCAACGTGACCCTGGGCGAACCCTCCTTCAGCCCGGCGGACGTGCAAGAGGCCCTGAAAGGTGCAGGCGCCTGGGATTTTGTCTGCGAGATGTCCGAAGGGGTGCAGACGATCGTCGGCGAACGCGGTTCCAAGCTCTCCGGCGGGCAGCGTCAGCGGATTGCCATTGCCAGGGCCCTGGTCCACCGGCCGCAGCTGCTGATTCTCGACGAAGCAACCAGCGCCCTCGATCCAGAAACCGAAGCGGAAATTTGCCAGACCTTGAAGGAACTGCGCGGACAATTGACCATTCTGGCAATCAGTCACCAAGCCGCCCTGGTAGAGGTTGCCGATCGGGTTTTTCAGATCTCGTCCGGGGAGATCAAGCTCGTCGCCGACCAGTCAACTCTCAACGTGCCTGCGGGTGCCTGACCATGATATGGAACCTTTGAAATGAGCATTCGCAACCGGGCTTGCATGCTGATCACAGTCATCCTGACACTTCTGAGCGCAGGCCATGCGTCATGCCAGGAGTATGAAGAAACCGTCTTGCAAAAAGTCGATGAATTACTGGCACAAGGGGAGAATATGCAAGCCTGGGAGTCTCTACAGAGATTCTCAGCAGAGGACACCGACTACGGGGATGCCCTATGGAGGATGGCCCGTGCACAGTACGAGATGGGACGTTTGGCGAAACTCGATAAAGACGCCCTGGGATTTTTCCAGGAAGCAGAGAAATACGCCCGGGCGACTATTACAGTAATCCCGGACAGAAGTGATGGCTACAAGTGGCTGGCAATCGCCCTGGGAGCCCAGTCGAAACATACTGACACGGAAACCCAGGTAAAAGATTCCAGGGAGATCAAGGAGAACATCGAAAAAGCAATCATCCTCGCACCTGATGACGACATTTCCTATCTCGTGCTGAGCCGCTGGCACTATAAAATGTCAGGGCTGGGGTTTTTTGCCAGGATCTTTGCGAACATGATCTATGGTGAGTTACCGAGTGCCTCACTGGAAGAGGCCGAAAAACTTTTACTGCAGGCCATCAAACTGCACGACCGAATTTCCCATCGTTACAACCTTTACAAGGTTTACAATCGCATGGACCGTGCCGCGGACGCCAGGGTTCAATTGGAAAAGGCCCTGATTCTCCCGGTGACTTTCCCTGAAGAGGCGGAGGAGCTGACCAAGGCCAGAGAAAGATTGGAAAAGAGTCCATAGCATTTCTGCTGCTGTCTCCAGGATCCATGCTGTCACAAGTTACCGGATCAGGCTTGCCACCCCGCTTCCGCCCTGAATCAACCGATGCTGGCCAGTTCGAGACGACTGCCCCAGCGTTCTTTGAGAACAGCTTGTATCTGTTGCGACCCTTTTAACTCATGACTCTCGGCATAGGCAAAAGCGTCCTGCCGGGCATCTTCGAGGATGCGTCCATCGCGCAGGATATTGGCGACGCGGAAGTCCGGCAGCCCACTCTGGCGCGTACCGAGAAACTCACCGGGACCTCGGATTTCCAGATCGGCTTCGGCAATGCGGAAACCATCATTGGTGGCGCACATAACTTCAAGTCGTTTCTCACCAACATCACTGCACTTGTATGATTTCATTAAAATACAAAAACTTCCAGATTCGCCCCGGCCAACCCTCCCACGCAACTGATGAAGTTGTGACAGGCCGAAACGCTCGGCATGCTCGACCAGCATAACTGTAGCATTCGGGACATCGATGCCGACCTCAATGACCGTGGTGGCGACCAGAATGTCGACCTCACGGATCTTGAAGCGTGTCATGATCTCCTCTTTTTCGGTCGGCTTCATACGCCCGTGCAGCAGGCTGAGTCGTGCATCCGTGAAGATCTCATCCTTGAGTTTTTCAAACTCTTCAGTCGCTGCCAGCAGATCGCTCTTCTCTGATTCTTCAACCAGCGGGTAGACGATATAAGCCTGGCGGCCTTTTTCGATCTCCCGGCGAATGCGGCTGTAAACCTGTCCCCGCTGTGCGTCAGTGGCTACCACCGTATCGACCGGGGTGCGTCCGGGCGGCATTTCATCGATCACCGACAGAGCCAGGTCACCATAGACAGTCAGAGACAGGGTCCGGGGTATGGGCGTGGCGGTCATGACCAGGATATGCGGGTGGGTACCCTTTTCCCGAAGCACGGCTCGTTGACGAACGCCGAAGCGGTGCTGTTCATCGATAATGCCGAGACCAAGCTTCAGGAATTCCACGCCCTCCTGCAATACGGCGTGAGTACCGACCACCAGATGGATCTGCCCTGTCCTGAGTCCCTCGAGAATCTCCCGTTTCTCGGCCGCCGGCATTTTGCCACGCAGCAATGCGGCTTTCAAGCCGAGTTGGTCGAACCAGCGATGGAACTGCAGGTAATGCTGCTCAGAGAGGATTTCCGTCGGCGCCACGATAGCGACCTGAGTTTCGTTCTCGATGGCAACCAGGGCAGCCATCAGGGCGACAATGGTTTTGCCGCAGCCGACATCGCCCTGAATCAGACGGTTCATCGGGTGCGCCGACATCAGGTCGTGCTTGATTTCACCCAGCACGCGTCGCTGGGCCTCTGTAAGGCGATACGGCAGCAACGCAGCCAGCGGCTTGGTGTATTTATGGTTGACGGTAAAAGTGATCCCCGGTTCCATGACGACACCGCGTCGTTTCAGGGCAAGTCCGAGCTCGAGAAAGAAAAATTCGTCATAAACCAGGGAGCGGAGTGCCAGGCCCTGGCCTGCTTCAAGTTGTTCTATGCGGGTGTCATTGGCTGGCCAGTGAACCTGCTGCAGTGCCTCGGCCAATGGCAAAAGGCTGTGCTTTTTCACCAGGGAATCAGGCAGATGTGAAGGCACATAGCGGACAAAGAGATCGACCGCCTGTTTCCATATCTTGCGGGCTGCATACTGGGTCAACCCTTCAGTCAGCGGGTAAACCGGAAGAATCCGGCCAAAAGCCAGCGGATCGGAGCTTTGATAGTCGGCAAGGGATTGATCCGGGGCAAGAAATTCGGTGTCGGGGTGGTGAATTTCGCGGATTGCACCGTAGCGTTTGACTTCACCGGTAAAAACAGCACGCTGACCGACAACGAAGCGTTTCGATATCCAGTCCCTGCGATAATGAAACCACTTGAGAACGATGTGACCGGTGCCATCACTGACCACAGCCTCAAACAGCTTACGGCGGCTGCGCGAGGTTGTGGCTTCTCCACAGGCCAGGATTTCCCCGGCGAACACTTCATGCACTCCCTCACGCAGATTTGCTATCTTTCTGAATTCTCTGCGATCTTCGTAACGATAGGGTAAGACGTAGAGGAGGTCTTCTACTGTATGGATGTCAAGCTTGGCGAGTTTTTCGGCGACGCGCGGCCCTACCCCCTTAAGCTGAACGACAGGGGTGGACAGGTGTTGACTGGATTGGTTTGCAGATGCCTTGGTCATCTCCCCTACCCTCTGAGTCCGACGTAGCAGTTGGGCCGATAGTAAGCTGACGAAGGAACGGGAGAATCAGTCGAATAGTGCGTTCAGGGCAGTGAGGAGGACTTCAACATCCAGCCCGTGAGCCATGGCACCCTGCTCAAGAGACTCATGCTGAGCCCCCATGCAGCCGACGCAGCCAAGATTGAAAGAACCCAGGACTTTTGCAACGTCAGGGCTTTTGCGCATCACTTCATGGAACGTCATATCTTTAGTGATAGTGGTCATCGGATATATCCTGCTATATGTACTGGATTTCAATAATCTCATAAATACGAATGCCTGAAGGCACATTGATATGGACTTCATCATCAATGCGATGACCGATCAGGGCCTTGGCAACAGGGCTGTTGATGGAAATGAGCCCCTGCTTGATATTCGCCTCGTCCTGACCGACGATGCGATAAACCACTTCACTTTCCGACTCGACATCAAACAGCTTGACGGTGGCGCCAAAAACAACTTTATCAGAGTCGATATCAGCAGTATCAATAATCTGCGCGCGGGCCATCTTGCCGTTGATCTCAGAGATGCGTCCCTCGACAAACGCCTGCTTCTCCTTGGCTGCGTCATACTCTGCGTTCTCGGAAAGATCGCCATGAGCGCGTGCTTCTGCAATGTCTAGAATGACTTTCGGACGCTCAACGCGAATCAGGTGCTTCAGCTCTTCCTGAAGTCTGCGGTGTCCCTCCGGGGTCATAGGTACGGTTTCTGCCATAACTCTTTCTTCCTTACTGTTGAGCCTCTTGCAAAAAGCGTAACCTATTGCGATCGGCTGCAAACGCCCTGCGCGGTGTCTTCATCGCAAAATCGTCCTCATCCTTGCGCAGAACGTTTTCGCTCGATCTCATGACGATCCCGACTTTTGCAAGAGGCTCTGTTAAATAAAATTGTTCGGGCGGGAAAACCCGCCCGAACATGAATGTCTTAACTGATAGGGCTATGAGTAATACCCTAGATTCTCGTGGGATAATACTCCTGTATCGGTTTAACGTCAAGACTTTCCCGCTGCAGAGCCAGTATCCCGTCCGCCGCGGCCTGGATTCCAGCTACGGTTGTGAAGTAGGCGACATTCTGCATGAGCGCCGAACGGCGGATCGAATAAGAGTCAAGGATCGATTGCACGCCGAACGTGGTGTTGAACACCAGCGTGATCTGGTTGTTCTTGATCGCGTCGACACAATGTGGACGTCCTTCCTTGACTTTGTTGATCGGGACCGCCTCGATACCGAAGGTGCGCAGGAAGGATGCCGTGCCGGTGGTGGCGACGACTTCGAATCCGGCGTCACGGAGCTTGCGCGTCGGTTCGACGATTGCCGCCTTGTCCTCTTCCTTGACGCTGACAAAGACCTGTCCGGAAGTCGGCAAGCGGACATTCGCGCCAAGCTGTGCCTTGGCAAACGCTTTGCCGAATTCGAAATCTATGCCCATAACCTCGCCGGTCGACTTCATCTCCGGACCGAGCAGGCTGTCGACGCCAGGAAACTTGGTGAACGGGAAGACCGATTCTTTGATCGAGATATGTTTCGGGATGATTTCTTTGTCGATTCCCAGCTCTTTGAGGGTTTTACCGGCCATGATGCGCGCGGCAATTTTCGCCAGTGGCCGACCGGTGGCCTTGGAGACGAAGGGTACCGTGCGACTGGCCCGTGGATTGACTTCAAGCAGGTATATCTCGTCACCCTTGACGGCAAACTGAATATTCATTAAACCGCAGACCTCGAGTTCCAGGGCAAGCAGAACGGTTTGACGACGGATCTCGTCCACGATCGTTTCTTTCAGGGAATAGGTAGGCAGCACGCAGGCTGAATCGCCCGAGTGGATGCCAGCCTCCTCAATATGCTGCATGATTCCGCCAATCACCACCTGCTCTCGATCCGAGAGCGCGTCGACGTCGACCTCGACCGCCTGTTCGAGAAACTTGTCGATCAGGATCGGGTGCTCGGGCGAAGCTTCAACGGCATATTTCATGTAATTGCGCAACTGCTGCTGGTCGTAAACTATTTCCATGGCCCTGCCGCCAAGGACATAGCTTGGACGGACCACAACCGGGTAGCCTACGCGTTCGGCGATCTTCTCTGATTCGGCAACGGAACGGGCAATACCGTTTTCCGGCTGCTTCAAATTAAGCTTGTTCAAGAGTGCCTGGAAGCGTTCCCGGTCTTCAGCACGGTCTATGGCATCCGGGGAAGTGCCGATGATCGGTACGCCGGCTTTTTCCAGGGCAACGGCTAGCTTGAGCGGCGTCTGGCCGCCGAACTGGACTATGACCCCTTCCGGTTTTTCAACGTGGACGATCTCGAGCACATCCTCAAAGGTCAAAGGTTCGAAATAAAGCCGATCTGAGGTGTCGTAATCGGTTGAAACCGTCTCCGGATTACAGTTGACCATAATGGTCTCATAACCATCTTCCGCCAGCGCAAAGACCCCATGCACGCAGCAGTAGTCGAATTCGATCCCTTGACCGATACGATTCGGCCCGCCGCCGAGAATCATGATCTTGCGCCGATCAGTCGGGGCCGCTTCACATTCCTCTTCATAGGTTGAGTAGAGGTATGGCGTGTAGGCCTCGAATTCGGCTCCGCAGGTATCGACCCGCTTGTAGACCGGGCGGATATCGAGGCGGTGGCGCAGTTCGCGAACCCGGTCCTCACCGGTATTCCAGAGCCGCGCCAGACGCAGGTCGGCGAAGCCCATCTGCTTAGCCTCGCGCAGCAGCGAGCGGAAGACTTCGCCTTCGGGCTGTTCCAGAAGATTGGATGCTTTAACCAGGCGTTCTTCCATTGCCACGATCTGGGCGATGCTGTGCAGGAACCAGCGGTCGATATAAGTCAGCGCGAATATTTCATCGATGGAAAAACCAGCCCGCATCGCATCGGCGACATACCAGATCCGCTCCCAGTTCGGGATGCTGAGCTTGTCCTGCAAATCATGCAGCTCGGACTCATCGAGGGTCCGTCGATTTTCCAGGGATTCGTCAAAGAGGCGACTCTCAAAGCCGCAGGAGTCGATCTCCAGCGACCGCATGGCTTTCTGCAGGCTCTCTTTAAAGGTACGACCAATCGACATCGCTTCACCCACCGACTTCATCTGGGTCGTCAGTGTGGCATCGGCCTGCGGGAACTTCTCAAAGGTGAAACGCGGCATCTTGGTAACCACGTAGTCAATGGTGGGCTCGAAAGACGCATAGGTCTCACGCGTGATGTCGTTGCGGATTTCATCGAGGGTATAGCCGACTGAGAGCTTGGCCGCGATCTTGGCTATGGGGAAGCCGGTCGCCTTGGAAGCCAGGGCTGAAGAGCGCGATACGCGCGGGTTCATTTCGATGACCACCATGCGGCCATCATCGGGGTTGATGCCGAACTGAATGTTGGAACCACCGGTTTCTACACCGATTTCACGCATGATGCGAATTGAAGCATCGCGCAGCAGTTGATATTCCTTGTCAGTCAGGGTCTGCGCCGGGGCCACGGTAATCGAGTCGCCGGTATGGATGCCCATCGGGTCAAGGTTTTCGATGGAACAGATGATCACCACGTTGTCCGCGGTGTCGCGCATGACCTCGAGCTCGAACTCTTTCCAACCGATAACCGATTCTTCAACCAAAACTTCGTTGGTCGGTGAAGCATCGATTCCGGCCATAGCGAGCTGCTCGTATTCCTCCATGTTGTAGGCGATTCCGCCACCGGTGCCACCGAGAGTGAACGAAGGGCGGATGATGACGGGAAAGCCGATCTGCTCAATGATCTCCAGGGCTTCCAGACGATTGTGCGCGAGGCCGGATTCCGGCACGGCAATGCCGATTTTTTTCATCGCCGCTTTAAACAGCGTGCGATCTTCGGCCTTTTCAATAGCTGGCAGTTTTGCGCCGATCAGCTCGACACCATACTTTTCAAGCGTGCCGTCCTTGGCGACAGCCACGGCACAGTTCAAGGCTGTCTGGCCGCCAAGCGTCGGCAAGAGGGCATCCGGCCGCTCCTTGGCGATGATACGCGCCAGGGTCTCCGGGTTCACCGGTTCGATATAGGTGCGGTGGGCAAAGTCCGGGTCGGTCATGATCGTGGCAGGATTGGAGTTGAGCAGGATAACCTCGAACCCCTCCTCTTTCAGAGCCTTGCAAGCCTGAGTGCCGGAATAGTCGAACTCGCAAGCCTGGCCGATAACGATCGGACCGGCACCGACGATCAGGATTTTCTTGATATCAGTTCTTTTTGGCATGTTCAATTCCGTTGCTGGCCGCAGGAGGCTGGAGGCTGGAAGAATCAAACCCTTGAACCTCTTGCGGACGTTGTTTTTGTATGCTGTTGATCGCTGGCGGCTGGATAAATTCAGATCAAGCCGCTCTTGCGGAGAGCTATGCAGGCCGTACCCGCCACCAGCCCCTAGTCCCCAGCCTCGTTTTTAAAATCGTCCATCATCCTGATGAATTCGTCAAACAGGTAGTTGGCGTCGTGGGGGCCGGGAGAAGCTTCAGGGTGATACTGCACAGAAAAGGCCGGCAAGATTTTGTGGTGCAGGCCTTCCACAGTATTGTCGTTGAGGTTGATATGGGTGACGAGCGCATCGTCCTGCAGTGAACTGGCATCAACGGCGAACCCATGGTTTTGCGAGGTGATTTCGACATTATGCCCATCTCCACGCCTGACCGGCTGGTTGCCGCCGCGGTGGCCGAACTTCAACTTGTAGGTCTTGCCACCCAAAGCGATTGCGAGCAGCTGGTGGCCGAGGCAGATACCGAAAACAGGCACCTTGCCGAGCAGTTTGCGGATGTTCTCCTGGGCGTAGGTGATCGGCTCGGGGTCGCCTGGTCCATTACTGAGGAAGACACCATCCGGTTGCATCGCCAGGACTTCTTCCGCCGAAGCGGTGGCTGGGACAACCGTTACGGCGCAGCCCTTGTTAACCAGATTGCGCAGAATGTTGCGCTTGATGCCAAAATCGTAGGCGACCACTTTGAACCGGGCCGGGCCCTGGGCATGCTCGTAGCCGTTTTCCAGGCTCCAGACCCCCTCCTCCCAGTCGTAACTTTTTTCGCAGGTAACGTGTTGGACCAGGTCCTGACCAACGATGGACGGGGCCGCCTTGGCTTTTGCAATTAGGCTGCCGGAATCCGTATCGATGGTCGAAAGGACGCCGGTTTGCGCCCCTTTGGCTCGTATGTGTCGAACCAGGGCACGGGTGTCGATCCCGGCAAGACCGATGATGTTGTTTTTTTTCAAGTACGCATCAAGAGATATTTCAGAGCGCCAGTTGCTGGGAATGTCGCAGGCTTCCTTGACAATAAATCCTGCCAGGTGAGGCCGTGAAGACTCTACGTCCTCGCGATTGATGCCGCAGTTGCCGATCAGCGGATAGGTCATAGTCACAATTTCGCCTCGGTAGGACGGATCGGTGAGAATCTCCTGGTAACCGGACATACTGGTATTAAAAACGACCTCACCAAAGATCTCTCCGGAGGCCCCGAAGGCCTGGCCGTAAAAGACCCTGCCATCGGCCAGGGCCAATGCTGCTTTCATATCCAACCTCTCTTGTAGACGATTTTACCGGCCACGATGGTGCAGACTGCCGCACCCTTCATTTGCCAACCATCAAACGGGGTGTTTTTGCTTTTGCTCTTCAGCCTCTGGGCTTCAACAGTCCATACGAGGTTCGGATCGATGACCGTGACGTCGGCAACGCCACCTTCTTCCAGCTGTCCCACCGGCAGGTTCAGTACCCTGGCAGGACCACTGGTTAATAACTCTATGGCTTTCGGCAGATCGATCACGCCGTCTTCCACCAGTTTGAGGGTCAACGGCAAGGCCGTTTCCAGGCCGACTATCCCGTTTATGGCAATAGGAAATTCAACGTTCTTCTCATCAATATGATGTGGAGCATGATCAGTGGCGATGGCATCAACGGTCCCGTCGGCAATCCCCCGGCGAACGGCAGCCATGTCTTCCGCGCTGCGCAGCGGTGGGTTCATCTTGGCGTTGGTGTTGTAGCCGCGCACCGCTTCATCGGTCAGGGAGAAGTGATGGGGAGCCGCTTCGCAGGTCACGTTCACGCCACGTTTTTTCGCCTGGCGAACAATCTCGATCGAGCCGCTGGTGGAGACATGGGCCACATGCAGGTGTGCGCCGGTGAATTCAGCAAGCATCACCTCTCTGGCCGTGGCCGCATCCTCGGCAACCCAGGGAATCCCCTTGAGACCAAGTTCCGTGGAAACCGGGCCCTCATTCATGACGCCCGAAGCGACCAGGTCGAGATCCTCTGCATGGGAGATAATCGTCAATCCAAAAGGTCTGGCATACTCCATTGCCCGGCGCATCAGCTGGGGGTTGCTTACCGGCTTGCCATCATCAGAAACAGCACAGACACCGAGATCTTTGAGCTCGCCCATTTCCGTTAACGATTCTCCGTCGAGGCCCTTGGTAATACTGGCAATCGGAAAGACCCGACAGTAACCCAGCTCCGCAGCCTTTTTCAGAATATAACTGGTGACCGTCTGGTTATCATTGACCGGCTTGGTGTTCGGCATGCAGGCCACCGAGGTAAATCCGCCAGTCACCGCCGAGAGCGTCCCGGAGACGATATCCTCTTTGTACTCGAGACCAGGGTCGCGCAGATGGACATGAATATCTACCAGGCCTGGAGTCACCACCTTGCCGGAGGCGTCGATCACCTCTGCGTTCTTGGCCTCCAGCCCTTTGCCGATTGCAGTAATCTTGCCGTTCTCGATCAGGATATCACAGGTATCGTCAAGCTTCTGTGCCGGGCTGATAACCCGTCCGCCTTTGATCAGAATTCTCGCCATGTTTTTCACCTATCCCTTTAGCAAAATAATTATTTGGTTTGCATCGATTCAACACCGCTGACCAGATAAAGCAGCGCCATGCGCACGGCTACGCCGTTCTCGACCTGGTCGAGAATGACGTTTTGCGTGCCGTCAGCGACAACTGAAGAGATTTCCACGCCGCGATTCATCGGCCCGGGATGCATGACAATGGCATCCGCTTTGGCCAGTTGCAGGTTGGTCGGGTTGAGCCCGTAAAAACGGGCATATTCGCGCAGACTCGGTATCATGATATTGCTTTGCCGCTCCAACTGAATGCGCAGCATCATGACGACGTCGGCGTCCTTGATTGCCTCGCGCATATCGGTAAAGACCTCGACATTGCCGAGGCGCTCAATACCGATCGGCAGCATCGTGCCAGGCCCGCAGACGCGCACCCTGGCGCCCATCTTCGACAGGGCATAGATATCGGAGCGGGCCACGCGGCTATGGGTGATGTCACCGACAATCGCCACCTCGAGACCCTCTATGCTGCCCTTGTGGTCGCGCATGGTCAACAGGTCAAGCAATGCCTGGCTGGGGTGCTCGTGAGCACCATCGCCGGCATTGACAACCGAGCAAGCGACTCGCTCTGCCAGGTAGTGCGGTGCTCCGGAGTGAGCATGGCGGATGACGATAATGTCAGGAGCCATGGCTTCAATGTTTTTCGCCGTGTCCTCAAGCGTCTCCCCTTTGACGACCGACGAGGTCGATCCGGAGATACTCACCGTGTCTGCCGAGAGGCGTTTGCCGGCGATCTCAAATGAAAGTCGGGTGCGGGTGCTGGCTTCGAAAAAAGCATTGATAATCGTCTTGCCGCGCAGGGTTGGAACTTTTTTAATGTCCCTGGAATTGATTTCCTTAAAGGCCTCTGCTGTGTCCAGGATCAGCTGTATATCCTCTTTGGCCAACTGTTCTATGCCGAGAATGTGCTTGTGTGTGAATGACATATTTTTCCTCCCTGGCAATTATGGCTTGATCAGCCGAACTTCAAAAGGGTTCTTGCGTTCATCAAAAGTAACAGCCACATCCTCTTCACGAGCCGTCGGCACATTGCGCCCGACATAATCCGAACGGATCGGCAGTTCACGATGGCCGCGGTCGATCAACACGGCGAGTTGAATCGTGCTCGGTCGACCGAAATCCATCAGGGCATCCATTGCCGACCGAATCGTACGGCCGGTATAAAGAACATCATCGACCAGAACAACGTGCTTGTCATCAAGCGGGAACGGGATATCGGTCTTGCCGATCGGCAAATTGCCGCGCGCAGCCAGGTCGTCGCGATACATGGTAATGTCAACTGAGCCGAGCGGCACTTCAACGCCTTCAATCTCGCAGATGCGCGATTGAAGCAGACGAGCCAGATGATCACCGCCGGTGCGAATACCGATCAGTACGAGGTTTTTACTCCCCTTGTTGTATTCCAGAATTTCATGGGCAATCCTGGTTATGGCACGGTCGATGCCGGCTTTGTCCAGAATCGCAGTATCAGTCTGAGCCATGTTCTTCCTCCCGTCGTGATTAGGGCAAAAAAAAACCTCTCCGCAGATTACGGAAAGGAACAGATTGTCTTATTAAGTTGTGTGTGATGCATTGGGGCCACCCTTGCCGACCTCTCCGGATCAGCTTAAAAGGAGACATGTTTCAGTCAAATCCCAGGCAATATAGCAAGGTCAAAATATTGAGTCAACAAAAACAGGCAGCAGCAGGAGAAGTTTTCAAAATGCTTGAAATCACGCAGGCAAGCAAGGCCCTACCAGAGGAGAAACCCTTGTCAATTGCGGCAAAGGGCCGTTTCGCAAACAGCCACCCAGTTCGTGTCCAGCCGGAAACTTCGGGTGGCACAAGCACGGTTTTCGATCTGGAAACGAGCAATTTTTCGCAAGGTCAAGGAAATCAAGGATTTGAGCGGAGGCGTAGTCCTTTACGCCGCACAATCAAATCCGCCGATTGACGCAGAGATTGCGGAAAAGTGCCGTTTCCGGACGAAAACT